>CALFDU010000026.1 GCA_937950315.1 uncultured Saprospiraceae bacterium | reverse complement strand
GTATAAAACTTCTGCCAAGGCAATGCCCATTTTACCAGTACTTTTATTGCCTATATATCTAACAGGATCCAATGCTTCATGTGTAGGACCTGCGGTAATCATCACTTTTTTACCAACTAGTTCTTGTTGGTTGGTAAAGTGCTCTTTGATGTATCTTTTGATGTTGATTGGTTCAGCCATTCTACCTTCACCCACTAGTCCACTAGCAAGCTCTCCACTCTCGACATCGATCAGTATGTTACCGTATTCCTTTAAAGTTGCAAGGTTGTTTTTGGTAGATGGGTGTTTCCACATATCGAGGTCCATCGCTGGCGCAAATATGACTGGACACTTGGCTGAAAGATATACAGCGAGCAACATATTGTCCGCTTGTCCTGAAGCCATTTTAGAAAGTGTGTTGGCAGTAGCGGGTGCCACCACCAATAGATCCGCCCAAAGACCAAGTTCGACGTGGTTGTTCCATGAATTGTCATCCATTACGTCAATGTATACTTCATTTTTACTTAAGGTAGACATAGTGAGTGCAGAAATAAATTTGGTAGCAGCCATGGTCATGACTACACGTACTTCTGCCCCATCTTTAATAAGTAGACGGCAAAGAAAAGCAGCTTTATAAGCTGCTATACTCCCTGAAATGGCCAGGATTATTTTTCTACCCTTTAGTGACATGTGTGTGTTTTACTAGGGTCTTTGGATTGTAATAAAAAGAGGATATAATTTATTCCTCAGCTGGAGCGTCTTCCTCCTTTACCTCAACTTCTACAGGGGCATTTAAGTCTCTAAACTCAAGTTGATTTTGCAAAAACTCATGGGTTGCAATCACTGTTGGATTAGGAAGTTTTTCATAAAACTTAGAGATTTCAATTTGCTCTTTGTTTTCGTTGATTTCCTCAATCGTGTCAGGAGTAACAGCAAACTCTTCAAGCTTAGCGTTAAGTTCCTCTTTTAGTTGAACGTTCAATTGTCTCGCTCTTTTAGAAATGATAACCAATGATTTGTAAATATTGGTTGTACCTTCTATCATCGACTCCATTCTTCTAGCAGATAAGTTTGGTTCAATATTCTGAACTTGCGTTTTTAAGTCTGACATTTTCTATGATTTTAATTTCTTCTTGATATGTATTATAAATTTTATCCACTTGATCCATGTATTCTGATTTAGGATATTTTCTAGCGAACAATTCATATTTTTTTAGTGTGTCTTCTAATCTTTCCTCTTTCTTTTCAAAAATACTGTTGGTCGCCCAATTGATGGATGATTGAAGTATTAAGAATCTTATTTCTTCAGCTCTTTTGGTATCAGGAAAATCCTTCAACATGTTTTCAAATGACTTGATACTAGAATTGTAGTTCTTGATATCATAGTATAGTTTTCCTTCTTCAAAAGCTTTCAACTCCAATTTGGCTCTGATTTCATCAATCAATCTCGCACATTCATCAATTTTATCACTTTCAGGATGCAAGTTGATGTATTCTTGTAGAGCGTCAATTGCCTCACCTGAATAACTTTGGTCCAGTTTGTGGTTTGGCGAAAGCTTATACTTAGAATATGCAGCTAGAAATTCTGCCTCGTCTTTTTTTGGACTAGCGTAGAAACTTGATGCAAAATTCTTAAAGTAGTGCGACGACAATAAATATTCACCTTGTTGAAAATGGGTATCGGCAAATTTATAGTACAAATCTTCCGCTTCTTCCTTTCCTCTGTAGTATGGAATACACAATTCGTACAACGTCTGTGCATTTAGATAGTTCCCATTTTTATAGTATTGATTGGCAGCTTCGTAGATCAACTTGGGGTCATTACTCGTTCTGACCTTCTCATAATCTGTCTTACAAGCGCCTAAAAGAACTATAATCAATATAAATAGTGGTAATTTTTTCATCTTAAGGAGTGCAAAAGTAATTAAATAAAGCATGGATTGCAATTATATTTTAACGCCCAATACCTTTATTTATTACATATGCTTAGGTCCGCAATATGTTGTTATTGTATTTTAAACACTATGTATCGCAGTATATTTACTCAATTTTTCTATTTTAAAGCAAATTTTATAAAAACGAGCATATGAGAATTATAACTACACTTCTACTTTCTTTCGTGAGTTTTGTGGCTTTTTCACAGACTGAGGTCCTTTTGGACTTTGAATCACCGGAAACAACCACATCTTTCACCTACTTTGAGAGTGACCTGACAGGTGAATCCAATAATATTATTGAAAACCCAGATCCTTCTGGAATTAATACGAGTCCAACGGTGGCTGATTTTGTACATCCAAACAATGGACAACCATGGGCAGGTGCATTTGCTGATCCAGGTTTTCAGGTAAATACAAACTCTGCCATCGATATTTGTATGAAAGTTTGGTTTAATGAGCCAGGAAATGTTGCCTTAAAGCTTGAGACTGGAACCATTGATAACTGGATACTACAACAGGAGGTAACAGAAACAATGACTTGGACTGAAATCTGTTTTGATTTGGCAACTCCTTCTATTGAAGGGCCTTTCTTACCGGGTGTAAATGGTGTATTTGAAAGTTTTGTGTTGTTCTTTGATTTTCTTGAAGTACCAGATGTTTCAAGGATGTATTTCTTTGATGATGTGGTGATTACCTATGGTGAGCCTGAAGATGTGACGGTTGAATTTACGGTTGATATGAATAGTTATGCAGAAACGATTGATGAGGTACTGTTAAGAGGCCAATTCAATGGATGGAGTGAAGACAATCCAATGACTGACAATGGCGATGGAACATGGAGTACATCAATCACTGCACCTGCAGGAATTACTGAGTACAAATACTATGTAAGAGAAGGAGATGTTTGGGAAGAATTTGCTCTTACCGATGAGTGTGTAGCTACGAGTTTTGGTGCACCTGGAGAAGTTTTTACAAATAGATCAACGGCTTTGGTCGATGGAGCGACCATTAGTAGTTGTTGGAACAGTTGTTATGCATGCGAAGATCGTGCGACCTTGACCTTTAACTTGGGATTTGCTGATGGAGTAACGGCTGCAGATTCTGTTTATTTAGCAGGTGGAGGTAATTTTGAAGCGCCAGGTGGAAGATTCTTAATGGATGATAGCGACGGAGACGGTGTGTATAGTATTACATTGAACAGATCTGTAGGTTTTTCTTCTTTTTACACTTTCGCAAATGGCCCATGTCCTGATTTTTCATGTAAAGAAGATATCTCGGGCTTAGATTGTGCTGATCCTGACAACTTTAACGATAGATTCCTTGAACCAATGACTGGAGCAACTGTTATTAGTACATGTTTTGGTGAATGCACTGAAGACACCAACTGTACTGCTGTTTCTACAGTCGATGTAACATGGAGAGTAGATATGTCTGAATCAGACATCAATCCTGAAGGAGTATTCTATGCAGGTCAAATTACCAATTGGGAGAATGCGGAAATGACAGATGACAATGGTGATGATGTATATGAAATTACTTTTGCTGTAGAGTCGGGTAACTACGAATACAAATTTAAAAATGGAGTAGATGGTTGGGAAATATTTGAGGATGGAGCACCATGTACAACAACTTTTGATGATGGAAATGGAGGTATTTTTGTAAATAGATTATTGGTTGTGGATGAATCAGATACAGACTTTTCTACAACAGCATTCTGTTTTGATGCCTGCGAATCATGTCTTGTTAACACAAATGATTTGGTAAGCAATGAAAACCTATTTGACGTAAGTCCTAGCATCTCATCAGGAGACTTTATTATAGAACTAGAAAATGCAAATGTTCAATTATCAGTGATTGATATCAATGGGAAAGTTTTACAGAGAATAAGCGCAACAGATAATGTAATGGATCTTGATTTATCACACCTAGCACAAGGGATGTATTTTATCAACGGTCAGACAGAAAACTATTTTAAAACAAGCAGGATAATTATTCAGTAATTTGAGACATACAATATTTACAATAGCAATGGTATTTTGTTCACTCGCGTTGAGTGCGCAGAATACCATTTCTGGTCTAATAACCGATAGTAACGATGCATTGCCGATGATCGGCGTAACGGTACTCGAGCAAGGAACAACAAATGGAACCATCTCAGATATAGATGGAAAATTTGAATTGACCACGACCAGCCCCAATCCAACTTTGGATTTCTCTTTTGTAGGATACAAATCATTATCACTACAATATGATGGACAAGGCATGATGAATGTCTTTATGAACATCGATGCTGCCGAACTTGACGAAATCATCGTTGTCGGTTATGGTACACAAAAGAAAAAAGTAGTAACAGGCGCCATAGCTAAAGTTGATGGTGAAGCTCTTGAGGACATGCAGATCGATCGTATCGAGTCTGCACTTCAAGGACGTACCTCTGGTGTAAGGGTAACAACTGAATCTGGACAGCCAGGATCAGCCTCTACCGTAAGAATCAGAGGGACGACAACACTGGGTAATAGTGATCCATTGTACATTGTTGATGGTGTTGCCATCACTGGTGGCATTGATTATTTAAGTCCTGATGACATCGCATCCATTGAAGTATTAAAAGATGCAGCTTCTGCATCAATCTATGGAGCAAGATCTGCCAATGGTGTGATACTTGTAACAACCAAGCAAGGAGTTGCCGGAAAGCCAGTTGTCAATTACAATGCCTTTTATGGAGCTTCGAATCCTTGGAAAAAAGTGTCTGTACTTAATGCAACTGAATATGCAACTCTGATGAATGAATCATTTGCTGCAGCAGGTCAAAACATACCATTCCCAGACCCTACAATTTTTGGTGAAGGTACGGATTGGCAAGATGCAGTATTCAGACGTAATGCGCCTACGGTTAATCACAATGTAAGTCTGAATGCTGGTGGAGAAATTTCAAAATTTTATGGATCATTCTCATTTTTAAATGCAGAAGGAATTGTATCTGAAGACCAGTCAAAATATAAGAGATTCAATATCAGATTAAACAATACAAATCAAGTTACCGACAGAATTATGATCGGAACGAGTATTGCGTATACAAGAGTAAGTGCGCAAGGTGTTTCTGTTAATAGTGAATTTGGTTCTCCTTTAAGTAGAGCCTTGAATCTAGATCCAATTACACCGATCTACGAAACGGATCCAGCTGTTCTTTCCAATTCCGTTTACACAAATTTTCCTGTCGTGGGTGACGAAAACGGACTTTTTGGAATTTCTAATTTTGTAACTTCTGAAGTACTTAATCCGGTAGCAGCATTGTCTATTCAGCAGAACTTAGGCTGGAGTGATAAGTTTGTAGGATCTACCTATATAGAATACGAACCAATAGAGAAATTGAAGTTGCGTTCTAGCATCGGTGCAGATTTGGCCTTTTGGGGTAGCGAAGGATTCAATCCAGTACATTACTTAAACGCAACAAATAGACTTGATCTTAATTCATACAACAGAGCTCAGAATAGAGGTTTGGTATGGACATGGGAGAACACTGCGAGTTATGACCTCGATTTTGGCCAACATAAATTGACGGCATTGATCGGAAATTCAGCGATAAAAGAACAAGGTTCTGGTATCGGTGGAGCTGTACAAGACATCCCTGTGGACAATCTTGAAGATGCATCCCTTGGATTTAGTGTACCGAGAGACAATCAATCGTTTTTTGGGTTTGAGTACAACAATACGATTGCTTCTATTTTTACAAGATTATCATACAACTTTAAAGAAAGATATTTATTGACTGCAACCTTAAGAAGAGATGGTTCTTCTAAGTTTGGATCAAACAATTTATACGGAGTGTTCCCTTCAGTTTCTCTTGGATGGAATCTAAGCGATGAGGAATTCTTCAATGTCAATGCAGTGAATTATTTCAAGTTGAGAGCATCTTGGGGTATAAACGGAAATGATAGAATTGCTGACTTCTTATTCTTACCTCAGGTAGTGACAGGAGCCAATTATACATTTGGGCTTCAAGATCAATTGGCAGTGGGAACAGTGGTAGGAAGTCTGGCAAATCCAGATCTAAGATGGGAGGAAACGGTGCAATACAATATTGGATTTGATGCTGTATTGTTTAAAGGATTGAATGTAACTTTTGATGCTTATCAAAAAGATACAGATGGAATTTTATTACAATTTGAAGTTCCAGGATTTGTCGGTTTTGGTTCGCCAACAGCCAATGTAGGTGAGTTACAGAATCGTGGACTTGAATTGGATGTTTCTTATGAAGAAAATATTGGTGACTTTTATGTAAACGTAGGAGGTAACATCAGTTACAATGAAAATGAAATACTATTCATTACACCTGATAAAGAATTTTTGCCTGGAGCAAGATTTGGTCCGCAAGGATTGGAAATAAGCCGTGCGATCGTGGGGCAGCCAGTTGGAGTTTTTTTTGGATTTGAGACTGCAGGTCTTTTTCAGAATCAAGCAGATTTAGATGCCCATGTAAATTCAGAAGGTATTCCTTTGCAGCCGGATGCTGCACCAGGTGATCTGATATTTGTTGATATCAATGAAGATGGAGTGATTGATGAAGATGATAGAACTGTAATAGGCGATCCTACTCCGACGTGGACTTATGGAAATGACTTCACGTTTGGCTACAAGAATTTTGAATTGCAGATTTTTGGTCAAGGAGTTTGGGGTAATGAAATTTATACTGCCAACAGAAGATTTGATTTACAGATGGCCAATTTGACAGGGGATGCATTGGGAAGGTGGACTGGAGAAGGTACCAGCAATGATTATCCTAGATTGGTAGTGAATGATCCAAATAGAAATTTCTCGAGAAGCTCAGATTTCTTTGTTGAGTCTGGTGCTTATTTTAGAATTAAGAATTTACAGCTTTCATATACTTTGCCTGATTGGACAACTGAAAGAGTCAACATCGGTAGAGCGAAAGTATACGGAGCCATCAAAAATGCTTTGACGATTACGCAGTACTCTGGATTTGATCCTGAGATTGGTGGTGGGAGTTTTGGTATTGATAGAGGACTTTATCCTCAAGCCAGACAATTTATTTTTGGATTGAATGTCACCTTTGAATAAGAATTATTATGAATAAAATATATAGTTTTTTATTGGTCTTTGCACTGATGACAATCACAGGTTGCTCAGACGATTTTTTGATCCTTTCACCGAAGGGAACAAATACGGAAAATAATTTCTACCAAAATGAAGAAGAGATCTTTCAAGGATTGATTGCTGCTTATGATCCGCTTTCATGGGGTGGTTCCGCTGGGCAATGGTCTATGTCACTAGGTCTTTTGAATGCTGCATCGGATGATTGCCATGCTGGAGGATCGGATGCTTCTGATCAACCTTCATGGGTTGCATTTGATGGCTTTAGTATGACGCCTGAACTTGGTCCTCAAGAAGGATTATGGGCAAAGTATTATGGTGGAATTGCAAGATGTAATTTGCTGATTGAAAAAATGGCCTTGTTGGACAATCTTGATGAGAGCTTTGAAAACAGAACTTTGGCCGAAGTGAAGTTTTTAAGAGCACACTATTACTTTGATTTGGTAAGATTCTTCGGAAATGTAATTTTGACTTTGGATAGAATTAGTCCCGATGAAATCACCAGTCAGGTGCAAGCGACAGAAGCGGAAGTGTACGCTCAGATCAAGCAGGATCTGACTGATGCTTATAATACTTTTGAATTGCCGACAAGTGTGACACCTTCTGAATTTGGAAGAGTGACAAAAGGAGCAGTTACTGCTTTGTTGGGTAAAGTGATTCTTCATGAAAACAATGAGGCAGAAATGGGTCAAGCTGCTGCTCTTTTTGAAGAGGTGATCAATTCAAATTTATATGCGCTGGAAGACAATTATGGTGACATTTTTCAATTGAGCAACGAATGGGGAGTTGAGTCTATTTGGGAAATTCAACACTCAGAAATTCAGAGTGGTGGATGGGAGAATTTTGTCAACGGAACAGAAGGAAATTATAGCGTTCAGTTTTTTGGAATGAGAGATTATGTCGGACCTGACTTTGCCACCGGATGGAGTTTCTGTCCAGTAAGTTTGGAATTGGTGGATGTAATGGCCAATGACCCTAGATTTGAACATACCATCATCGATGGAAACGATTTGATCGCCAATTCTGGTGCGAGTTATACAGCTGCATTCCAAAACACAGATTATTTCATAAGAAAGTACGCTGGGCTACAAGAAAATGTTGCACCTGATGGTGAACCTGCCTTAAATTGGGGTACCAATGAAAGAGTTATCAGGTTGGCTGATGTATATTTGATGGCGGCAGAAGCTTTGTTGAGATCGGGAGGTGATGAAGGTCAAGCGAGAACATACCTTAATATAGTAAGAAGCAGAGTCGGACTACAACCGCTTAGTAATTCTGGTGACTCTTTGTTGGAGGCTGTTTACAGAGAAAGAAGATTGGAATTGGCGACAGAAGGTCACCGTTATTTTGATCTGATAAGAACGGGGAAGGCAACGGAATTTTTACCAGGTTTTCAATCGGGTAAAAACGAGTTATTGCCAATCCCACAAAGAGAAATTGATTTGACATCAGGTTCATTACAACAGAATCCTGGTTATTAAAATTAGATAAAATGAATATGAATACTTTCAAAATATTATTACTCCTATCTGTGCTTTTTATGGTTTCATGTGATCCTGTTGTTGAGGATAAGCAGAGCCTAGGAACTCCACCAACAAGTGTAAGTTTTACGGTTACAGATTTAGGTGACAATAATTTCGAATTTACAAATACAACCCAAGGCACATTCATCCATCAATGGCAGTTTGGCGATGGTGGGACTGGTGAAGGAACAAGTATCGTATATACTTATACCAAAGCTGGAGATTATGAGGTGCAGTTGACTGCATTTAACGATGGAGGATTTGCAACTGGAACTGACAGAGTAACGGTTGATGAAGATCTAGGAATCAGTTGTCTTACACTTCCTGAATTGGAAGATTTAACCAATTGTGATAGTAAAGTATGGACACTAGATGATGGAGAAGGTGCACTTTTTGTTGGTCCCAATGCTGGAGAAACATGGTGGCAATCAGCAGAAGATGAGAGTTTGGCACGTCCGTGTGCTTGGAATGATGAATGGATATTCTTTGAAGATGGAACGATGATATACGACACTAAGGGTGATTTGTGGGCGGAAGATTATATGGGATTCGCCTTTGAATGCGTTAATGATGGAGACTTAGCTGAGTCTTTCGCTCCTTGGGCTAGTGGAGAACATTCATTTGAATTGGCAGATAATGAAGGTGTGTTACAGATTTCATTAAGAGGTCTTGGTGCTTTTGTGGGATTGCCTAAAGTGGTCAATGGAGCAGAAGTTACGACTCCTGTAGACGGGATCACCTATGATATTGTAGAAATAACAAATGATGGATCAAAAGACGTGATGATTTTGGAAATCAATTTCGGTCCTGGTGTTTGGAGATTTAGATTAAAATCAGAATAAATGAACTATAGATTTCTTTTCCTTCCAGTTGTGTTGTTAGCGATTATTTGTGGTGGTTGTACACCATCTGAACCTGGCGTGAGTAATGAGACTACTCCTAGGATCTCAATCAATAATATTACTCAATTTGAGGGTGATGCAGATTCTGAATTTGTATTTCAAGTGAGACTCTCTGAGGCTTCTAATGAGATAGTCGAGGTGAATTATACAACAGAAAGCAATACGGCTTTGGTAGATTTGGATTATGTTGCTACTCAGGGAACATTGGAATTTGCACCAAGCGAAACATTAAAAGAAATCGTAGTTGAGATCGTAACCGATACCTTGAGGGAAGAGGACGATGAATTCAAAGTACTGTTGTCCAATCCATTCAATGCTACGATTTTAGAAGGAGAAGGAGTAGGAACGATCAGAAACGATGATACCTTTGTATTCATTCCTGAAGATGGTTACATTACGCCAGAATCTTATGGTGGATATACACTTGCTTGGGCAGATGAATTCAACGGTTCAGAATTAGATCCAACTTGCTGGACCCACGAACTTGGTGCTGGTGGATGGGGTAATCAAGAATTACAAAGATATACCAACGATGAAGCCAACTCATTTCTAGCAGATGGAAAATTGGTGATTGAGGCAAGAAATGATGGTGGGGAATTTACCTCAGCCAGATTGGTAACTGTCGACAAAAAAGAATTTGGCTTTGGAAGAATAGATATCAGAGCTAAATTGCCTCAAGGTCAAGGTATTTGGCCTGCACTTTGGATGCTCGGTGCCAACTTTCCTGAAAGTGGTTGGCCAGTTTGCGGAGAAATTGATGTGATGGAACTGGTGGGTCATGAGCCCAACAAAGTTCATGGAACAGCACACTGGGGTCCACAAGGACAATCCTGGAGTCACAATCATGGAAATTCCATAGAATTATTTGATGAAACTTTTGGGGATAAATTTCATGTATTTTCTATTATCTGGGATGTGAATACCATCAGATGGTTCATGGATGACACTCAATATTTTTCTATCAATCAAAATACAGTTGGAAGTCAAGCTTATCCTTTTAATCAAAACTTCTTTTTCATTTTTAATGTTGCTGTTGGAGGACTATGGCCTGGTAATCCAGACTCCTCTACAATATTCCCTCAAAGAATGATTGTAGATTATATTAGAGTCTTTCAGAAATAAATAAGAATAATAAAACCAACAATGAAAACTTTTCAATTCCTTTTAATGGTGGTCATTTCATTGGCCATCACTGCTTGTGCTAAGCCAGTGGTTACTGATGCAACTTCGCAAGTAAAATCATCCATGGAGAGCTCATGGGTAGATGAAAAATTAGCTACATTAAGTTTGGAAGACAAAGTAGGTGAGATGACTCAATTGAGCATTGACGTGCTTGCCGAAGGACAACCATATAACTTGGTAGAGCCATTTACGTTCAATGAAGAAAAATTAAAGAATGTATTGGTTGACCTGAGGGTAGGTTCTATTTTAAATTGTGGAGGACATGCATATACACGTGATGAATGGAAACATATCATAACAACAATACAAGAATATGCCATGATGAAGGAATCTAAGATTCCGGTAATCTATGGTATCGATGCCATTCATGGTACCAACTATACAATGGAAAGTACACTGTTTCCTCAAGAGCTTTCTACAGCTTGTACTTGGGATCCAGAATTTGCAAGACAGTGTGCCGAAGTGACCGCATATGAAACACGTGCTTCAGGTATACCATGGAGTTTTTCTCCAGTTCTTGATGCAGGAAGAGATGCAAGATGGCCTAGACTTTGGGAAACATATGGAGAAGATATTCATCTGATCAAAAAGATGGGTGTGGCTTATGTAGAAGGCTTACAAGGAGATAATATCGGTGCAACAGATAAAGTTGCTTGTACCATGAAACACTTCTTGGGTTATAGTACACCAATGAGAGGAAAAGATAGAATGCCTGTATACATCCACGAAAGACAATTAAAGGAATATGTTATTCCACCATTCCAAGCAGCGGTTGATGCAGGAGCAAATTCAATTATGATTTGCTCTGGAGAGATGAACGGAATCCCTGTTCATGCAGACGAAAAAATCTTGAAAGATTTGTTAAGAGATGAGATGGGCTTTACAGGAGTTGCAGTAACAGATTGGGAAGATATTGGATACTTGGTCTCAAGACACAGAGTTGCCAAAGATTTTAAAGAAGCGATCGGACAAGCAATCAATGCAGGGATAGATATGGCCATGGTACCGATGGATACCAAGTTTCCTGTTTTATTGAAGGAATTGGTAGAAGAAGGAGTTGTTCCAATGTCTAGAATAGATGAATCAGTTGGGAGAATTCTTCAAATGAAAAAAGATCTTGGTCTGTTTGAAAACCCCGTTCCTGATTTTAATGCTTATGACAAATTTGCTTCTGATGAGTTTGCACAGATGTCTTATGAAGCAGCAAAAGAATCAATGGTATTGCTTGAAAATAAAAACAATGCCCTTCCTCTAGATGGATCGACACTAGGAAATATATTGGTAACTGGGCCTAATGCCAATACCTTGACATGCCTAAACGGAGGCTGGACAAGAACTTGGCAAGGAACAGATCCAAAATGGGATACTCCAGGCAAATGGTCAATCCTAGACGCAATCAAAGCGGAACATGGAGAAGCCAATGTTACTTATACAGATGGATCAGATATAGGAAATACCAAGTCATCAGCGGCCAATGCAGATGCAGTCATTGTTGTGCTGGGAGAAACACCTTACACAGAAAAACCAGGTGATATTGATGACATTACTTTGCCGCAAGATCAATTGGATCTTGTAAAAGGGTTGAAAGATGAAGGGAAGCCAATCATCTTGATTATGATTGAAGGAAGGCCAAGATTAATCAATGATATTGTAGACATCCCTGATGCTATCATGGTTGGGTTTTTACCAGGGGAAGAATCAGCAAGAGCGATCAGCGATATTCTTTTTGGAAAAGCCAATCCAAGTGGAAAATTACCAATCACCTATCCTAAGTTTCCAAATGATATCATCACCTATGATCACAAAGGAACCGATCTAGCACACCGAGATTTTAGCATGAATGGATTCAATCCTCAATGGGAATTTGGTCATGGATTGAGCTACACGACATTCGATTATAGCAACTTAAGAATGAGTCAAGAAAAAATCACGAGCAACGGCTCCATCACCATACAAGTAGATGTTACCAATAACGGCACACGAAAAGGTAAAGAAGTGGTTCAGTTGTACATCGCAGACAAAGTAGCGAGTGTGACTCCATGCGTTAAGCGCTTGAGAGGATTTGATAAAGTGGCTATTGCTCCAGGAGCAACGGAGACAGTGAGCTTTACGATAACTCCTCAAGACTTGGCTTTTGTAGGAAGAGAAAACGAGTGGATCACGGAGGCAGGCGAATTTGAAGTGATGATTGGTGATCTTAAAGGGATGTTTGAAGTGGAGTAGTATTTCCTTCAATATTGAAAGATAATGTAAGAGGCTGTCTCGTATGAGGTAGCCTCTTTTTTTATTCTTGGATCTTATTTCTTGCAGAACAGCAATTGCTATTTGGATATTCTTGTTCCAGCCTTTCGGCAAATGTTTGTATTAGATTTATTTAGAAACTTTTGCCTTAGGATTATACTTTTTATTTTTCTAAAACATCATAAAACCTCGTAAACAAACTTCGCCCTTACAAATTCAATATTCCTAAGACTATCAGTCCGATATGTTGTTCTTTTTAAATTCCACAATATGCCATCGACTTCTTCAATGACTTCATTGTCAACATAAGCGTAGGTAGGTGCATGATAAATCAAAGTCGATAAAACAACATGACTTTGTATGTCAAAATAAAACCACCAGACATCATCGCTTGGGTCACCATAATACGCTTTGACAACATCAACAATTTTACTATTTGCTAAAGTGTCTCTTCCTAAGTAGCTTAATTGCACACCTGGATCCAATAATTTAAACGGTTGATTGACAACAAAATGAGAAGACAAAAAAGCATTTGTTCCATCGGTTGTTCCCGAATTCATTTTTTTAATTCCTTTGCCATCGGCAAAAGTAGTGGTGTATTTATTGGCAGCAATTGTGTCAAGGTTTACGATGGATCCATGCAATGTGTCCTTCTGATGTAGCGTGTGAATTTCGTTGACATCTTTTTCAATACTACCATCAGCCAAGAACAACTTGGTTTCTTTTCTGAACTTTAAAGTTTCTATGTTTTTCCAATGGTCAAGTCCTCCATGTGCTTCGATGGATTGATTGACGACTGCAAGGGCTTTGTCTATTTTACTAGGTGATGCCTTCGAGCTCGCTGCTGGTTCATTGCAGGCTGTTAACAAAAGAAAGAGGATGAAACTTAGGTATCTCATGTTGATAATGCTTTTTAAAGATAAAACATCTTATTAGAAATCATAATATGTTTTATCTTTGTCTCCTAATAATAAATTAACTCTATGGCTACAGTTCAATATACTGAAGATAATATTAGATCCCTCGATTGGAAAGAACATATTAGGTTAAGGCCTGGGATGTATATAGGTAAACTAGGAAATGGATCTCATGCTGATGATGGTATATACGTTCTGCTTAAGGAAGTCATTGACAACTCCATTGATGAGTTTGTCATGGGTCATGGAAAACAATTGGATATTGACATATCGGAAGGAGTGGTTACTGTAAGAGATTATGGTAGAGGAATTCCTTTAGGCAAAGTAGTGGATGTAGTTTCTAAAATCAACACAGGTGGTAAGTATGATTCCAAAGCCTTTAAGAAATCTGTAGGGTTGAATGGAGTAGGATTAAAAGCAGTAAATGCATTGTCCAACCAATTTACCGTGACTGCCTTCAGAGATGGAAAACAAAAGTCTGCCATTTTTGAGAGAGGCGAATTGATGAAGGAAAGTAAAATGACAAAGACCAAAGAACAAAATGGAACTTTGATCGAATACATTCCAGATGATAGCGTTTTCAAAAAATACAAACACAGAGAAGAATTTATCATCAACCAACTGTGGAATTATGCCTACCTAAATGCTGGTTTCAAACTTAAGTTTAATGGTAAAAGTTACGTTTCAAGAAATGGACTGAAAGATTTGCTTGAGCGTAAAAGTGATACCGAAACCATGAGATACCCTATCATTCATCTTCAAGGGGATGATATTGAGATAGCGTTGACGCATGGCAATCAATATGGTGAAGAATATTATTCTTTTGTCAATGGACAAAATACAACCCAAGGTGGAACACACTTGGCTGCCTTCAGAGAAGGTATCGTAAAGACAGTCAGAGAATTTTATGGGAAGAGTTATGATTCAAAGGATATTCAAGGTGCAATTGTAGGAGCTATAAGTGTAAGAGTAGAGGAGCCAGTATTTGAATCACAGACCAAGACCAAATTGGGCTCACTGAATGTGGCTCCTGAAGGTCAGACCATGCGTCTCTTTGTAGTGGATTTCTTGAAAAAGAATCTGGACAACTTCCTCCATAAAAACAAAGCTGTAGCAGAAGCATTGTTGAAACGTATCCAACAATCAGAAAGAGAAAGAAAAGAAATTGCAGGTATCAAGAAATTGGCCAACAAAAGAGCCAAGGTTGCCAATATTCACAATAAGAAGTTACGAGATTGTCGAGTACACCTCAACGAGCCAAGAAAGAAAGACAAAGAAGAAACACTCAAAGCAACGACCGTATTTATCACCGAGGGAGATTCAGCAAGTGGATCGATCACCAAGGCAAGAGATGTACAGACGCAAGCAGTTTTTAGTCTAAGGGGTAAACCATTGAATAGTTTTGGTCAAACCAAAAAGGTGGTATACGAAAATGAAGAGTTGAATCTATTGCAGCACGCATTGAACATAGAAGACGGACTTGATGGATTGAGATACAACCAAGTAGTAATCGCTACAGATGCCGATGTCGATGGTATGCACATTCGACTTTTGCTGCTTACTTTCTTTTTGCAATTTTTCCCAGACCTAGTTCGGGAAGGGCATTTGTATATCTTGGAAACGCCACTTTTCAGAGTAAGAGACAAAAAGAAGACATTCTATTGCTATAGCGATACCGAAAAGAAAACCGCAATTGAATCATTGCGTGGAAAGGCCGAAATTACTAGATTTAAAGGTCTCGGGGAGATTTCTCCTGATGAATTTGGAGAATTTATTGGAGAAGACATGCGCTTAGAACCTGTGATTTTCAATGATAACATTAGTATCCTTGAAGTGTTACAGTACTACATGGGTAAGAATTCAATGGAACGTCAGAAGTTCATCATTGAAAACCTAAAGGTCGAAATCGATACAATTGAAGAGTTGACTGGGGTTTCTGAAGAAGAAGCTGAACTCGCCTAAAAGACGGTTTTCACCCATTTTTTGCAATATTTATGAGGTTATTGACATTGTGTCATTCCTATTGATCCGTTTTCTGACAAAAGTGGTCAAATTAAGGCATGGTATATAAGTTGTACTAGTACACATCTAGAAAGAAAATTATGTTTGAAGATTTGAAGAAAATTATAGTGGCAGGAGAAGAGGGGCAAGATTTTTCCCCAATGTTTACACTTACAGGAAATAGTGAAGACAATAGCGATATTGAAGTGCCGATAGAATTGCCATTGTTGGCTTTGAAGAACACAGTCTTGTTTCCAGGACTCGTTATCCCAATTACCGTCGGTCGTAATAAATCCAAGAAGGCGATTCAGTCGGCTTTTAAGAGCGATAAACTTGTAGGCGTTTTTTCTCAATTAGACATCGCAACTGAGAATCCAACCATCGATGACTTGTATACCGTTGGTACGATGGCCAAGATCGTCAAGTTGATAAAAATGCCGGATGGCAATACAACGGCGATTCTTCAAGGACAAAAGAAAATCCATCTTGAGTCTATTTTATCTGATGACCCGTTCCTAAAGGGTGAAATAGCAGAAGCCTTCGATGGTCCTATTGATAATGATGCAGAGTACAGAGCTTTGATATCCGCGATCAAGGAGAGTGCTAAAAAAATTATTGAGCTTTCGCCAAATATTCCAAGTGAGTCAATAGTCATGTTGCAGAACATTAAGAGCGATGGATTCTTGATGAATTTTATCGCAAGCAATCTGAATGTTGATGTCAATGTAAAACAAGAAATACTAAGTATAAATATTCCTGAAAATAAAGCCACTGAAATCCTTACGCGCATGCAGCAGGAGTTGGAGATGCTAGAAATCAGGGATCAGATTGACAATAAAGTAAAAGGAAATATTCAAAAACAACAAAGAGATTATTTCTTGTCTCAACAGTTGAAGACCATTCAAGATGAGTTGGGACAAAACCCGCAGGCGGAAGATTTAAAAGAAATTCAAGCCAAAGCAGATAAGAAAGATTGGCCTGAGGCAGTTCAGAAACATTTTGATAAAGAAATGAAAAGGCTGCAAAGAATGAATCCACAAGTGGCAGAATATTCTATTCTGTTGAATTATATGGATACCTTGATTACCCTTCCTTGGAATGAGTATACGGAGGACAACTTTAATCTGAAGAATGTAAAAGAGATTCTTGATAAAGATCATCATGGGTTGGATGACGTGAAAGAAAGAATATTAGAACACTTGGCAGTGTTGAAATTGAAAGGTGATATGAAGGCTCCAATATTATTGTTGGTAGGTCCTCCAGGAGTGGGTAAAACTTCTTTAGGAAAATCAATAGCATCTGCCTTGGGAAGAAACTTCATCAGAATGTCTTTAGGTGGATTGCACGATGAAAGCGAAATCCGAGGACATAGAAAAACATACATTGGAGCCATGGCTGGAAGAATCATTCAGTCAGTCAAAAAAGCAAAGTCTTCTAATCCGGTTTTCATCTTGGATGAAATAGATAAAATTGGAAGTAACCACAGAGGCGATCCATCTTCTGCATTACTAGAAGTACTTGACCCCGAGCAGAATCATAGTTTTTATGACAATTACCTTGAACTTGACTACGATTTATCTAAAGTGATGTTCATTGCAACATCCAATTCATTGAATAGCATCCAACCAGCCCTTTTGGATAGGATGGAAATCATTCAATTGAGTGGATACTCAACAGAAGAGAAAGTACAGATTGCCAAAAAACATTTGGTACCTAAGCAAAGACTTGCACATGGACTTAAAGCCAAACACGTAGGTATTTCAGATAGAGTACTGAGTGCCATAACACAAGGTTATACAAGAGAATCAGGAGTGCGTGGACTGGATAGAACCCTTGCTGGAGTAATGAGATATGTGGCCAAGAAAGTAGCCATGGAAGAAAAATACAACAGCAAGATACAGGTTGAAGACTTAAAAGAAATCTTAGGTGCCAAGAAATTCAAAGCGGATACCTTTACCAAAATCAAACAGTCTGGTATTGCGATTGGACTTGCGTGGACTAGAGTAGGAGGTGATATTTTATATATAGAAGCATCTACCAACAAGGGTAAGCCTAGATTGTCGTTGACAGGAAATTTGGGTGATGTCATGAAAGAATCTGCTACCACTGCACTTAGTTATATCAAGGCCAATGCAGAAAAACTTGGTGTAGATCCTGATATATTTAAAAATACAGAAATCCATATTCACGTTCCGGCAGGAGCAATACCTAAAGATGGTCCTAGTGCTGGTATCACCATGCTGACAGCTTTGACCTCAGTCTTAACGGGTAAAAAGATCAAAGCCAATCTCGCCATGAGTGGAGAAATTACCTTGAGAGGTAAAGTCTTGCCTGTTGGAGGAATTAAAGAAAAAGTCTTGGCTGCCAAAAGATCTGGTATCAAGAAAATTATTCTTTGTGAAGACAACAGAAAAGATGTAGAGGAAATCAACCAAGATTATCTCAAAGGCATTGAGTTTCAGTACGTTGAAGAAATGGAGGAAGTGATTAAATATGCCTTGTAAAGTCTAACAAAAAATATATTTGTCATTGCAAACAATAATTCAAGCCAAGTGCTTGTTTTAAATATGTTACAAACGAAAAGTTGCCAATTAAAGGAGACTTAAGCCGCTTGCAATCTTATTTCATATCGATGAACGCACGCTCGTTCAGTAAATTATTTTCTATAGTTTAAGTTTTACTGTTTACTACAATACTTTTTATTCCACTCAATATGTGCCGATATTATATCGCACTCAACCAGTAATAGAAAGGAATTGAAAACAATTTTTTTGTTAAAAATAAAAGTTGCTGTCACGTTTTCATTTCTGAGAACATTATATAAGTAACAAGGTGATAACGTTCTAAGCATGATTAAAAAATGCATCGTACGAAATTCATTTTTCTTGTGTAGTGTTGAATGAAAATTGAACAGTAGTTATTTAAAACGACTTGAGAGAATAGATTTAAAAATTTAAGTGCAAATCTTTAAGTAAAAACACTTTGCCAAGCATTTAAGAATAAAGGAACATCGATAACAAAAATAATTTTTATTCGATGCAACGTTTTGGCAATGGATGAAGACTTATAAATGAAAAGACCATCAAAACAACTTAATCACAATTGAAAAAACAAAACGGAAACAACAACAGCAATCCGAAATCATTATTCCAAATTATAAAATCATTAACCATGAAAAACTTCCTTTTCACATTGAGCTTTTTACTCACAACCAGCATCCTTTCAGCACAATTTCAAATAGGATTGAAAGTGAGCTCACCTTCATTGTCAAACAACCAAGCTTCTGATGAATATTACATTCCATCAGCAAAATCTTTGTTTGAGGTAAATTATCTGTCGACAAGAACTTCCTATGCTTACGGTTTAAGCCTTTATAAAGACGTCGGAACAGCATACTTGGGTGCAGACATTTTGTATAGAGGTAAAACCGTTCAGTACAAGGTGGACGAGATTAAAGTATTGTCGAGAAATGCCAATCTGTACACAGATACATTCAAAGAATTGAGTGTGCCTGTAGTCGCAGGATATAGAAAGAATAATTTTAAAGTAGGCGTAGGGCCTGTCTTTACCTTCCAAGTTGATGGACAGTATTCTCTTAATGCAATGGAAGGATTTGAAATCTACAAAAGAAAAATAGATACTGGTTTTCAATTTCAATTGGGATACATCATTAAAAATAGAATCCATGTTGACCTAAACCATCAGTTTAGTTTCAATCAATCAGGAGATGAGTATAAGGTGTTGGGAAAGCAGATGAACTTAAAATCTCTGCCGCAGTTTTCAACTCTGAACTTTGGGATCTATTTGTAAGATCTCTTGCTAGGAACCTAAGAATACTAAAGTAAAACAATAAGCCATTAACAATTCGATTCCGAGCCGTGTGCTTTTAAGCTCATGGATCGGAAATCAGAAAAACTAAAATTGTTATTGCTTGTACAAAGAGCTACTCTTATCCGAAGAGTTTTTTCAGTTAGTGTTGGTGTCTTACAATATCTCCAACACATGTTCCAATAAAGATTGGAATATATGAATTGCCTAATGATTTAGTTTCGGAAAATCCGAAACATTAGATTCGTGGTTGAAGCGGAGCTGTTAATATCGAAATTGAAAAATTGCGTGAACAATAGTTCCACTTCCAGCCATGGTCTTAAAACCTCTTCGGAAATCAAGATTCATTTAAACGATCCCTTTGTCTTTAAGGTCTGGTTGTGTTTCTTGATAATCATCCAGATGCATTTCCGATTTCTCAAGTACATCCTTTTTCTGAAATGAAGTACGCAGTAAATACGCAACGATCCCGCTCAGCGCTGCCAGTAAACCAACACCAATTACAGGAACCAAATAAGCTACTACCCCAGGAGATTCAAAAATTGCAGCGATTCTTTCACTACTTCTGAATCCTGTTTTTTGATCGGTTAGAAAAATCTGAACCAACCACAGTAGCATCAGACTTAGAGCAGGAACGACCCAACTCGAAGAAGCTTTTAATTTTGTAATCAATACCACCAAGAATACGATTGGAATAAAATTCCACCAAGGTAAAAATTGACTTAATCCCAAATTCAATGCGATGATTACGATCGCTGCAATTAATTTATTCATTGGTTGGAATTAAAGTATGAACAATTTTACATTTTTCTTTATATGTTGATTCGTCAGCGGAGAAGAATAACTCATTGTAATTACCAGTGGCCCAGTCGTCAACCATATTGTCGTAAAATGGTGATAATGGATTTCCAGACTGACCTCCAGGATAGACTCCCCAAGCCTTGGTGGTTGTCCCCAGCTCCACCACCATTCTCCAAGATGGCCCAAAATTTCCTTTCAAGGCATTTAGTACATCTCCATTTCCACCTGTTGGAAGGTCTGTGCGAGAATAAGCTGGTATGTTGATCAAGTGCATGACATTGGTTGGCAATTTTTCACCCCAGTTATGTTCCTTTGATAAGTCTATTTCTTCTGATGCTTCCGCAAATGCTTGACTAACCAGTGATTGAAAAGACTCTTTTTCAGGAGTAGATTTTATGTCAAAATAAGCATCTTCCGGATTTTCTAAAGCGAGTTGATATAATCTCCAGAAGTCAGGTTTAGACATCTTATAATCTTCACTTTCCAATTCATCCCACATGGCATCTTCTATCTTGTCCGCTATTTTTTCAAAATAATATGGCGCCTCTGAATCTTTGGAATACCTGAAATCCCATGTCTTTAAAGCATCAACAATCTTTCTATTCTTATCATCAATCATTGTAGATGGAATGTTGGACAAGATCAAAGGCGTAAATTCTCTGGCTTTTATATTTAGTGCGTCCAATTGAAAAGCCATCATATCTTTATAATCTAATTGCTCGCCTTCTTCCAATAGTTCATTGATTCTTCTCCCTCTATAATCTTCAAATCCACCAATGTAAGGATGCGCAAAACTTTCGTCTGTTGTTTTTTGATTGGCTGAGGATACA
This sequence comes from uncultured Saprospiraceae bacterium, assembly GCA_937950315.1. Classification (GTDB taxonomy): domain Bacteria; phylum Bacteroidota; class Bacteroidia; order Chitinophagales; family Saprospiraceae; genus JAHDBF01. The sequence goes on along the minus strand of CALFDU010000026.1, from coordinate 43,264 downwards.
AAGCCCAAACTTGGATTTAAAGTCTGAGGGTTGGATTCTCTTGGAAGGAATTCTGACCATTTATTTTGTAAACTGGTTCCTTTTTTAACAAACGCACCTTCACCTTCATATTTGACTGGAAGGTGTCCATTGATTCTTAAACCAATATTACCTTCTCTATCCGCATATACAAAATTTTGAGCTGGACTGAGGAAGTTAGAGGTAGCGGCTTTGTAGCAATCGTAATCTTTACATTGTAATGCCTTGATGAACGAATTGAATTCAGGCTTGTTGGGAGATTTGTTGGCTAGCCACTGCATCGCCAAATCCTTGTTATCTGGATTTTCTGATTCCCAGACGATTGGTCCAAATTCGGTGATCATCATGTCCCATTGGATATCCTCTTGTCCTCTTACTTTTATTTTCTGCGGTACTTTTTGTGCTTCAAGTACTTTTCCGTCCACTTTGTAAGTACCTTTTTCTTTGTCAACCCAATCAATGGTATAATAGTCTAAAACATCATGTCCTACATTGGTGGAACCATAAGCGATATGATCGTTGAAACCAATAATTATTCCCGGAATACCAGGTACAGTAACACCATATGAATTGATGCCAGGACACACGATGTGCATTTCATACCAGATAGAAGGCAAGGTCAATTGCAGGTGAGGGTCATTGGCCAACAAAGCACTTCCATTGGAGGTTTTACTAGGGGCTACTGCCCAATTGTTGCTTCCAGCACCTGGGTGTGGGGCATGATAAGTGTAACCAGAAAGTGTGTGACTTAAATCATGCACATCATCAGGTTTATCTCTTCTTAAAGAAGATTCAATAGCCACATTTTCACGGATGACAGGAATCTGATTGGGGTCATTCATGTGGAATAACTTGTTGTATTCCTCTTCTCCGATGTGGAGTAAGGTATTGGTATTTGAAACATCTGGTCCCCTTCTACTCAAGGTAAAAGCAAGATTTTTTGATATCAAAGCAGAACTTAAATCTGTCCATTCCGCCGGCTTGTAATTTGCCAATTTGAATTCTAATGGAAGGTCTTCTGGTTGCAATCCATTGATGTAAGCATTGATGCCATCCTTAAAGTACGAGATCGATTTATAATCTTCTGGAAATTTTTTCCATTCTTCAATGGCTTTTTTGGCTCCGTATTCTAATCCAAATTTGCGCATCATGAGATCTCGGCTGATGGTCGCTTTTCCTAGTACTTCACTCAATCTCCCAGCTGATAGTCGTACCATAAAATCCATCTGCCAAAGACGATGCTGTGCAAGTATGTATCCTTGTGCGAATGTGGCGTCTTCTATATTCGAAGCAAATATATGAGGTACCAATCTGTCATCGTAATAAACTGTGATCGGATTGTTGGGTCCCTGTAATGTAATTTCATCTTTTGGATTGAGAAACGAGATGTCCACGTTTTTCCACAATCCATCATTTGGATTCATAAGTCTCATTAATCCAGGCACTCTGACTTTTTCACTTACTCTAAATCCTTTGTGTAAAAAATAACTTAAACCTATTAGTAAGATCGAAAGAAGAAAGGCTGTGATTAATTTTTTCATGATGCTATCTGGTAAACATTAGGTGATTTTCCGTACTCAAAGTTTCATCGAAGGCATAATCTTCTAGATTAAATGCCTTGATACCATCCAACTTAGAGATTCTATTCTTAATTATATATTGTGACATAAGTCCTCTTGCCTTCTTGGCATTGAAAGAAACAAATTTCAATTTACCATCCCTGTATTCTTTAAATCCGATTTCGATGATCTGATCTTTCAATCCATCCAGCTTAACAGCTTTGAAGTATTCGTTGGAAGCGAGGTTGATGATAGACTTGTTTTTATGGTCGGCAAGTGATTCCTTCAGTTGATCCGCAATTTTATTTCCCCAAAAATCATAAAGATTTTTCTTGCGGCCCACTTTTAAGTTGGTTCCCATCTCAAGTCTGTATGCTTGCATCTTATCCATTGGCCTCAACAATCCATAGAGACCTGATAGAATTCTCAAGTGTTTGTTGGCATATGTAACATCCTTTTTCTTGAATTCTTGCGCTTGAAGTCCTAGATAGACATCGCCTTTGAAAGCAAACATCGCCGCTCTGCTGTTTTCTTCAGTAAATGATTCCTGAAATTGTTGATTTCTATTGTAATTAAGTTCGGCAAGTTTGTCACTGATGTTCATCAATTGACCCAATTTTTTCTTGCTGTATTTTTTTAGAGACTTGTTCAGAGCCATCGTTTCTTCTAGAAAGCCGGGCTCCGTTTCACCCATAATATTGTGATCAAAGTCTAAGGTCTTAGATGGGGATAAAAGTATAATCATTCTTTAGCCAGATTTTGTTATAAATATATAACAACTAAGCCATTAATCGGTTATTGGCTGAATGCTAAAGAGGTAATTTGTGAATTGAATAAGATAGGGAGGGGAATAAAAAAAAGGGAGTTCAATTAAACTTTTTTAATCGACTACTCCCTATACTATTACGAGGCTTATCAAACCTCTTCTTCTTGTGTTATTTATATCAAATATGTTGACACAAACACATCTTTAATGAGTTTTACTACGCATAGCTTTCTCTGTGTCTGTGTGGAACGCTAATATACAAACGCTTCACTAATATTAAAATAATTTATATTAGTAATATTCTAATATGTTTGGAGTTCGGTGGGATTACCGGTTTTACTGATGATGTCAGCATTTTTAAAATCTGATAGCTCAGATCTCGAAAGTTGTTTGTTTTTGTTTTACTATAAACGAAAAATAAGGCGAATTCGCTTCCTAGAAAAATAAATTCAAATTTAGTTTGTCACTTGTTTTACCAAATAACATTCCCTCTTGAATTCTCGGAGCTGAAAACTATCGATTTTCACTATATTTTCAGGGAAATCCACGCGTAAAGTATCTACTATATAGTAGAACTGATCTGTAATTTCTTGCTCAATGATGTTAGGATAGCCATTTGCAGTAGCGAGATAAAAAGAACAAGTCTTATCCATGATGGACTTTCTATATAGTCTAATGGGTTTATCGTCGTACTTCTTCTGTATATCCAATATGGCCAATTTTGATTTTGTAGCGATATTTCCTTGATAGCGCTCAGGCATGAAAAACATATTAAAACCAATTCTTGCGATAAGAAGTGTAATGATCACATACCAAAATAGATATTTTCTATCTCTCGTCATCATAATGATGATGGCGATTATCGGCAATGCCAATCCAACCAATTTTACATATGGGTAAGAAACAATATGTATATCTGGCTGAAAAAATCCTAAAATAACTCCGATCAGAGAGATGATCGGAACGGATATAAAATACCACCTAAAGTATACCCACCATTCTTGCGAGCTATTGACTGCTTCATTGATGGTATAGAATATGACAGTCAAGCTCAAAGGTATCAACATCAATATGTAACGAGGGTAGACTTCCGGAGATACCCAATACACCAAGATATTGGCTATGAAAAGAATAAATGTAAATTTGATGTAGTCGTTTTTAAAAACAACTCTTCTGACTTTTGTATTAAATAAGAGCAATCCAGGTAAAACCCATGGATAGAAATGAAATAAATTTTCGAATGGATAGGAAAAGAAATGCTTGACCATATCCAAAACCCCAAATCGAATCACTGTCCTTCTTGTCGACTGGTCTACCAGAGGACCAATGGTATTGGTAAAGTCATGTGATTGGTTGTATAGCCAATAATAACCTCCGATAATTGATCCCATCAATAGCAGGCCTGTCACAAACCCAATTCCTTGATATAGTTTTTTTAGATCTCGCTTAAATAATAGAACAGCTCCAATACTAGCAAAGTAGAAAATAAAGGAAGAAAATCCTTTCATCAAATATCCAATAGCTGTAAGCAAAGCTGTAACTACAAAAAACTTAAAGTATTTTTCTTTGTGGTAATAATGGTAGCTCAGAAATATACTTAAATAAGATACCACCGAATAACCAATATCTATCAATGCCATGAATGAGTCCCAAAACAATACTCGTCCACAGGTTACATAAGCCAGTGCAATCAACAAGCTCATTTTTTGTGATAGATAAATTCTATTGGTCTTATAAATGGTGAAGGCAAATAGACTTAAAAACAAAAGTGTGGGTAAACGAGAAGTAAATTCGTTGATAACCCCAGTCGCCGCATACATGATTACAATAAACCAATTGTATACGGGTGGTTTGTAATAATAGGGAAGACCATTTAAAGTAGGAACAATGTAGTCCTTGTTATATAACATTTCATATGCTACCAAAGAACGAATGGCTTCGTCTTCGTTAAAAACCAATAGACCTAGATTCAAGAAAAAAGCTGGAATGCATAGAACAAGAATTACAGCAAGAAAAATCTTCTCTGTTTTGTCTAGTTCTGAATTAATTGGCATTTGGAAGATATATTAGGCTATTACAATTTTCATCTACAAAATATTCATTGGCTACTCGATGTATGTCTTGGGCAGTGATCGCCTCATACATACTTCCTTGCTTGTTGATTAATTCTGCATCGCCAAGTAGTTCGTATTGAGAAAGATTGATGGCCTTATTCAAAATGCTCAATTCTGAAAATTCCAACAAGCTGATAATCTTGTTTTTTATTTTTGACAACTCGTAGTCGGATACCAATTCGGTTTTCATTCGATACAATTCCTCTTTGGCGGTCCGAACTGCAAGCATATAATCTTGTCCTTCAGATACTTTCCCGTCCAATATGAATAGACCAGGATCCATGGTTCCAGAAATATAAGCCGAAAGACTGCTATATAGGTCGCCTTTTTTAACCAAGCGTTGATACAATCTTGAAGATTTGCCTGTGCTCAATAAATCTGAGATCAAGTCAAATACCAAATAGTCTGGATGTAATCTATCTACCATGTGGTATGCTACTATAAAATTTTGTCCAGGAACATTTGCATGCGTGATTTTTGATCTTTGACTGGTTTGTTTGGTTTCTTGATCCAGCTTTCTTTCAGGAATGGATTTTGGAGGGATCGGACCAAACCAATTCTTGATAGAGTTGAGGATTGTACTTTCGTCAAAATTTCCACTGATACATAGGATTGCATTACCTGGGTGATAGTGTTTGTTGAAAAAGTTTTCTACATCTATCAATTTGGCTTTCTCAATGTGAGAAAAGTCTTTCCCAATGGTAGGCCATTTATAAGGATGGTCTTTATAGCAAAGATCAACCAATTGGTGCCACATATCTCCATAAGGTACATTCAGGCAAGTCTCTTTGAATTCTTCGACCACTACCTTTTTCTGAATGTCTAGCATCTCCTGACTAAAATCCAACTGAAGCATTCTGTCTGACTCCAACCATAGTGCCGTTTCAATGTTTTCTTTAGGAAGAATATTGTAGAAATTGGTGATGTCACAGTTGGTAAATGCATTGTTGTCACCTCCTGCAAATTGAATAGGGATATCAAAGTCAGGAACATTCAATGATCCTCCAAACATGAGGTGCTCAAACAAATGTGCAAATCCTGTTCGTGAAGGATCTTCATCTCTAGCGCCTACATCATATAAAACATTGACTGCCACCAAAGGACTGCTTTTGTCACTATGAAGAAGAACACGAAGTCCATTGTCTAATGTATGTTTTTCAAATTTTATCACCTCAAGGATTCTAGACCCCAAATTTAACCCTTTTTGAGCATGTTGAAGGACTATCTATGACTTAAGAATCTCAAAAAGATTCTTTTTTATGGCATTCCAAAAGACAAACTTGTTGATAGTAGTGGCGCCTAAGCTTTTAAGGTGTGATGTTTCTTGTTGGCAATCAATAAGGACAATACCCTCTGCTTCCAATTTTTTTACCAATGAAATGAACCCAAATTTTGAGGCATTTGGTCTGCTAGCAAACATGGATTCGCCGAAGAAAATTTTTCCTAGTAGTAGTCCGTATAGTCCTCCTACCAACAAGCCTTCTTCCCATACCTCGACCGACTGTACAATTCCATCTTCATGTAACGATCCAAAGATCCGTATTAGATCTTCATTAAGCCAAGATCCTTCTTGACCTGCACGGTTGATATTTTTACATTGATGAATAACAGAATGAAAATCGTGATTAAAAGTGACCCGATATTTGTTTTGGTTAAAATATGGGCGCATGCTTTTAGACACTTTTAGGTCTTTTGGATATAGAACGCATCTTGGGTTGGTATTCCACCAAAATACAGGAAATTCACTATACCATGGAAACAGCCCAAATGAGTAGGCTGTTTTTATATCTTCTTTTGTTATGTTTTCCGATAAGGCTATGATGCCTTCTTCATCTGCTTGAAGTGGATGTGGGAATATCGGATGCTCTTGGGATTTATAATACATGTATCCTGTGTTCAGGTAAGAACCCAGAAAGTATGGATTATTTTCCTGTAGCCAATGATTCTATCACTGCAGAAATACCTCTATCCACCAATCCTTCTTTCATTGGTTCTAGTGCTGTAAGACTGCCAGATTTGATAACTGCTTTGCCTGTATAGTGGATAAGGATTGACAACTGTTCTGATTGTTGGAAAGTATGGTTGCAAATTTCCATCAATGATTGGATTACCCAATCAAACGTATTGAAGTCATCATTAAAAACGATTAGTTGCGATGTTTTTCCATTTACATCTTTTTCAAGAACGTCAACTAACTCATCAATTTCCTTGATCGTCTGGGTGTAAAGATTACTCATAGGATTAACTCAAATTTTGTAAAACGGTGTTAATTTCTTTAAAATTAGGAAGTTCTCCTGCATTTTCCAACACTTCAGCGTATTGAATTTTGCCTTCCTTGTCTATGACGAAAGCTGATCTCTTTGAAACACCTTTCATTCCTAGAACAAAATCATCGTAAAGTGCTCCATAAGAGCCGCTTACATCTTTGTTAAAATCTGAAAGCATTGGAAAGTTATACCCTTGCTCAGATTTATATTTTTCTAACGAGAATAATGAATCAACTGAAATTGCTAAAATTTGGGCATTTGCTTCATCGTAGAAAGATTTTTCATCTCTGATTTGGCATAGCTCTTCAGTACATGTCCCTGTGAATGCTAAGGGAAAGAAAAGTAACAATACATTTTGACCTCTAAAGTCTTCAAGATTTACTTCTTTCTTCTCTGTATCTCTTAACACGAATCCTGGTGCAATAGCTCCTTTAGTTAGTATCATTTTTCAAGTGTTGAATTTCAAATTTAGGATAAATTTGAGAATAAATGCTAGGTGGGCTTGAATTTTAGAAATATTAAACAAGCTTTGCTTAATATGTTGCAAACATAGGCTGTTTTGAGCCTTTCCGATATGAAAAAAAGTCTTTTACCTTACATACAATTGCACGTTGCTGTTTTTTTATATGGTCTTACAGCCATATTGGGTGATCTAATTTCTATCCCTGCAGCATCGTTGGTATGGTGGAGGGTTGCCATTACCAGTCTTAGTTTGCTTTTTTTAATCAAATTTGGAGCAGAACTTTTAAAGATTCCTAAGAAATTGATCTGGCAATTATTGGGCGTAGGGGTGATTGTTGGGATCCATTGGGTTGCATTTTATGGTGCAATTAAATATGCCAATGCTTCCATTGCTTTGATTGCGTTGTCTACCACAACACTCTTCACTTCATTTCTAGAACCATTGATATTTAGGCGAAAACCAGATCCGGTTCAGATACTTTTTGGATTGTTAATCATACCTGGTATTTATTTAATCGTTAAGAACATTACAGGAACCCAGATGACCGGTTTGTATATCGGAATCCTATCTGCTTTTATGGCTTCATTGTTTAGTGTATTCAATAAAGATCTTGTTGAAAAAGTCGATCCTTTCCCCCTCACCTTCCTAGAAATGATAGGTGTATTCATTTTTCTAAGCATTCTTTATCCTATATTTTCGAAGACATATTTTACACCCTTTGTACCAATTGGGATGGATTGGGTGTACCTATTAATATTGTGTTTGTTGTGCACCACTTTTGCATATTATCTTGGTTTACTTGCATTGAAGAAGATGTCCGCTTTTGAAACCAACTTAATTATAAATCTTGAGCCTGTTTATGGGATTATTTTGGCGATCCTTATTTTAAAAGAACATAGGGAATTGGATATTAAGTTTTATGTTGGGGTACTTATTATTCTTTTGGTGGTATTCAGTTATCCGGTAGTTAAAAAATATCTTGATCGATGATAGAAATAACAAATCCTTTGATTCATGCATATGCAGAAAAATGGTCTTCAGAAGAAGATGAATTTTTGAAGAAATTGGTTCGTAAAACACATTTAAGAACGCTTTCTCCCGCTATGTTGGGTGGACCTCAACTGGGTAAACTTTGTTTTATTTTAACCAAGTTATTGAATGCAAAGTCGATTCTTGAGATTGGAACTTTTACAGGTTACACGACACTTACATTTGCGAAAGCGATGGATTCTGATGGGAAGATATATACAATAGAAAGTGACAAAGAAGTAATAGAGTTATCCAAAGAATTCTTTGAAGCTTCAGATTATGGTCACAAAATTGTTCAATATCATGGTGATGCCTTGGAAATTTTACCAACGATTGAACACGCGTTAGATTTGGTATTTATCGATGCCTCTAAAACTCAATACAGCACATATTACGACCAGGTTATAGATCAATTAAGGCCTGGTGGGATTATTTTGGCGGATAATGTACTCTTTTATGGGAAGGTTTTGGAGGACAACCTGAAGCCAAAAGTACAGGCAATTCATGATTTTAATCAAAAAATTAAGGCAGATACAAGAGTTTTCAATATTTTACTGCCGATTGCTGACGGTATAAATTGTATATTGAAACTGTAATGTTTAATGTAAATGCCTGCAAAGACTAAATATAAGGAGCATTTATCCAAAATAGATTACGTTCCTATCTATTTTCAAGACTGGTATTTGGATGGTTGTAGCCCTCCAGGGAAATGGTCTTATGTCACACATCAAGCTGACAATGGAGACTTCGGTGTATGGCCCTATTTCATCAAGAAAAAATCTATTTTCAACTATATAACCATGCCACATTTATGTAAGTGGCTAGGTCCATTGACGACCACTACTCCAGGAACTCCTGAGCATGATCACCTGATATCAGCAATGCTGAAAAAGTTTCCTGAGCACCACCATTTCACACAGAATCTATTTTATGATTCTACGGATGTTAGTTTCCAAGGTTTTGATGTAGCGGAGAAATACAGCTATCAACTTGATCTGACAAGGGATATTGAAACCATATTTTCTAAGTTGAATTCAGATTACCGAAACAATAAAATACCGAAAGCGAAAGATTTAATTCTGGATTTAGATGCACCAGTTGATGATATTATCGAAATGCAAATGGCAAGTTATACTTATGCCAAGTTTGACATTCCTTTTGATGAGAAATATGTACGAAAACATGTCAAAAATATTCTGAAAAAGAAAAAAGGAACGATCTTATCCATGAGAGATGGTGGTGGACAATTGTATGCATCTATGTTTTTGATGTGGGATGATAAACGATCCTATTATCATCTTGCAGGAATGAATCCGGAGTTGAGAAAAACGGGCGCATCGATCAGATTGATTTGGGAGTGCATCAAGTATTCCAAAGAAACAGTGGGTGCTCAGATTTTTGATTTTGAAGGGAGTATGATTCCTAATCTAGAAAGAGTGCGGAGAAATTTTGGAGCCGAAAAAATTTACTATAAAAACATTGCTAAAACACCTTCCAAATTGTTTGATCTTATGAAAATGGTCAAGCGGTAAGAGGTCCCTTGATTTTATTTTCTATCATTTTTATTTCTTCTTTCGCTGCACTGTATCCCAATTGAAAAGCTTCTTCTATTTTTCTTGGATCAAAAAATGCGACATTGCTAAGCGCTTTAGGACAAAATAAATAGTCCATTTGTTTGAACTTAGGCTTCGACATATGCCAAAGCATAATTTGGGATGAACGGATCATCAGCCTAATGGTCGTATTGATTTCTGCTTGTTCTCGTTCGCTTACAAAACATACATACGAACCAATAGTAGGTTCTTTTGAATCAACAAAAGGCTCAGATGGGAAGTTACATGTTATTCCTCCATCCATATGTAATTCACCATTGATAGAGACCGGCGCGTACACACCTGGGACACAAGCAGAAGCCAATACTTTTATTATAAGTTCGCCTTCTTGATGAATCACAGCACGATTGTTGTTCATGTCCGAAGAGGTGACATAAAGTTTTTTCTTAAGTGCTTCAAAAGAATTTTCAGGGAAGTCTTGCTTGTAGAATTCGGTAAGTTTTTCGATGTTAATCAATCCAGCTTTTCTGAGAGTAATGGAAAGAGGATCTATAAATTTTGCATTCTTTAATTTGGTATACATGTCGTCTGCAGAATAACCTGCGCAATGGTAGGCACCTACAATGGCACCAAAGCTTGTGCCTGAAACGGCAGAAGGGATCAAACCAACTTCTTCCAAGGCTTTCAAAAGACCTATGTGTGCAAACCCTTTTACACCACCACCTGAGAGAACCAAGTTGAATTTTTTTTCTTCATTTTCCATATCAAACATTTTGGGGTAATCCATAGACGGATTGGTTGATGTTAAATCAATAAAAACTCATTTAAACACAAATATAATGGTTTATAAAGTCAGTAGAACGCTCATAGTATATATGTGGAATAGCTAAGCAAATATAATCTCAAGAAAAAACAAACGACATTGTATTTAATCTGCAGGCCGAGCAATGACTTAGGAAATGTCAAAACTAGAGAAAATATATACGTTGTAAATAGTTTGTATCTGCGCGAAAGATACTTAGAAAGCCACATCAAAGGGATTGCCATGTATCAGAGGATTGTTGCAAAGCTCGAAGGAAAAATTTGGTATGAATCCGGAGCTAGGTAAAGGATCGAAGTTCTAATTTAGGCTCATGAATGAAAAGCAATGTCGGGTTAGAGCAGAAAGTAAACTAACCTAGCATTGTGAAATTTAATCAAATCATTGAATGTATAAGCCAGGATTGCTCCCGGAGTACAAGCCTATCTTAATTACCTTAAGATTTTAATCTAGCTTCGTGTCGTATAATTTGGTGACTCCTTTGTGATCGTAACATTGTGCGGATGACTTTCATGCATTCCTGCATTTGAAATTCTGACCATCTTTTTACCCTTCAGATCATTGATGTCTTTTGCTCCGACGTAACCCATTCCGGCACGCAAACCTCCAATGTATTGAACCATTACTTCCGATACAGATCCTTTATAAGGAACTCTTCCTTCAATTCCTTCTGGGACTAATTTTTTAGCATCGTTTTCATCGTCTTGGAAGTATCGATCTTTTGAGCCTTGCTTCATGGAAGTGAGAGATCCCATGCCTCTATAGATTTTGAATTTCCTTCCTTGATATATTATGGTTTCTCCAGGTGCCTCTTCTGTACCTGCAAATAACGAACCTGCCATAATGCAGTCTGCACCTCCTGCCAATGCCTTGGTAATATCTCCAGTAAAACGGATTCCTCCATCACCGATAATAGGAATGCCAGTGTCCCCGATGGCTTGATATACACTTTGGATCGCACTTAGTTGCGGAACACCAACACCTGCAATGATTCTTGTAGTACAGATACTACCTGGTCCTATTCCGACTTTCACACCATCGACTCCTGCTTCAACCAAAGCTTGGGCTGCTGCTCCAGTGGCAATATTTCCTCCGATAACTTGAAGGTCAGGAAATTTACTTTTTATGTTCTTAATGGTATCAAGTACTCCTTGAGAATGTCCATGAGCTGTATCAACAGTTACTGCATCTACTTCTACATTGACCAAAGCCTCAATCCTGTCCATGGTATTACCAGATATTCCTACAGCTGCTCCGACGATCAATCTGCCAAGATTGTCTTTGGCCGAGTTGGGGTATGATTCGACTTTCAGTATGTCTTTGTACGTGATCAATCCGACAAGTTTATTGTTGTCATTGACAACAGGCAGTTTTTCAATCTTGTATTGTTGTAAAATCTTTTGTGCTTCTTCGAGATTTGTACCTTCAGGCGCTGTAATGAGGTTTTCTTTGGTCATGATCTTACTCACAGGTTGAGAATAGTCTGTTTCAAAACGTAAATCTCTATTTGTAAGAATCCCAATGAGTTCATTTTCAGAATTGGTAATTGGAATACCACCGATTTTATAATTATTCATCATCTTCAGAGCATCAGCAACAATCGCATCTGCATTTAAGGTGACAGGGTCGATGATCATTCCTGATTCAGATCGTTTTACCTTTCTTACTTGTTCTGCTTGTGCCTCGATCGACATATTTTTGTGGATAATGCCCAATCCACCTAGCCTTGCAAGAGCGATTGCCAAGCGATATTCTGTGACTGTGTCCATTGCAGCCGAAACAATGGGAACATTGATTGTTAAATTTTTGGTGACTTTGGTCCTGATGTCTACATCTCTAGGTAAAACCGTTGAGTAATCTGGGATAAGTAGTACATCATCGAATGTGAATGCCTCTTCAAATCGAGACGAAGAAAGCTCCTTGTTATTTTCCATAAGCAAAAGTAAAATATTTTTTAAAAATCATTTGAGAATTATCGAAGACAATACTTTCTTTAGCATATAATTTGCAAAATGTCGAACTTAAGTGTGTATTCTGACAGTCATTTTATGAAGCAGGCCTATAATGAGGCGCTGAAGGCATATGAAAATGGCGAAGTACCTGTAGGAGCAGTGATCGTATGTAACAATACCATCATTGCACGAGGCTACAATCAGACCGAAGCCCTGACCGATGTCACGGCACACGCTGAGATCATCGTTATTACCTCCGCCAATAGTTTTTTAGGTTCTAAGTACCTCACAGACTGCACATTGTATGTGACATTAGAACCTTGTGTGATGTGTGCAGGTGCATTGAAGTGGGCCCAAATGAGCAGGGTAGTCTATGGAGCGAGTGATGATAAGGGTGGATTCATGAAATATGGCAAGGAATTATTGCATCCACAGACCAAATTGGAGTTTGGAATCATGAATGATGAATGCTCTAGCCTGCTAAAAAAGTTTTTTAAGGAACGCCGATAGAATATATCAAGTTAAGATTCCTTAATATCAAGACATTCGAGGTTAAGAAAATCTTAAGCACATTGCCAACTAGCATTGTTCACCTTATCTTGATAGTAACAAAACTTTTTGGTTATGAGAACAATAGCAATATTCGCATCAGCTTTATTTTTTTTAAGTTCATGTAATTCATTGACACCTTTTACGCAGGATATCTATTCGGATTTGAATATCAGTGATGATGAGATTAAATCAGTTCAATTTTATTTGTCTCAAGACATCGTTTTATACAAATCCTTAAATACAGATGAAGCAAGGATTGAAGATGGCAAGATCAAGCTGAGGGGTCAGCATAAGGCCCAGGAAGTTTTGATTGCAAAAGGAACTCCTGGCGTGATTGTATTTTTACCAAAAGAAAATCGATTTGCAGTAAGTTTTGACAACGATGATGATAAGTATCTAATCTTTGGTCCAAACAAACGTTTGAATGACCGATACACTTTGCTAGGAAAAGAATGGGATGATGGATATGGAGAAGTAACTTATGGGGGAGAAGTCTATACGACCAGTACTAGAAATGCAATAGCATCATTGATGGTCAATGTAAATAAAATAAATAGTTATACTGTAAGAAGGAAACAAGCTAGTGGACGAAAGATCTAAACTACTAGTATAAAGATGAAAGCTGTAGGGTTTGAACTAATGCCCGTCTAATGAAAATTTAGATGGGCATTTTATTTACCTTGACTACTCCTTTTAAGAACGGCACGAATGCAAATTTGTCGAAAGATTCTTCAGCATATTCATTTTCTGATACCCTTGTAATTCGATACATAGTCTGCTCTTTGGTATCGCCTTTTGGCACGACCATCATGCCACCAATTTTCAATTGACCAATCAATTTTTGCGGAAAGCTTTGGCAAGATGCAGTAATGATGATTCTATCATAAGGTGCAAACATTGGATTGCCTTGATAACCATCTCCAAACAAAGTTCTGATGGCTCCAAATCCAATCTTAGGTAAAAATTCAGCCGTCTTATTAAACAAAGCTTGCTGTCTTTCAATCGAATAAACTTTTGCCCCGAGCATAGATAAAACACAAGCTTGGTAACCTGACCCTGTTCCAATTTCCAGAACTTTGTGCTTGGCTTTTACCTGTAATAGATCAGTCTGATAGGCTACTGTGTAGGGTTGAGAAATGGTTTGTTCAGAACCGATCGGAAAAGCAACATCTTTGTAAGCCCATTCTTCAAATGCTTTGTCTAAAAACAAATGTCTTGGAATACTACCGATGGCATCCAATACCATTGAATTGTTTATTCCTTTATCTATTAGGGTTTTGACTAGTTGAGACCGGAGTCCTTTGTGTCTGTACGTATCGTTCATGTTGCTCCAAAACTATAAAAATATTATAAATTATCTTAATATGTTATGGTTATAATCTTTGAAAATGACATGATATCACTAAATTGCATGCTTATAGAACTAAATTACCATTTATAATAACTAGAAGATGAAGATTAAATTTGGAACAGACGGGTGGAGAGCGATCATAGCGAAGGAGTACACAACAGATGGTGTACAAAGAGTTGCAGAAGCATCAGCAAAATGGATGTTGAAGAAAAAGATGTCGAAAGTAGTTATCGGGCATGATTGTCGTTTTGGAGGAGAGATGTTTTTGCAAACTGCAGCACAAGTTTTTGCCAATTTTGGTATAAAAACTTTGGTGGCAAAAGATTTTGTTTCTACTCCAATGGTTTCTTTGGCTGTCGTAAAAACAGAAGCTGATTTGGGTGTAGTCATAACAGCAAGTCACAATCCTCCAAGTTACAATGGGTATAAATTAAAATCATCAGCCGGTGGTCCAACGATCCCAAAAGAAATTGAGGAGGTCGAGTTGTTGATTCCAGATACAGCTATTGGCAAACTCGATTCTTTTGAGTCATATGTTGAAAGTGGGGTGGTGGAATATATTGATATGGAACAGATGTACATGGATCACGTTGAAGCAAATTTTGACTTGGCTTTGATTAGAAATTCTGGATTAAATTTGGCTTACGATGCTATGTATGGTGCAGGCCAAAATGTTATCAAAAGATTATTTCCAGATTGCGGGTTGTTGCATTGTGAAAACAATCCATCTTTTGATGGTCAAGCACCAGAACCAATACATCGAAACTTACTAGAATTATCTCAATACATTAAGGATCACGATGATGTGAATATTGGTTTGGCCAACGATGGTGATGCTGATCGTATAGGAATGTATGATGCGGATGGAAATTTTGTTGATTCGCATCACATCTTGTTGTTGTTATTGTACTATATGAAAGAGTACAAGAAGTTGGATGGAAAAGTGATCATTACTTTTTCTGTGACCAATAAGATGAAGCAACTTGCCGAAATCTATGGCCTTGATGTTACCGTAACAAAGATTGGATTTAAGTACATCGCAGAAATCATGTTAGAAGAAGATGTATTGGTAGGTGGAGAAGAATCAGGTGGATTAGCGATCAAAGGACATATTCCTGAACGTGATGGAATCTGGATTGGGTTGACAATAATGGAATTCATGGCAAGTACGGGTAAATCCATCAGGGAGCTAATTCAGGATGTCTATGATAAAGTAGGATCATTTAAGTTTGATCGAGATGATCTACACCTTACAGATGTCAAAAAGAATGCTATCATACAACGGTGTAAAGAAGGACTTATAACAACGATAGGAGGAAAAGATGTTATTCGTACTGAAACCATTGATGGTTTTAAATTCTATCTTACGGACCATCAGTGGATCATGGTGAGACCAAGTGGCACGGAGCCAGTATTGAGAGTATATGGCCATGATAAAGACGATGCAAGTGTAAGATCATTGTTGGATGCCGCACATGTTGCTTTACAAGAAGGCATCTAATTTTGAGTACTATTTTTAATTAAAATTATTATTAAAATTTTTTTCGTAACCGAATATGGTGCTTTCACCATACTATGCGTCTTGTGTCGGCTTGATTGAACTTTTTTTTGCTAATTTTAGTTTAACATTAGATCAATTCCATTTTAATAATCAGCAAAGAAGAGAAAAAATGAGTTTGACAGAAGAAATCAAAGCGGTAATTTCAAAGCAAGCAGGTAATATTGATCCACTCGGTTCGGTAATTAAGTTTGTATTAGACGATCAACCAATTTTAATAGATGGTACAGGAGATTCTAATGTAGTAAGTGATGAAGATAAAGAGGCAGATTGCACCATAACCACTAGTGCAGAAACAATTGCAAAAATGAAAAGTGGGGATCTTAACCCAATGATGGCGGTTATGAGTGGAAAAGTAAAAATCAAAGGAGATATGGGATTGGCAATGAAGTTACAATCATTGTTGGGCTAAATCTTAGGACAAATGAGCAATTTAGATGGCTATCCATGCAGATGTGGATAGCCATTTTTTTATATTAGCTTCATTGCTAATCATAAAACCAGCCGGATGAACCCAACAAGATTATTTGATTATCTAGAATATCAAAAGAAGAACTATCCATTAGAGAAGGCCTTTGGTTCCAAACTTTCAGGTGAATGGAAATTTTATAGCACCGATGATATGCTTACTAAATCTAGAGAATTAGCCTCTGGACTTATTGATATTGGAATAAAAGCAGGCGATAAAGTGAGTGTAGTGGCCTATGTAAATAGACCAGAATGGATTGTAGCAGAACTTGCTTGTCAATATATTGGTGCGATCAGTGTTCCGCTTTATCCTACCATAAGTCCTGTTGAATATGAATACATCTTGGAAGAAGCAGAAGTAAAAGCGGTTTTCTTGGGCGGGGAAGATTTGTTTGACAAAGTAAAAAAGGCTCAACCCAATGTGCCTACTCTTAAGCATATTTATGCCTTCGATAAAGTAGAAGGAAGAGATCATTGGGAAAGTATCATGAGTAAAACCAATTTAGATACAGTGATGACCCACAAAGAGACCATCAAACCGGATGATCTTGCTACCATTATATATACCTCAGGAACAACAGGAAATCCCAAAGGCGTTATGTTGACTCACACCAATATCATGTCTGTTGTTAACGACACAACCAAGGCACTTCCTCTAAAGCCTGGTCACAGGACATTGAGTTTCTTACCATTCTGCCATATTTTTGAAAGAGCAGTATATTATTCATACATGTACCTTGGAATTACTACTTACTGTACAGGCACTACCAATCTGGGTGGAGAGGATGGTGATCTTAGATCGGTTCAACCAAATTTCTTTTCTACAGTACCAAGATTGTTAGAAAAAGTATATGAGAAAATATATAGCAAAGGACTTGAATTGACTGGGGCAAAAAAGAAATTGTTCTTTTGGGCGCTAGACTTAACCGACGATTATGAAATTGGCAAGTCTTACTCCGGTATGGCTGGTTTTAAACGAAAAATTGCAGATAAGTTGATTTTTAGTAAATGGAGAGAAGCTTTAGGGGGTAATTTGATTGCTATTGTAACTGGAGCTGCGCCTTGCCCAGCCAAGATTGCCAGAGTATTTTCTGCTGCTGGTGTGCCTATTCTAGAAGGATACGGATTGACGGAAACATCTCCAACTTTGACGATCAATAGATATCATGACAATGAGGCAAAGATTGGTACAGTAGGACCAACAATACCTAGTGTAACCATTAAAATTGATGAAAGCGATGGAGATTATAAGGAAGGAGAAGGAGAGATATTGGCAAATGGCCCAAATGTGATGCAAGGTTATTATAAAAAGCCTGATAAAACAGCTGAAGTATTCAAAGAAATCGATGGTCAGCGTTGGTTTAGAACAGGAGATATCGGTAAATGGGTGAAAGGCCCAGGAGGCAAAGATTATCTTAAGATTACAGATAGAAAGAAAGAATTATTGAAAACAAGTGGGGGTAAATATGTAGCTCCAGCTCCTATAGAAGGAAAATTAAAGGAGAACTTTTTAATAGAAAATGTCATGGTTGTAGGAGACAAGAAGAAATTTGTTTCGGCTTTGATCGTTCCATCTGAAGAAGTGTTAAAAGATTGGTGTGAAAACAATGGAGTCCCATTTGATGACTTCAATGAGGCAATTAAACACCCAAAAGTCATTGATCTCTATCAGAGAGCAATCAATGATATTAACCCACTTTTTGGACATGTCGAGCAAATTAAGAAGTTTACTCTACTTGGTGATACTTGGGAATCTGTTAAAACCGATGCTTCAGATGCAGAATTAACCCCAACTATGAAGCTTAAAAGGCGCGTAATTAGGGATAAATGTGCAAGTCAGATAGATGCGATGTACTCTTAGGCACGATATAAGAGAAATAACCGCCGATATTAGAAAAATTGACATACTATTAGCAAATTTGTACACACTAGAAAATCGAATTACATATTCATTATGAGGAGCTTATATATATTTTTATTTCTCTTTCTTGCTCAAGGCCTTTTCGCGCAGCATACTTTCCAAAGAATCTATGAAGTGCCTGATAGGCAGATGATTCATGGAGGAATGGCAGTTTCGCATGATGGCGGTTTTTACTTGGTCAATATTTATCAAGATGTAGCGGAAGGTTTCATCAAGTTTCATGTCACAAGACACCACTTAAAGGGGGATGTTCTTTGGGCTTATGACTATGAACTAGAGGGTTATGGAATGGCCATTGATATCGATATGGATATCATTGAGACAGAAGACAGAGGAATTGTTTTTGGTGTTACAGAATTAGAACCATTAACAGGTGGTGTTGATGTAGATCTTTTGGTAAAGCTCGATAGTGCGGGTGAGATTTTGTGGAGTAAACTCATTGACTCAGAAGAGGAGAATGCTTTTGCTATCGCGGGTCAATTGACTTTAAAGCCAAATTATTCAGAAGGAGTGATTATAGCTTCTTTGCACAGTGAAACACCAGAATTAGGTACCAACACTTATCTGGCATCCCTAGATGCTGAAGGTGAAACAGAATGGTCCATGATGTATGATATTCTAGACGAGGATGGAATAGGCAGTGGTTTTTCTTTGGTTACCGCTATGGATAGATGTGAAGTAGATACAACCTTTATGATTTCAGGAATTTTGGATACCATGATAATGGACAATGAAATGTTCTTGTCTAAAGTAAATCCAGATGGTGAGATGATTTGGTCAAGATCATATGCCCATGTATTGGAAGGCCTTGGTGATGGTTTTAATAATCAAGTTTTTGATATCGCTTGCGCAAATGATACAACCACTACAGTAGTAGGAGTTTTGCAAGATATAACAACAGGGCAATTGATGAGCTATGTCTTTAAAGTGGATAGCATTGGATTACCAATATGGTCAAATACTGTTATGTTGCCTGGAGATTTTCCAATTGCTGTGAATGCACATATTATCACGGATATTTCCAATAACGTTATTATCTCTGGAAGATACTTAGATGTAATTACTGGAGATGCCCAAGATTACATGATCAGGTTCAACTCACTGGGAGACCTTATTTGGAATAAGCAGTTTCCAAGAGTCAATAGTTTTGTATTTGATCCGAATGCTGGTTTGTTGCTTGGTGGTGATCTCCATCTTAACGAAAATGAATATCAGTTGTCTGGAATTTCTTCCAACTTGGAGGTTGGAAGTGTCTATCCTTTTGTGGTAAGAGTAGATCAAGATGGATCAGCAGTCTGTGAAGAAAATGTAATGGCCATTGTCAACGATACTTTGTTGACTTTTACCAACGATACTTTGTTTTGGGGAAATTCTGATTTTGGAGTGTACGAAGATTTTATGGTAGACAGAGATACATTCTCTGATTACGATCTTCCGATGGTGACATTGTTGGATACATTTTTCTGCCCACAAGATCCAATTATGGTTACACTTGATGCAACGGCTGAGTTTGCAGAAACATATTCTTGGAGTACTGGAGAGACTACACCAATGATAGAAGTAACTGAAGATGGGGAATACATGGTGACAGTAACCTTTGATACTCTTACTTGCTTTTCACTTTGTGATACATCAATTATAACCCAATTAGAATTCCCGGAGCTTGCAATCAATGGCAGCAATGCCATATTTTGTGAGACGGGTGATTTTGTTTTGGACGCAAACCCATCGATGGGTCTTCCGCCATTTGTTTATGAGTGGAGTACTGGCGAAACTGAAGAAATGATTTTGGTTGATGAGTTTGGTGATTATTCAGTGACAATAACCGATGGCTGTGGTAATTCAGCGACTGAAACAATAAATTACAATGAATCAAATTTACCAGATATTGATCCATTCCCCGGTCTTACGTTTAATCAAAGTCTTTTCTGCGATACGGGTGATTATGTAATTGGATTATTCAATGCTGCAGGTGTGACCAATATTGTTTGGAGTACTGGAGAGACTGAAGTAACATCTATCAGTGTGCCGGGCCCTGGGACATATAGTGTAACTGGAATTGTGTGCGAACAAGCCTTTGCTTTGGATATCGACGAAGGAGACTTTGGTGGAGATCCTATTTCACCAAATGGTATGATAGATGAAGATGTATTCTGCGTTACAGAAACTTTCCCACTATCCGTATCGCCAACTGGAGGGTTTGAACCCTATACCTACGAATGGTCAACTGGAGAAACTGAATCCATGATTACCGTATCTGAAGT
This sequence comes from uncultured Saprospiraceae bacterium, assembly GCA_937950315.1. GTDB lineage: Bacteria > Bacteroidota > Bacteroidia > Chitinophagales > Saprospiraceae > JAHDBF01. The sequence continues at coordinate 22,609 of CALFDU010000026.1, read as the reverse complement.
CGGGACCTACGATGTGACCATTAGCGATAGTTGTAACGACGCAATTATTGAAACCTTCACTGTGGATGGCTTACCTGAACCTGACCAACCAATGCTTAGTTTTGATATTGATTCATTTTGCATCTCTAATATGTTGATTATTTCTTTAGATAATCCTCAGGATGGATTTTTCAATGCACAGTGGAGTAATGGAGTGGTCAACGCTTCTGAGATACTGGTGGAAGAAGTTCAAGTATATACATTTACAGCAATTAATTGTTTCCAGGAAGTGAGTGCATCCATAGATGTGGCTGAATCATTCCCATCAGAAGGCTTACAATTTCCTAATGTATTTTTCCCAAGCAGTATGGATACTCCCATCAACCAAACTTTTGGGCCTCATGTAGAGTGTCCAGCTTTGATTGAAGATTACGAATTAAGAATTTATAATAGGTGGGGCAAGCTCGTATTCGAAACCGATAATGTTGTTGGAAGATGGAATGGTGCAATCGATGGCCAACAGCACCCAAGTGATGTATTTTATTGGTACGCAAGATATACTGAGCCTGGAGGACGAGATGTCACTGTAGAAGGGGATGTAAGCTTGGTCCGATAGAACTTAGGTCTTAAAACGAAAAAAAAGAAAGGATATTACCGCAAGGTAGTATCCTTTCTTTTTTCTGAAAGGTTCACGTAAAAAACATCTGAAAAGCTCAATTTTTACATGAATACTGCCTGAGTTTTGTAACCAAACCGATGATTGATGTAATCAACGGCTTGGTTACAAAGGTCTTTCTCTCAATGGGTAATATCTCTATTTTCATTGACTACAACGAAATCGTCTCAAATTTCATCAATGTCTCAGCTTCATGCTAAAATTAAAGGGAAATTGTTCGGTAGCCATATGTCCTAGGTTTATTGGTATTAAGATACCGTCTATGAGTCTGACTTTATGACCATTGACAAATTCTTTATCGTAAGGATATTATTCCTTAGGTATTTTAATGGCTCACGATGATCCGTTCTGTATGCACTCCATTTTTGGTGTTAAAGTTCAAGTAATACACACCATCTGTCCAAGAGCTGGTTTCTATATTCAAATTAGATTGAAGATTTCCCGCACGCTTCAAAATTTCTCTTCCAAGATTGTCATAAATGGAAATCTTGATAACGTCCTGACCAGTGTAACTGTATGCAACATTTACGAAATCTTGAGCTGGATTTGGTGATACCTGAATGTTGGATAATACATTGTCAAGATTTTGAACATTCACCAAGCCGCTATCTCCTGCTATGATGCTGCCTTCTCCGACTGCGAATCCAAAATCATGATATGCATACTCTAATATTATTAGTGTGTTGTTTTCAGTATCTACTTTTACTTTCATCCAGCCGTTGGTGACTGTACCATCTTCAGGATGAAAAACGGCAAAACCTATGTAATTTGGAATATCATGAGTCCATCCTTCCGCTGTGCCTTCGCCAGGCTTGAAAGTTGAGCCACGATCCTCGTCTAGATAATCATACATATTGGATGCATCCATTCTGATTTCATCTCCTTCTTCAAAGATCTGAAGTACACTTGATCCAAAATGTGTATCGGCATAATAAGATTCACTAGCAAAGCAACCAACTGCAAAAATGGGTACAAACCCAAGCTCGTCTTCCCAGCCATTGACGCTAAAATCGGTTACACCATCATGGTTAATATCCATTTGATAATCTGCTCCAGACTCGATGACCAATCCTTCTTCAAAGTCAATATGATGAATGGATTGGGAATATGCGAAAGTGCAAAGTAGTAAAGTAAGGGTCGTAAGAAGTAAATTTCTTTTCATGATTATAGTTTAAAATTTAACAAAATAAATCGACGTCACAATCTGTCAATTTTTAAAAGATAATAAATTTTAAAGAAAATCTTGAAAGAAGATTCATTCTAATTATTAGTAAGTCGTTTTAATCATCTTCAATATGAACCACTTGAAACTTTGGACTAAAGCTTGAAGCATCTCCCATTGCCATGATTTGTTTCCAATCATCTGGAACAGATTCTGGTGTTAGAAGGCATCCTTCTGGAATATATGGATAGATCTCATCAAATCTTTTAACCACACTCTGAGAGACTCTTCTTGAGATATGAACTCTGTTGATTTGATCAGGATGAGATATGCCTGCTGCAGCCATAAGTTCTACAAATGCGTGCACCGTTTCTGTCTGATAATTGGCTACACGTTGCGTTTTGTCTTGTACATTGAGTCCTTTGATCAGTTCAGGATTTTGAGTGGCAACTCCTGTAGGGCACGTATTGTGATTGCATTCCAGTGCTTGGATGCAACCGACTGCCATCATCATTGCACGTGCAGAATTACAAGCATCTGCACCCAATGAGATGGCTCTAAAAATATCAAAACCCGAGGCAATTTTGCCTGAGCCAAATAATTTGATGTCCCTTTTTAAATTAAATCCAACCAATGCATCATAAGCAAAAGCCAATCCTTCCACAAATGGCATTCCGACACTATTGCTAAATTCCAATGGTGCCGCTCCTGTTCCACCTTCACCTCCGTCGATTGAAATAAAGTCTGGTGTAATTCCCGTCTGAATCATGGCTTTACATAGGGCGATAAATTCTGATTTTTGCCCAATACAAAGCTTGAATCCAATGGGTTTTCCATTGGAAAGGTCTCGGCATTTTTTTACAAATTCTAACAAACCAACTGGGTTGTTGAACGCTTTGTGATAGGGTGGACTGATTACGTCTTTCCCCATCTCAATGGATCTTATTGCTGCAATCTCCTTGGTAACTTTTTTGGCAGGGAGAATTCCTCCATGACCAGGCTTGGCTCCTTGAGATAATTTTATCTCTACCATTTTGACGGAAGGCTCTTTAGTCCTTTCGGCAAATAATTCATCAGAGAAATTTCCATCAGGAGCACGTGATCCAAAGTAGCCTGTTCCGATTTGATAAATCAAATCTCCCTGGTTTTCAAGGTGATATGGGGAAATTCCACCTTCACCAGTATTGTGTGCAAAGTTTCCAATTTTGGCTCCACCATTAAGAGATAATATGGCTCTGTTACTGAGTGAGCCAAAGCTCATCGCAGATACATTTAAAACACTGCATGAATATTTTTGCGCACAATGTTTTTCGCCGACGATCAATCTTGGGTCTTGATCCAAAGTGTGCGGGTCAAGTGCTGCAATACTATGATTCATCCATTCAAATCCTTCCGCATACACATCCAACTGTGTACCAAATGGTGCAGTGTCTAAATCACCTTTTGCTCTTTGATAAACAATGTTTCTAGCAATACGTGCAAATGGTTTTCCATCGGTATCAGACTCAATAAAGTATTGATATATTTTGGGACGAAGCCATTCAGCGATGTATCGAGATCTTCCTACCAACGGGAAGTTTCTGGCAATCGCTTGCTTGGTTTGGAAGAAGTCATAAAATCCTAAAAGTAGGATAGGCCCTAGAACAATAAATACCCAAAACCAACCAAAAGAAACAAACCAACCCAATAGGGCTACGATAAGAGTCGAAAGAATGGCAAAAATTACAAATTCGTTACGCATGTCGTGTTTATTATATGTGTAATTTACATATTCCGTTATATATCCGGTTAATATTTTGGCTTAAATCATATTATGAAAAATTGTAATATATTTACAGAATGAGTTGGAAGGCATATAGTCAAGGATTTAAGGCATATATGAAGCTTGAGCGGTCTTTGTCAAGCAATTCGATTGATGCATATCAGCATGATATAGCCAAGCTATATCAATGGATGTCGACTCACCATCCTGGTGTGATGCCTGAAAATGTGAATGTAGATATGCTTTCGGCCTTTATTCAAGATATCAACAAGATGGGTATGGGAGATCGGACACAGGCAAGAATATTGTCAGGTGTACGTGCTTTTTACAAATATCTTTTGTTGGAGGATGTCATCGATGATGATCCAACAGAACTTCTTGAAGGACCAAAATTGAGGCGTAAAATCCCAGAGGTGCTAAATTATGATGAGATCACTGCAATATTAGATTCTATTGATATGAGCGAAAGCAATGGTCATCGTAATCGAGCCTTATTGGAAACATTATACGCATGCGGCCTTCGTGTATCTGAGTTGATTGGATTGAAAATTTCTAACTTTTATCATGAGGAAGGATTTGTGCGTGTGATTGGTAAAAACAATAAAGAGCGTATAGTTCCGATAGGTGAGGAAGCCATCAGGCATAATCTTTATTATCTAGAAAACCAACGATGTCATCTCGATATCAAGAAAGGGCATGAAGATACTTTGTATCTAAATAGAAGGGGGAAGGGCTTGAGTAGGGTTATGGTTTTTTATATCATCAAACAAGCTGCTGCATTGGCTGGAATAAAAAAGAATGTAAGTCCTCACACATTTCGGCATTCTTTTGCCACCCATCTGGTGGAAGGAGGGGCAGACCTGCGTGCAGTTCAAGATATGCTGGGTCATGAATCCATTCTGACGACTGAAATTTATACACATCTTGATACCAATTTCTTAAGAGAGACTCTGATGAATTTCCATCCAAGGAGTAGAGTATAAAATTCTTTTCTGACAATCTAATTTTTTTCACAACCAACCTTTGGTCTATATTTTACGTTTTATCTTTAATACAAACTACTTCCTATGAAATATCTTCCATTATTTCTTGCGGTAACGACTTTTTGTTTAATAAGTTGTAATAGAAACATCAGTGATGATCCTGTTGTAGAAGATCCAGTTCTTCCTTCCATTATCGAGCAAGGAAGCATTGAAGATTATCAATCGATGAGTATTGGATATGGATTGAGTATGTTTCAAGATGTGGTAGCGACGGAGGAGGAAAATGTTTTGATTTCCCCTTATTCTTTGCAATCCGCACTTTACATGACCATGCATGGAGCTAAATCTGAGACATTGGAAGAGTTTAGGACAGCGCTTGATGTTGGTGACTTTTATCCTGATGGTCTGGCAAACCATTATCAGGAGCTTGCGGGGCTTTTGCATCCAATGGGTGAAAACACAAATTTCAACAGTCAAAATAAGGTTTATTACTTTCCTACATTTTTCACACCAGATGAAAAATACACTTCCGATATAGCCAATTTTTATTCGGCTTCATTTGTTGAAGAAGATTTTAGTGATCCGGCTGCAGTTGATGTTATAAATGATTGGGTGTCTGAAGCGACCGAGGGTCGCATTGAAAAAGTTTTGGATCAAATAGCTGCAGACGAAGCCATCTTTTTGATAAACGCGCTGGTTTTTACAGCGGATTGGGGAAAGGGATTTGAGCCTTATGCTACCAGTCCTCGACCATTTACAAAAATAGATGGTACCCAGATTGAAGTTCCAATGATGTCATCCGATGACATTCGTCTTTTTTATATTGGTGAAGAGTTCTCGGTGGTTGATCTGCCGGTGAAGGATGGGGATTATGCGGTTAGTTTTATCCAAAGCAATGAATCCTCTGACATCAATGATTTTGTGGATGGATTTGATCTTGCTATGTATAATGACATTTACAACAGCTTGCAGGAAGGAAGAATTCAATTGTATTTACCAAAATTTGAATTGGCGACTTCAATGAATATGAAGGATATTCTCATTGAGAGAGGCATGACCAATACTTTTGAAAGTGCCGATCTGAGCGGAATGGGGAACTTTGCCGGAAATGAATATCTAACAAGAGTACTTCATGATGTGATGATAAAAGTAGACGAAAGAGGTATTGAAGGTGCGGCAGTAACCACTGTGGGTGTTGGGGTAGAGTCAGTACCACCAACTTTGTTTTTCGATAAGCCATTTGTCTTTGTTGTTAGACATGTAGCCACTAAGGTTCCAATTTTTATAGGTAAAGTTGGCAATCCCTTGGAGTAAATTTCAAGAGTAAAATTGTATTGTATTTATTTTGAAATTGACTTCATTTTCTGTTAAATGAATTACTTTATGTTTTTTGGATTTTCGATGGTGAAAACATTTCTTTTTTGTTGAGATTATCTCGACGCCGTTTGGTTGAAAGTCATAGAGGCGAAATAAATGGATGTGGGTAATTTCATTTCTATTAAGATAGAAGTGTAGCTTGGTTTGAGAAAAATCTTCCATTTCAAATTTGATTCGATTTTGTCTATTATCAGAGATCCTGATATCCGATTTTTCCATCCCGTTATATCGTATGCACCTTCTTCATCTCATCTATTTATTTTTTAGGTTAACGTTGTATAATAGAGTCCATTATTTGTTCTTTTTAATTGGGGTGATTTAGCTTTTAATTGGATGATTTTGTGCTTTAGATGGAAAAATTGATGTTGAGGAGAGTGAAATCATAAAACATTTAGATTTTACAGGCGTTTTTAACCGTATTGAGGGATGGCTAGGTAAATTGTCTATGTTAGACTGCATTGTTAGCCCTTTCTTCTTAATTTTACAAATGTGAAGAGACAAAGTCAGATGCGATGGTTTCATTACTTGTTCATGGCAAGTTTTTCGGTGCTACTTGTATCATGTGCACGACCTGCCAATCCTAATGGTGGGCCAGATGATGAAGATCCACCAGTTATGGTTTCGGAAGGATCTACACCCAATTATCAGACTCGATTTAGTGATCGTGAAATCATTCTTGAATTTGATGAATTTATCAGTTTGAGTAATGCAACGCAGCAGATAGTAATATCTCCTCCATTTGTCGATTATCTTAAATATACGGTACGGGGGAAGCGGTTGGTGATTGAGTTTCCTGAAAGTGAGGCATTGAGGGAAGAGGCAACGTATCAGATAAATTTTGGAGAGTCTATTAAAGATTATACAGCGGGGAATGCGTTGGAAAACTTTACGTTTGTTTTTTCGACAGGGGACATTATTGATTCATTGACGGTGAGTGGAAATGTAGTTGATGCGGCGAGTGGCGAACCAGCGGCTGAGACTTTGGTGATGTTGTATGACAATCTTTCAGATACGGCTTTTCAAACAGAGAAGCCTTTTTATTTTGCAAAGACGGATGACTCTGGGAGATTTACGATTAAGAATATCAAGTCAGATACCTTTCAAGTATTTGCATTAATGGATGGAAATTTGAGCTTGACTTATGATCAAGAAACGGAATCGATAGCATTTTTGGATACGACCATCATATTACCTGATACCTCAGCTCAGATGATCAATCTTTTTTTGTTTGATGAAAGAGAGGTGCCTGTGGTAATAAATTTACAACAGAAGAAAAAAGAAAAGGCGGTGTTGAATTTTACAGGGGCACCGAGAGGGATTGCGATTGAAGCTGATGCCTTCGGAGATGTGAAATTGGAATATGAATTGGTTGAGGATAGTTGCTTGATTTGGTATGAAACGGAGCGAGATAGTTTTGAGTTTTATGCTGCTTGGGAGGGAGAGATAGATACATTTAAGATAAAGAATATAGAAAAAAAGAAAGCGGCTTCTAAGTTGATTTGCAAAAACTGCAAGAGCATGTTTGGTTTGTTTCCAGGCGATACGCTTTCGTTGGAATTTAATAAACCGATTGCATCTTGCGATCCGACGAAGTATATCCAAGTTGATAGTTTGACACAATATGCAGCTAGCCTCGATACGGTAGATGGAAGAGTGGTTAAGTTGATTGGAAAGGTGGTGGATACGGGAATCTATGAGTTGAGGCTATTGCCAAACTTTGTTACGGATATGCACGGAGGGACGATTGATAGTACTTATGTTGATATGGAAGGTACTTCTGATGATATTTTGGGTAATATTAAGATTCTAATTCAGAATGTAGATACGACTAAATATTATATTTATGATCTGCTGGATGATAAGGATAAGTTAATAGGTAGTAGACATATGCTGAAGGATAGTGTGTTGGTGTTTAATAGAATACCGGGTGGAGATTATTTCTTGAAAGTGACGGAGGATTTGGATGGAAATGGATATTGGGATAGTGGGAATATGAGTAAAAAATTGTCTTCAGAACGCATACGGACATTCAGACTTGAGGAATTGCGGCAGGGGTGGGATTTAGAAACTTCGATCAATATTGTAAACGAATTTTAATGAGATTAGAGTCAAATACATTGGTTAAAAAATATGGAATGCGCGAGGTTGTCAAGGGCGTTACTATACAGGTTGATCAAGGAGAGATTGTTGGGCTATTGGGGCCTAATGGTGCGGGTAAGACGACTACGTTTTATATGATGGTTGGCTTTGTGCAGCCATTTAGTGGTGAAGTTTTGCTTGATGGAGAGAATATAACGGATCTGCCAATGTATAAAAGAGCGCAGAAGGGTGTTGGGTATTTGCCGCAGGAAGCATCGATATTTAGAAAGTTGAGTGTTGAAGATAACATTGCTGCGGTACTTGAGATGAGCAATAAATCTAAAGAAGAGCAAAAGCATAAGTTGGAAGAATTGATAGCTGAATTTGGATTGGAGAAGGTGAGAAAGAATGTTGGGGATTCATTGTCTGGTGGTGAGCGAAGACGTACGGAGATTGCTAGATCCTTGGCGAGTGATCCTAAATTTATTTTGTTGGATGAGCCATTTGCTGGGATTGACCCGATTGCAGTGGAGGATATTCAGGCCATTGTAGCGAAGTTGAAAACGAAGAACATTGGGATTTTGATAACGGATCATAATGTTCAAGAAACCTTATCTATTACAGAGCGAGCCTACTTGATGTTTGAAGGAAATATATTAAAGAGTGGTACAGCGGAAGAATTGGCGAATGATGAGATTGTGAGGAAGGTATATTTGGGTAAGAATTTTGAGTTAAAAAAAGTACAGCCCAATGAGGATTAAATTTTCTGCGATCATATTATTCGCGATACTGATCAGTTCTTGTGGGGATTATGCTGCTTTGGAAGCGATAGAAGTCAATAAAAAAACAGCAGATTCCTTGTTTAGATCTCACAAGGATACATTGGACAAAAGTTTTAAAACCATTTGCGACAGCATGTATAAAATTCACTATAATCAGGCGATTGATTCTATCAAGCAATTGCGCATTGAAGGAATCAAAGGCCTTATTGATCCAGCAAAAGAGCAATGAGATATCTACTGTTCATATTGGTCGTGACATGTTTTTCATGTAAGAAGAAAAAGGAGATTCTTCCGGTGGATCATTTCTATCAGATCAAGGTAGAGCAAATGAAAATGGAAAAGCTCGATGAGTGCAAGGGGAACGCGATCGAAAATGCAGAAAAATATGTTGACGCTTTGATTGATAAGTGGATCAAAGAACAGAACAATAATAACGATGATTTTCCATTAAAGCCAAGACGGCCATTGGCACCTGAGAAAATCATCGGAAACGATCACTAGAGAGATGCAATTTTGTGCAATTTTTCATTGAAGTATTGAACAGAATTATCCAATTTTTTAACTCCACGGAATAGTTCTAGGACTCTATCCAGGCTGCGGTGTTTGCGATTATTGATCCATTCTTGATTTACGGCATGGGGTGCAGGTTCTGGAATTCTTCTATACTGTTTGTCGTACAGATAATAGCTATCCGTGGCTTGTGAGGCAAAAATGTAAATAGGACCTGGCTTTACTGAAATGTTTTGATCTATTTCCAATTGATCATTTAAGAAAACATTTTTTTTGTTTCCTTCTAGATATTCTTTTAGATCGAGGCCATAACAAAATACAACATCAGAAAAATTGTAGTTGTTGTTGAATTCATTAACAAACCATTTGTTGATTCCGTCCGATTCGAATTTAAGTTCTTCAGCTTGTTCCATTTTTCCTGCTTTTTCCAATAGATTTATTTTTTCTTGGAAAGAGACCAGGCGTACAATGAGGGTGCCTTCCTTCAACATGTTGAGATTTTCTACTGCGATGTTTTTGCGAGCAAAGTAAGGTAAGTCTTGATATCTTTCCTCACTGCCATTGGAGCTACTTTGGGTAACATCACTTTGGCCAACTAAAATCTGAGAATTGGAAAAAGTGAAACTAGAAAGAATGATAATTACGGCGAGTAGATGTTTCATGTTGAAATTTCTATATGAAGTTGTATTTCTATCAAATATCATCTAAGTAATTATTATTCGGTTGACTAAGTTTTGCAGATTGTCTTCAAAAATACTCATTTTGTAAAATAAAGAAAAGAGCGAGCTGTTTTAGGGCTTAATTAGTCGATAGATGACTTCCTTTTGACCAAATTTCATTGAATATTGGCCTGCCTTTTTATTTTTGCAGAATAAATCATTTACTCATGTAAATAGTCATTTAACCGTGTGGAAAACAGGGTGTTTGACGAAAAAAATATAGATATGCAAGCAGGAATAGACATAGAAGCATTAAATCAGCAGATTTTAATTGATAGTGCTTTTTTGGAAGATTTAAAGGTTGCCACGTCAAAGGTCATTGTGGGGCAGGAATATATGTTGGAACGATTGCTTTTGGGATTGTTGGCGAAGGGTCACGTATTGCTTGAAGGACTTCCTGGGTTGGCAAAAACTTTATCTATCAAAACACTTTCATCGGCCATTGATGCAAAGTTTAGTAGAATACAATTTACACCCGATTTATTACCTGCGGATATTGTCGGTACCATGATTTATAATATGGGTACCAATGATTTCAATGTGAGGAAGGGACCTATTTTTGCAAATTTCATTCTCGCGGATGAGATCAACAGAGCTCCAGCCAAAGTTCAGTCGGCTTTACTGGAAGCCATGCAAGAAAAACAAGTGACGATTGGTAAAGAGAGTTATAAGCTGGAAGAACCATTCTTGGTTTTGGCAACACAAAATCCAATAGAACAAGAAGGAACCTATCCATTGCCGGAAGCACAGGTAGATAGATTTATGTTGAAGGTAAAAATTGGGTATCCCACGAAAGACGAAGAAAGATCAATTATCCATAAAACGATTTCTGGGGAGACGACACAGGAGATTTCTTCTGTCGTAACACCGGCAAAAATCATCAAGGCGAGAGAGTTGGTGAAAAAGATCTATATGGATGATAAGATTACCAACTATATTTTGGATATCGTGTTTGCTACGAGGAATCCAGAGAACTATGGTTTGGAGGAATTGAAGCCGTTGGTGAATTATGGTGGATCTCCAAGAGCGAGTATCAACTTGGCATTGGCATCAAAGGCCTATGCGTTTATCAATAGAAGGGGTTATGTGATTCCTGATGATGTGAGAAATGTGTGTGAAGATGTGTTGAGACACAGAATTGGAATCACTTATGAAGCGGAAGCCGAGAACATCAGTCAGGAGGAGATTATTTCAAGAATTATTTCTAAAGTAGAAGTGCCTTAATGGATGCATCAGACATTCTAAAGAAAGTGCGGAAGGTTGAGATAAAAACTCGATCTATTTCCAAACAAATATTTTCTGGGGAGTACCAAAGTGCCTTCAAGGGTAGAGGTATGTCTTTTTCTGAAGTGCGAGATTATCACTATGGAGACGATGTAAGAAATATTGATTGGAATGTTACTGCGAGATCTGGTAATGCCCATATAAAAGTTTTTGAAGAAGAGAGGGAGTTGACGGTGATGTTGTTGATTGATATCAGTCGGTCTTCCATTTTTGGGACACAGACACAATTTAAAAATGAAATCATTACGGAGCTGGCAGCAGTGATTGCTTTTTCTGCTAGTATCAATAATGATAAGGTAGGTGCGATTCTTTTTTCAGACAAGGTGGAAAAATATATACCGCCCAAGAAAGGACGGTCGCACATCTTGAGAATCATCAGAGAGATTCTTTACCATGAACCTGAGAGTAAGGGTACTGACTTAGCCATTGCATTGGAATATCTAAACAATGTTCAGAAAAAGAAAGCGATCACTTTTATACTGTCTGATTTCATGGTCCAAGATTATGAAACAGCGCTATCGATTGCATCCAAGCGTCACGACATAGTCGGGATGCATATTTATGATGAACGAGAGACTTACATGCCGAATGTAGGGATGTTGCGGTCCGTGGATCCGGAGACAGGCGAATTGGTTTTTCTAGATACCTCAAGTAGGAAAGTGCGAGAAGAGTATGAGGATTGGTATGATGCCAATTATCAATATTACAATACGATTTTTAATAGATACAAATCAGATCATCTAAGCATTGCTACTGGCGAAGACTATGTGAAAAAGCTTTTGAAATTTTTTAAGAGACGGGCCAATTGAGAATCTTTCTAACGAACATATTATTTCTTTTTCTGTGTTTGACTTTGCAAGCGCAGGTGTCGATTAGTGTTACTGTTGAAAAGGATACGGTGGGAATTGGCGAACTGAATGATCTAAAGATAATGGTTGTAACGCCTGATCCATCTTGGGTCACCAGTTATAGTCTTTCTCCTTTTAGCGAGATCAAACCTGTTGTTTCTTTTTATGTGAATGATAGTATTGATTTAAAGACCAATGCGGAATTTGATTTTTTGGATCTCAATATAGAGCAACCAGTAATTCTTGGTCCTGATAAATTTCAGAAGCAGGCGAATGGGCAGTATGTTCATACCAATATCTCTCGTTTTATTGCTTGGGATATCGGGCAATTTGATATACCTAATGTAGTAGTGTCCTTGGATACAGTGGGTGGGAACCAGATCAATGTTTTGCCACTTGAAGAGAGTAGTCTTATTGTGAAACCGCCTACAGATTTGATTATTCCGGATTCGACACAGATGATTGCTCCGATATTGCCGATCATTCCTGAAGAAAAAAGTTGGAGAGATTATATGTGGTTGGTGTATGTGTTGTTGGTCCTTTTGGGAATAGGGTTGTTGTTGTATTTGCTTTTGCGCAAGCGTAATAAAGAATTAGAACCTGTTGAAGAGGTTATTGTGATCAGGCCATCGCACGAAATTGCGTATGAACGATTGGATGAACTGGACAGTAAGAAGTTGTGGCAGCAAGGAAAGGTAAAGGAGTATCAAACGGAATTGACCTATACGATCAGAGAGTATTTGGAAAATAGATTTGGCATTCAGGCATTGGAGTCGACGACGGGAGAGATCAATCGATCCTTGAAAAAAGTTGATTTTGATGAAAAGCATACGAGTAATTTAAATATGATTTTGCAGATTGCAGATATGGTGAAATTTGCGAAAGCGAAACCGGAAGAATCGATCCATCAAGAATTTATGGATAAGGCTAGGTCGTTTGTGAAAGACACATTGTTGATTAAAAAAGAAGAGAACAATGGATTGGCTGACTAGTCTTGAATTTGAACATCCATGGTTTTTCTTATTGATGCTGATCATACCGTTTATGATTTGGCATTATCTAAAAAACTTTAATGTTATTGGCGCAAATATTTCTGTTCCCAATGTGAATACGTTGCAAGGGGTAAGAAATTACAAAGCGTTTATATATAAGTGGTTGCCGATATTAAGATGGCTGGCGATTGCTGCATTTATTACAGCGCTGGCAAAACCTCAGTTGACCTTGAAGGAAGAAGAAGTGAAGGCTGAGGGGATAGATATAATGCTTGCGATGGATTTGTCGAGTAGTATGCTGGCTAGGGATTTTAATCCAGATAGGTTGGCGGTTACGAAATTGGTGGCCAATCAGTTTGTAGATAAAAGGCAATACGATCGATTGGGTCTTGCTGTTTTTTCGGGGGAAAGTTTTACGCAATGTCCATTGACAACAGATCATAAGATTCTTAAAGAATTTATTTCTAAGCTTGAGGTAGGATTGTTGAAAGATGGGACGGCGATCGGTATGGGCTTGGCAGCTTCGGTTAATAGATTAAAGGAAAGTAAATCAAAAAGTAAGGTTGTCATTTTGTTAACCGATGGTGTGAATAATGGAGGATATATCAATCCGATGCAGGCTGCAGAAATAGCAAAGCAGGTCGGGGTAAAAGTATACACCATTGGGGTAGGAACATCGGGTTCTGCGCAGATGCCAAGTGGCAGGCGGAGAGATGGAAAATATCTGTATAAAGAGGTCCGGGTTAATATTGATGAAGATCTATTGAAACAAATATCCGAATTGACGGGTGGGAGATATTATCGTGCAGATTCTCAATCTGCTTTACAGAGTATTTATTCTGAGATTGATCGTCTAGAGAAAACGGAAATTGAGGTCAATGTCTTCAAGCGTTACTCGCAGGAGTTTCGTAGATTTCTTCTTTTGGGTTTGATTTTTATTGGACTTGAGTGGGTTGTCAAATTTTTGATACTGAGAGTAGTTCCTTAATTTTTTAGGAGCTAGAAATCATTTTCATATGCTAAAGAATACTGCTTCCACATTTTCTATTACAATTTTATTGTTGTTCTTGTCTGTGCATTTGGTTTTTGGGCAGGACAGTCTTGAGGTTAAAAGTAGTCCTGTTGATAAGAAGAAATTGACAAGGGCTATTGTTACTGAAACAGTATTGTATTCAGGTTTGATTTCTGGTTTGGGCTTGGTGTGGTATAAGGATTCCGAGCGGGTTCCATTTCATTTATATAGGGACGGGAAGGGTTATCTTCAGATGGATAAGATGGGCCATGCGTATGGGGCGTATGTAGAAAGTTATCTGTGTTACGAGTGGTTGCGGAGTGCTGGTGTGAGTAAGAAGAAGTCGTTGTTGTTTGGTGGCACGATGGGTATCGTGATGCAGACGCCGATTGAAGTGTTTGATGGGATTTATGAGAACTGGGGATTTTCTTGGAGTGATATGGCGGCCAATACGGCTGGTTCGTTTTTGTTGATGGGACAAGAGGTTTTGTTTGATCGTCAGTATTTGCAATATAAGTTTAGTTTTCAGCGGTCGGAGTTTGCCGATCAATCAAACGGGCAATTGGGAGATACGCAATTGGAGAGTTTGTTTTTTGATTACAATGGCCATTCCTATTGGTTGAGTACCAATGTGAGTAATTTTATAAAGAATGATCGTGTGCCAGCCTGGTTGAATATTGCCTTTGGTTATAGTGCAGATGGGATGTTTGGCGAATTTGAGAATCGGGCTTCTTGGGGTGGGGTGCCGATACCGGAGACGGAACGAACGAGACAGTTTCTATTGTCACCAGATATCGATTGGACTAAAATTCCTACCAATTCGAAATTATTGAAAGACCTGTTTAAGGCTTTGAATTTTATTAAGGTGCCAGCACCTGCGATAGAGGTGAATTCGCAGGGGAAGTTTAGGGGGTATTGGGTTTATTTTTAGGAGCGAGCGTGGATTAAGTGCTATTGCTTTTTCTTTGTTGTTGGTGGTAAATTGCAAATCCAAGAAATAGTACGTATATTTATTAAAATATTACGTATGACTACTAAGCTAACATTGTCTTTGAAGAAATCAGTAATAGAAAAGGCAAAACGATATGCAAAAGGAAACAATCAAAGTTTGTCTCAAATAATAGAATCATATCTTGAAAAGATAACATCAACTGAACCAGAATTAGGAGATTCGGAACTTGATTCAATTCGTGGTATTATAAAATTGCCGAAAGATTTTGATTTAAAAAAAGAGTCAAGAAAATTGCGAATCAAAAAACATGGGTAAGCTTACACTTTTTCTTGATACTAATATTCTGATAGATTTATTAGCTGATCGCAAACCATTCTCGAACGGTGCTTATCTAATTTTTAAAGAAGCAAAACAGAATAAGTGGAAATTGTATACATCATCAAATTCAATATTGACGACATATTACATTTTAGAAAAGCATTTAGATCAGAAAGAAGCAAATAAGGCGATAGAAACAATTCTAAATAGATTAGAGATTCAAGACCTAACAAAGAAGGAATTAAATCTAGCATTGAAATCAGAAATCGTAGACTTAGAAGATTCAAGTCAAATTGAATGTGCAAATAAAATTGGAAAGGTAGATTACATTGTTACTAGGGATATTAAGGGCTTTAAAAATTCAATAATTCCTGCCATAAATCCAGATGAGTTGATTCAGAGATAAGAAATTATATCTTTTTGAATAAGTAGACATTCTTCCTCATAAATGCACTTATGTCAACCACGACAAGAAGAATATAAGCCAATCAAAACATTGCTGGTAATGATAGATTCAGTTAAATTAAAATCATATGAAAAGATTACAACTTCTATTATTTCTATTTCCGGCCATGCTATTAGGTCAGAAAGAATTTGCGCCATTAAATGCTGAGTGGAACTATGAGGGTCATGAAATAAATTGCGAAGGAAATCATATAAATTATATTGTTGAAAAAGAGGAAATAATTGACGGAAAGGACTGTTCTATCATTTACGCTTATACATCCAATGACGTAAATCCAAATTTCATCAAATCTCCGGATAGTTTAATTGTTTGGGAAGATGACCATAAGGTATATTTTTTAGAAGATAGTACTTTCTATTTGCTTTTTGATTTTGATGTAAATGTGGGCGATACGGTAATCTACTACGAACCTATCAATAAATCTGAGTTTAGTACAAACCAAGTTGTTGATATTTCACAAGGTCCAAATGAGTATCAAATGGTTGTTACGGAATTGGAGATTATAGATGTTTCTAATGTTTCTTTAAGAAAATTTTATACGGAATTAATATCTCCTTATCTGTATTTGCAAAGTTTAATAATCGAAAATATAGGAAGTTTGTCTCAAAACTTTACGGGAGATCAAACCATCTATGTGGCAGATGGTTGTTTCGGAGGATTACAATGCTATAGCAATGGTCAAATTGAGTATGAAAATCAATTTTCATTTCAAACACCAAATCCGAGCTGTAATATTTTGGACTCAACAAATGAAGTAGATACTGAATCTATGATTGGTATTTTTCCAAATCCAGCATCAACTGAAATTAGTATTGAATCACAAAGGCACATTGAGTCAGTTGAAATTTGGAGTGTTGATGGTAAATTATTGAGGACAAGTCAATTTAGTAAAAGCATAGATATTGAAGGTTTACATCCAGGGATTTATTTCTTAAGAGTTGGGGTGGAAGGTCGTGTGGAAACGAAGAAATTTGTGAAGGAATAAGAGGGCATAACAAATTGTTAATTTGCTCAAGATTGCTACGACTATGAATATTTCTGACTACCCTCAATTTATCGAATAAGATACGAATAACTTGTGAATAATCTAATTCGACTAATTTTTTGAATAATCAATAGGATATCTTTTCAATAAATTTAACAACCACTATAGATATTGAGTTTAGTATTACACGTTATTTAGAAATGACAAAAAACCGATCCATTCTATTTATTCAAACAATGAAGCAAATTGTACTTTGTATTGGAAGTTTGATTATCAGCTTTTCTAGTTTGTTGGGGCAATGTAACTTTAATGAAAATCTTAAAGTTGATAGAGACTTAACAGACTGTTTGCCGATTATTGAATCAATGCTTGAAGACGATAGCATTGAGGATACTCTATTGCTAAAGCTCACTTATTATAAAATCCTAAGTGATGAAATGAGTCTAGATGAATTGAGCGAAGCTATTGGTTTCTGTTTGGATTTGAAAAGAAAATTGTATTCACAAAGAGATGACAAATCTATTAGAGATTTTCTTAAAACAAATTATTACCAATTCAGATACTGTAAAATAATAGCTTTGGAATTGGCTTATAATAAAAGCATTGCGATAAATGATTTTTTAAACGCATCATATTTTGCGGGCAGATTAAGGAGGGAAATTAGATCAAAAAATAAAACAAGCAAATCAAAAGAGGAGTGGGCAAATTTGGAATTGATCCAATATCAAAAACATGCAGGAGAAAATTATTTAGAGTTACTAAAGTTTCATTCTCACATGCTAATGAAAAATACTAGTTATTCGTTGAAGCGCTTGGATAGCTTAGGTTTTGATTATTTGGTTCAACTAATAGATAAGGTGGATGGTAGGGGTCAATTTGAACAAAAATTAAACCGTGCGATTGAATTAAGCTATTTGGTTGAGAAGCCGAATGACTCTGTTGAAACTGAACTTTTTTTCGGTGGATTGTCATCTTACTATTTAAGATTTAAGTTTGAAGGATGTGAATTTGAGTTTTTAGATAGAAGAATCTCTAAACTTTATCATTACGATGCTATATATGAAATTCCCACTATATCATATGTTTGGGGAGAAAACGGATGTCAAGAAGTACATGGGATAGTTATCGATACAATTGAAAATCAAATCGATAATTTTCTTGAAATTGAAGAATACAAATCAAGCTTAAAAGAAACATACTTCTACGAAATCGCAAGAAGAATTAACGAATGATCACAATCAGTACTTAACTTCAATTTAGTATATTTAACAGAGAAAAATAATTAGTATTATCAAGCTAATTTATTTGATAAAAGCAATCATTCAAACCTTCTTTTCCAATGAAATTTATTACCAGATTCCTACTCTTATTGTCAATGTCAATAATGATTCAAGGATGTTTGTTTATCAAGTATTCAACTCCTAAAAGTGAATCAGAAGAATTGATGCTGAAGGAATTGAATAATATCTTTCAAAATATTGCATCAGTAACTAGCAATGAAAGAAAAGATGTGATTAATAATATAGAAATTAAGTTTTCAAAAACTGATTTTGGAGTGGGTACAAATAGTGTTTTAACTAAAATTATTTTACCCGAGAATAATGATGGTTCTAAATTTACGGATGGAGACCTTGAAGATTTCTTAAAGTCGATGTGTAAGTTTGACGAAAAGTGTAAAACATCTTTAGCAGAATATTTAACAATGTATTATGCAATACATGAGATGTTTCATGTAATAAATGCTGGAAGATATACAAGGAAAAATGAAGAACCATATGCCTATCATCCGACTAAGAATAAAAAAATAATGTCGTTTGACGAAGAAATAAAAGCAGAAAGTGTTGTGGTTAAATATCTCGATCTTTTTGAGAAAGAGAAGTTAAAGGCTTTCAAAACTGCCTTTTCTACCATATTGAGAAATCATCAATTCGGAAATGACCACAATACAGTGAAGTCTAATTGGGATAATTTCAAAAACGAAAGAATTGAAATATATTTGACTAAAATGTATTTATTTCACTACTGTGCAGAAAACATAAGCGAATCGTCACTGGAAGAATTATTGTTTTTAGAATGAGTGGGGGAATAGGATATCACATAATACAAACACACTTTATATAAAAGTTAATTCATGAAAAAAATCATCCTTGTTTTCGGTTTGATAATAGGTGCTTTATTATCTACCAATGCAATTATCCATATGAACATGATGTATTCCAATTCGGATTACAAACCCAATGATGTGCTTGGATATGCTACATTGGTAATTTTGTTTTCTCTACTTTATTTTGGCATAAAGAATTGCAGAGTAAATCATCTTAATGATAAGATTGGTTTTCCTAAGGCTCTTAAAATTGGTGCGCTGATTTGTTTCTTGGCATCTACAGTGTATGTGGTGTTGGGTTTGTCTTATTATTATTTGTTCGCCCCAGACTTTTTAGATGTTTTATCAGAGGTTATGATCAGAAATAGTGCTACAGAAGATGTTGAGGCGACAACTGCACAAATGACAAGCTTCAAGGAAATGTATAAAAATCCACTGTTTGCTATATTTGTATCATATCTAGAAGTGCTCCCTGTGGGAATGATCGTCGCATTGGTGAGCGCTTTAATTGTTAAGAAAAAATAGCAAAGACTTTGTATTCAATATTTCATTGGAGAAGATTGAATAGCACAATCAATTGTAGACAACTCACCGAATTAAAAATAATTTGAGAGAAATTTACTAGAAAATTGTAACATGAATAAAACGCTTTTTAAAATCATAGTGGTAATTGTTTTATTTACTGCTTGTGATAATGAAGAACCAGGTATGCTTAATAATGACATTCCTTTGGTTAAGGCAGAATCATCTTATTCTGTACTTGTTGATGAAGATGTTGAATATGCAGAGGGGCTTGCTCACGCCAATGGAAGCAATTCCTCATCTGCACTATCTTTACTTTTAGATGTTTATTACCCAGATAATGACAATGCGAACAGACCTGTGTGTATGTTCATTCATGGTGGAGGATTTCAGGGTGGTACCAAAACAAAACCTGAAATCATTAATATGGCAAATTACTATGCCTCAAGAGGATGGGTTTTCATGTCCATAGATTATCGTACTGTGGAAGAGTTAGGAATAATAACTGGGAAAACTCCAGAAGAGGTAATTGAATTCCATAAAGGAATTGCTCCACAGGAATGGATAGAATTCTCCCTTCAAAATGCAATGTCATCCGATGATGTTCAGACAGGTATCGCAATCTACGCTGCACAAAGAGATGCCAAAGCTGCGCTTAGATGGATTGTTGCAAATGCGGACACCTATAATATAAACAAGGATTTTGTGACAGTCGGTGGGGCATCTGCTGGAGCAATAAGTACCGTTGCTTTGGGAATTTCTGAATTGGAAGATTTTAGAGATGAAATCTCTCTTACTGATGATCCGACACTCTCCACGACCAATCTGAATGAATCTTATGAAGTCCAGAGCATGATTTATTTCTGGGGTGCTAATATAAAACTCGAACTTCACGAATCAATCTATGGAGTGAATCGATATGACAGCAATGATCCAGAATTGTTCATGGCACATGGTACGATGGATGTTAATCCTTCCACTCCCTTTTCAGAAGCGACTGAGCTTGAAGGCATCTATAACTTGTTGGGTAATTTTAATGAACTTGTGCCCTTGGAAGGTGCAGGTCATGGAGCTTGGAATGCACAAGTGGACGGAAAAAACTTAAATGAACTAACGATGGATTTTGTAGTTGAAAGGCAAAACTTGAATGTGGAATAAATAACTTTTATACGTGATGAACACAGTATACCCATTGGGTTGAGAAGGCTGCCTCTGTTCCTTTAAATTTTAATAAAAACTCAATGAGAAGTATAGCAATATTGATGACCATCCTTTTTTCCGCTTTGCAATACGGTCAAGCGCAAGTCCAAAATAAAAAAGTCTTGGCGATCGGGGAATCCTTTGAACTGTCATCGGAGGTCCTAAATGAAGATCGAACGATCAATATTTATTTGCCTAATTCATACCATGCTGACTCGAGTCAAACTTATCCAGTCATTTATCTTTTGGATGGGTCATTGGATGAAGATTTTATTCATGTGGTTGGCAATGTTCAATTCTGTTCGTTCTCATGGATAAATATTATACCTGAGACCATTGTTGTTGGAATCAGTAACATTGATCGAAAGAAAGATTTTACTTATCCATCCACCATGGAAATCGATCAAGAGGAATTTCCGACTTCTGGGGGTGCTGTAGATTTCATACAATTCATTTCTAAAGAGTTACAACCAATCATAGAAACCAATTACAACACCAATGGGACAAAAACACTCATTGGCCAATCCCTGGGAGGATTGCTGGCAACCCAAATTCTTTTCGAACAACCGGAGTTGTTTCAAAATTATATCATTGTAAGTCCAAGCCTTTGGTGGGATGATGAATTGATATTGAAACGAACATTGGATAAATCTTTTGTTGGGAAATCTATTTATGTTGCAGTGGGAAAGGAAGGACCTCTGATGGAACGCGTTGCTCGGACCTTGTACAATAAGTTGTCTTTAGAAAAGAGCAAAGAAGCCAAGTTGTATTTTCAGTTTTTGGAAAATCAAAATCATGGAGATGCCTTGCACTTGGCGGTGTATGATGCCTTTGAGAAAATGTTTGCTGATAGAAAAGAAGAATAATTTAATATTGTTTTTCAGACAACATTAGTTGTATATTTAAGTGTGCACTTTATACAACAACTTCTAATATACCAAGTATGAAATACGTCAAACAAATAATTATCTATACCATTTTGTTTTTTGGTGTCAGATACATTTTGGATTTTATCTTCAAGCACCCATTTGAAGTTGAAAGAACCGTCATTTGGAGTATAGGCTTGGCAGTAATTTTTACATTTATGGACTACTGTTTTAAGCAGTTCAAAAAAGGGTAGGGTGTTTTTATTTACTTGCACTATCTGAAAAAATATAAACCAACAATCCATGGCTATCAAATCTTATTATAATTCCATCATACGGAAGTATAAATTATACCGACTTGGAATTTTCATTTATAAGATTCGTTCGTTTTTTCAAAATATTTTGGTTCAGATAAAATTTGCCAACAAGTCAGTGTACAAGTTGATGGTAAACGATGCTGAAGTTAAATTTGACACTAAGGATAGTTATTCAAAAAAGTGGTTCTATTTATTTGACAAGGAAGACCAGGATGAATATGAGAATGCGGTAACCAATTACCTAGAGCAGCATTTAAAAAGTGACAGTACGTTTTTGGACATTGGGGCCCATATTGGATATTATACTTGTCTTTCGGCGAGTATCCTGAAGGACGGTAAGGTGCATTCATTTGAAGTTGATGAGAACTGTCATAGGTTTATTAAGAAAAATATCAAGCTCAACGCTTTCGCAAATACCCATTTGAATGTAGTGGCTGTGTCTGACTCGGATGCCGGAGAATATATTCGTGATAATAAAACGCCAGACAATAAGCTTAGTATCTTTTCGAGCAACAGCAAAAAGCGGAAGGTTCCATCTATTACCATTGATGATTACATTTCTAAACATGGTCTGAAGCCAGATTTTATAAAGATCGATGTAGAAGGTGCTGAGTGTAAAGTGCTTGATGGTATGTCGAAAACCCTGGGCTTATCTCCACTGACCTTATTGGTAGAGGTGCATGTTCAAACTTTGAAAAAGATGGGTTATAGTCA
>CALFDU010000025.1 GCA_937950315.1 uncultured Saprospiraceae bacterium | reverse complement strand
CAATTTCTACTTTCCAGCTTTGGCTTTCCTTGCCTCTATATCCGCCAAATGCCCCTTTAAATTTCTCGCCATAACATATTTTACCGAATCGCTGCGCATGTCGATGGCTTTATACTCATCAGTAAGCATGGTATACAATTTAAAGACATCTCCGGATCTCAAAACCATTCTTGATCCGGTTGGCCCACCTATTATATCTTTGTTTTGTTTTTCTCTAATTTCTTCCGGAATCTCTTGATTGATATTTATATCCCACCTCTTCTCTTGAAAAAATGTTTCACTACCAATTGATGACATTGCATTGGTCAATTTAAAAACATCTGGATCCGATCCATCTTTAACATGATGCATTAGAAAAAAATCTTCATTAAATCCTCTTTGATCTTTAAAATAAATTGTTGAATCAATGACAACGGAATGTGGCATAATTGTACCTGCAATTGCATTTGAGCCATAAATGACTGGGAAAATAACGAATTCTTCGCTGTTAAGATTCAACATGCCACCTCTTCGGGTATCAAAGGATTTAGCTACATCATTAATTAAAACATTCACCTCGCCATTACTTACCATAACAGATGAATAGGACTCACTTCCCACACGATCTTTCAAATTTATATCGTCATTAATGATAACGGTATTTTCTTTTACATAATTTGACGGGTAGAATATTTCAACTTCGCTAGAACAAGAAAGTAGCGTGAACAAAATTAATGCTGCAAAGATTCTAGACATTGCTCGTAGTGTTTAATGAATAATGCTTTGCATTAAAATTAGTTAATTTATTCGACATACTGACCACCCAGGGTGCCGCTTGAGAATCCTGAGATTGCAAGGAATGTGGCAAAGGACTTGAGAATGTTAGTTGTCTTACCGAGCCCGACTTATTGGTTGGGCTTTACCTGACTCCTGTTGTTGTCTTACTTTTCCCTTTACCTCCAAATTTGAAGGCATTACACATGGGGTTGGAATTGATATAGTTTAGCTAAAGTTGACAATATGCAACTGCTAACTGAGCTATTGAAATCACTTAAGCATGTATAAATTCAGGAAAGTCAATCCCATACCCGTACAGCTCGTACATACCTATCCCAGTCTTTGGGAATAGAATTACCACAATAGCCATGTTGGAAAGAAACTTGACGTACGTAATGTGTAACTGCTCCTAATTCAGTTGAACTCAAATAGTTATCAGATTGAAAATCACCAATACTATTGCCATCATTCATTCCATTGCCATCCCAATCAACAAGATTTTCCCAAATCAATTTTAATTCACCATGAGATGGCAAGAACCAATCATCATACCCATAATGAACAAGGTCATCACATACTTTGATAGCGCCAACACCGAAATCACAGACATCTAGGGCTAGATTAGAATTATAATATCCGTAACCCACAGCTGTGCTATCAACATTGACATCGACGTCAAGACAGCCCCAGGATGTAAAGGCGATATCTACACTAGTAACAATGAGCCCTTTGTCCAAATCACCATCTCCATCGAGATCTTCATAGGGATTTGCTTTATAGAACAAATAGCCTCCTTCTACAAAATCGCCGACTTGTGTATCTCTATAAAAACTGACACCTTCTAAAGACAGAAAATCATCTGTATTATTTCCAGTATAAGCTATATCAATAGTTCCATCGGTTAAAATGTTTGCTGATATTATATTTCCTTGTTGATGTAATTTTACTTTAATTTTATCAGCCGGCCTATATTCTAGTGGTAGTGTACCAATGAAGTCATGAGTTTCTATCGTATAGGGAGATGTAATCTTTCTGACCAAACCTCCCAAATAAACTCTATGTTCGTCTTTGTAGTAATATGCATCTTCGTATCCGGCTCCATAATTTGTATAATCAGAATCTAATGGAAGTGGATGATTGGTTTCAATAATCTGATTGGTAATTGCATGGTGTAATTTACCATCCTGATCAATCATCATATTTTTCTCAGTTGTGATGGTGTCGATGGAATTCAACTGGATATTGATTTCACTATCTATAGAAATTTGACCGGTGAGTGAAAAATTTAAGCAGACCAATAAAATAATACTCAAAAAATAAATATGTTTCATTTCAATTGATTGATGGATTTAAATCGGATGGTTTCTAAACTCAAACGAGAGGGGTAAAATTTTTCATTCTTAGTGTCTACTGTTTAAATGAAATGCCATCCAAACTCAAAAAGTTTGAAGAATTATTCGCATCTCCTATCACTCTTACCACACCGTCCACTTCGATATTTAGGCGTAACATAGAACCAGTTTGTGATCCTGCTGCCAACACTCTGTGTATTGGTTTGTAAGGATCAGGCAACACAAACAAAGTATCATTGTGTACATATGGACCTCCACTGATTTTTCTGATTAAGCCACCCAGATAGACCCTATCATCGTGCTTGTAAAAATGTCCTTTTTCATAAAATATCTCATAGTCCTCAAAATCTGGAAAATACGGAATGTCTTGTAAGCCCTCAATCTCTTCACCATAGTTGGCCGGTTTGACTTTTAGCTCTTTGGTGTCATCTATGGTAAGTTCATACATGGCAGAGGCAAAGTTTACAGTATCTAAAACTTGAATCACTGCGTCGCCATCTAATTCAAGCTGTACTTGACCCATAACATGATGGCTAGCGATAACTACTATCAAAATATTTAAAAACAGAATCTTCTTTGTCATAAAATTATTCATTGTATCATTAAAGAAAAGAATGAGTAACATTCACTCCACTGGCAATATTCTTATCGCTCTAATAGTAATATTTGCGTCTTTCAGGGGCTCTATTGTAGTGATATCCATAAACCTTGTAGCATAACTATTATCAGGCGAATGTTCCGAACTTGACCAATAAGCTACATTTGAAAATTGCCCAATATTATACGGATCATTCAATCCGATAACTTTGTCACCGTTAGTATCTGCTAGATTACTATACATTTGTACTAATTCAAACCTTGAAGGCAGAAACCAATCTGAATAGCCATTTAATACCAAGTCATTGCATACATTGGCAGCAGAAGTAGGATCGCTACATTCTGCAATAATTGCTTGGGTATTCATATAACCAGATCCGATACCATCTTCCGTATTTATTGATTCGCCAACACACCCCCAGGGAGCTGCAATTTGATCATAAGGGGCTGCAATCAAGCCTTGGTCTAAAACCCCATCTCCATTTACATCTTCAGGAGGTTCAAAAAGGTAGAATAGATATCCACCGCCAATTTCTTCCCCTATTTCATATTTATATGGAAAACTGATTCCATTTAAACTAGTCCTTGGAAATGGTCCATCAGAAAGCGCTCGAATCACCCCATTTGTTTCAATA
>CALFDU010000024.1 GCA_937950315.1 uncultured Saprospiraceae bacterium | reverse complement strand
CTCCTACACTCAGAGAATTGGTTGTGTTTCATGAGTTAGGTCATTGTGTGCTTTATCAAGGTCATAGGGAAGAGGAGAACAACCAAGGAGCGTGTCTTAGTATTATGAATAGTGGCACCTCAGGATGCCGAGTGCTTTATACCGAACAGAATAGAGATTACTATTTAGATGAATTGTTTGAGTTCTCTAGTATGTCGGCGATGAATATGAATGAAGAATAATAGACTCTGACAATGATTCATATTGGCATTTAAGCTTTCTAAGTTGCCTGAAAGTTTTATTGGAATTGGATTTAGAAGATATTTGTGCAAAATATTTACGCAGATGAAGATTTTAATTATTGGTGGAGGGAATATGGGAAAGACCTATGCCAAAAGCTTTCTTAACGCGCACATCGTTACCAAAGAGAATTTATTGATTCTTGAGCGTTCTGATGAGAAAGCAGAAGCTTTGAGCAAACTGGATATAGGTACGGTGCATGGAACGCCGGGTGATTATATCAAGGAAGCAGATCTTATTGTGCTGGCAGTAAAGCCACAGGATGTGAATCTTTTGTTTGATAGTATAGAGCCCTATATCGATAAGCAACAAGTCTTTTTATCGATCATGGCCGGGATCAGTATCGAATCGATTTCAAATTACCTTGGTGCTCCTAAAATCATCCGAGCGATGCCCAACTTGCCTGCTCAGATAGGGAAGGGAATGACTGTGTTTACCTCCTCTCCTGATGTAACAAGAATAGAATTGGTTACGGTGCAGAATTTGGTCAACGCTACGGGAAAGTCTTTGTATGTGAATGAGGAAAGTGCCATTGATGCAGCTACGGCTGTGTCAGGATCGGGTCCAGCGTATGTATTCTATTTTATGAAAGCGATGATCGACACGGCAAGGAAAATGGGATTCAAACAATCAGAGGCAGAGCTGATGTGTTTTCAAACATTTTCTGGAGCGGTGGATCTTTTTAATAAGCACAATTTTTCATGTGAAGAGTGGATCAAGATGGTTGCTTCAAGAGGAGGAACTACAGAAGCTGCCTTGTCTACCTTTGACGAAACGAGGGTGAGCAATGATATTGAACAAGGAATGGAAGCGGCATTGAATCGTGCTATCGAGTTGAGAAGTATGGCATGATTTCCATTTGCTAACAGCAAGACTAGCTAACAAAAGTATTGGATAAAAAAAACTGTTTTCGAAGTGACTTGTACTCCGAAAACAGTTTTTACATTTGAGCTTGACTCTACTAAAAAATACAAGCTAGATATTGAATAAAATTCTCTTTCCTCTATGAAAAATAGATGTACGTAAATACCACGATCGCACAAATAGCTATTCCTACCTGTCTCACATATTTCCAAGGTTCAATGGCAACCTGCTCCGTGTACTCCTGAACAAATGGCGTTTCTCTAGGCGAAATTTTACCAATGGCCAACATGATCAAGGAATTCAAAACAAATAGAATCGCCATGACGTGTAAAAAGTGTGGATACGCCATTTTCTTGATCGCTTCCAACTTGGCAGGATCTGTAATTCCTTCTGCAATGGCTGCTGCCTCTGCACCATTTTTGAAATATGGTTGTAACAGAAACTGGCTGATGCAGTATAAAATCACACCGGATGCAAGTCCAATTTTTGCTCCTTTGGCTGGTACGTATTTGGTTAAAAATCCAACAACAATAATCGTCAGAATCGGAATGGAATAACATCCGTTGACCTCTTGAAGATAGCCGAACAAGCCATCAGGTGCATTGGCAATAAATGGTGCAATGATCATCGCTAAAATCGCAAGGATAATTCCAAATATTTTACCCGCTTTTACCACTGTTTTTTCATCTGCGTCTTTGTTGAATCTTTCCTTGTAGATATCCAATCCAAATAAAGTAACCGAACTGTTCAAGGCACTATTGAATGAACTTAATATCGCTCCGAAAATCACTGCAGCAAAGAATCCCAATAAAGGGGCAGGTAGCACTTCTCTAACCAAAGTAGGATAGGCCTCATCACCACTTTCTAGCGTACCTCCAAACATTTGGAATGCAATGATACCCGGAAGAACCACCAATAGAGGTCCTAGTATTTTTATGAAACTGGCAAGTAATAATCCTTTCTGTCCATCCTCAAGACTTCTCGCACCCAAGGCACGTTGAATAATGGCTTGATTGGTTCCCCAATAGAAGAGCTGAACAAGCATCATCCCTGTGAATATGGTTGCAAAAGGAACCGATGAAGTTGAACTACCGATCGCATCAAATTTTTCTGGATTCTCTAGCGTTAATTTGGACAAACCATCCATCATGCTTCCGTCACCTATGGCCATCAGGCCAAATACAGGAATCATCAATCCACCAATCAATAAACCAACAGCATTGATGGTATCTGATACCGCTACTGCTTTAAGTCCTCCGAATACCGCATAAATTGATCCTATGATTCCAATACTCCAGACACACAACCATATCGATGCCGTCTTAGAAATTCCTAACATAGCAGGAATTTCAAACATGGCTGTAAATGCGACTGCACCTGAATACAATACGATAGGCAAAAGCACAACTACATATCCTGAAAGGAACAAGGCAGAAACCAAAGTTTTGGTGGTGGTGTCATATCGTTCTTCTAGGTATTGTGGGACAGTACTGATACCGCCTTTTAAGTATCTTGGCAATAGCCATATAGCGGTGACCACCATGGCGATGGCTGCTAAGGTTTCCCAGACCATAACAAGAATTCCTTCATTGTAAGCCTGACCGTTTAATCCTACGATTTGCTCTGTTGATAAATTGGTCAATAGCAAAGAACCTGCGATGACCACCGGCCCTAGACTTCTTCCTCCAAGGAAGTAACCGTCAGAAGAACCTTCGTTTACTTTTCTTGATGACGCCCAAGCTATGGCAGCAACTAATAGTGTAAAACCTAAAAATGAAATGATAGATAAACCTCCCAAAATGTTATATTTTTCTTTGACTCAATAATACCGTTTGATGGTATTTCATACTGTCGAGCTCTCATGATTGAAGGAAGTAAAAGAGCAAGACTGAATAGTTGGTAATATTATGTGCTGTAGATCTTAAACACACGGTCACGGTTCAGTCATTACTCAACATAGGTGGGTTATCAAGGATTTTCAGCTATTGCCTCTATTGTTTTCACAATATAAACAACCCATAAAGTAATACTAGAATTTTGATTAAAATATGTTTTGGGCGGAAGAATATTTTGTTGGTGCTATCGCTTGGTTGGGTTTTCAGAATATTATGTGGAAATGGTGGGGATGGGGTATAGGGCTGAGGATTGGTTATAGTGAGGTTTGTTTATAAATGGAGTTTGATAGTGGAATTGTTAATTAAGATGATTATATTAAGTTTAAATTATAGTCAACACCAATTCAAGCATGAAAATCATTCAATTTTTAGCGGTAGTTAGTGCAACTACTTTGGTTTCTTGTTCCTTTTGTGGCAAAGACGAAACCTATGCCTTTCATAGACCAATAGAAATCTATTTTGAAAACGAAAATTCCGAAAGTCTAATTGGACCATCTGGGAATTTTGAAATTTTTAGCTCTGCACTATATAATGAAGATGGAATTTTGACTGATACAGCTTTTGCTCGTTTAACCATCAATGATTGGAGGGAAACGTGGAATGAGGAAAATGTTAAATATTCCAGAAATTATGATTTGTCTTTAGTAAACAACTTTTCTGGAAAAGATTTGTCCTTTCGGTTGGGGATCAATTACTGGTTGGAAATCAATAATTGTGACAGTTATGAAGTAAATCGAATTCAGTTGTTGGTTAATGATTCTCTTCAGATTGATAATGATTTTTTTGATACCTTTCATGTACTTTCATTACCAGAATAACTTTTAATTCCTAACAATTTTAATATGAAAAACTTATTGACTTTAGCATTTATACTAACGATTTTAGGATGTTCACAAGAGGATAATTTATCAAATGCTGAAGCAAATAACCAGCATCTTAAAATTGACTATATTAAAAATTACTTACCGAGTCAATATTTTAATGAATCAACTATAGTCTATAAGAATTCTTCAGGCGAAGAATTAAAAATGGTAAGCCAACCAAAAGAATCAGCAAGTGACCGAACACATAGTGGGATCAATTATACGACTGATGAATTTAATATTACATTATATAACGAACATAACTCAAATATGACAATTGTATTGTCTGGTAATGTTAATCTTTCAACACAGGGCAATATTGTAGCAACATTAAGTGGTGTATTAATGCCTTTTAATACATCTGGTACAACATGGAGTACAATAAGGTTTGAAAATAGTAAGCCAACTATAAATTTGGGTGATGATTTTAGGGAAACTTATATTGTATTGAATAAGGAATTTTCAAACACCTATGTTACGATAGGACAAAATGGAAGCGAACAACATTCTGCTTATTCAGAATTAAATATGAATTCTGATCACGGTGTTGTAGCATTCAGAGATGAAAATAATGATCTATGGGTTTTTGATAGAATTGAAGAATAAAGATTGACTTAGCTATGGTAAACACAGGGGTGTATTATTATGAAGTGATAGAGCAAGAATCGTGTTATTCCAGCCCCCTAAATAGTCGGACATGATTATGGTATGAAAACTGTAACATTAAAGTTATGAAAAAAGAAGGAAAACGTTGGGCTACAGATCAGAAGATCAAAATAGTCAAAGAATCCTCTATTAATGGGGTCCGAGAA
>CALFDU010000023.1 GCA_937950315.1 uncultured Saprospiraceae bacterium | reverse complement strand
GAAACCAATATTCTTAATTTGCCAGATGTAAAATCTTGCAATAATTGCCTTCTCCTTCCTTGGCTTTTTTTGCTGTGAATCGCTTCTGCTTGCAATCCATTTTTATACAATTTATTGGCCACCAAATCGGCTTGATACACCGAAGATGTAAAAACCAACACCTGCTGCCAATCATTGGTCTTGATCAGATGCCTTAACAGAGGACCCTTCTTTTTTAAAGTCACCGTATAGGCCGTTTGGTTTATCAATTTGGAGGTCGCTGCTTCATCAACGATCTTGATTACTTCAGGCTCCCGCAACAACACCCGTTCTACGGTTTTAACATCAGGACTCAAAGTGGCAGAGAACAAAAGATTCTGGCGATAACCCGGCAGCAAGGCAAATACTCTACCCATCTCCTTCTTGAATCCCATGTTCAACATCTTATCTGCTTCATCGATCACCAATGTCGTCAAGTCATCAAAATGCATCGCATTGCTTTCCGCCAACTCCAACAATCGGCCAGGCGTAGCAATAAGCACATTGACATGTTGCATGTTCTTCATTTGCGGATTGATGGAAACACCTCCATGAACCGCCATCGATTTAAATCTAAAGGGCAAGTTGTGCGAAAATGAACGAAATACATCATCGACCTGAACTGCCAACTCTCGAGTTGGTACCAATACCAACGCATTGATGTGTCGATTCTTAGTACTGGTTTTTCCTTCCAACAATTGTATCAATGGCAATACATAAGACGCTGTCTTCCCCGATCCAGTAGGTGCAATACCCAAGATATCTTTCCCTTTCAATATACTGCCGATTGCCTGCTCTTGGATCATCGTAGTCTTCTCATAATTCAGAGAAGCTATCGCATCCAACAAGTATGGTTTTAATCCCAAAGATTTAAATGACATCCATTCATTTTAAATTAACACTAATCGATACTGCTACTTTCCTCCAATATCCTGTTACAAACATTTGCGCAAGCATAAAAAACCAATCAGAAATATTAAAAAATACGACTGAACGGCTCTCATGGGTAATTCTAATTATTGTAGTTTCGCGCAATCGTTGCAAATGACTGCAAATGAGGAAGTATTAAATGTCGAAATTACCAAAAAAACATCAATTTATAGACTTATCAGACTACGGGCGACTGCCGGCACGTCAGATAGCCAAAGCGCTTAAGCATACTTCTGTTACGCCTATCAATGTCACAAGTAGCTTTATCCTGTCTGGAATTCTTGCGGTCATATGCATGCTAAACAATTTTGCCATTGCAGCAGCATTCTTTTTAATTCTAAAATCGACCTTGGATGCGGCGGATGGTGAATTATCTAGACTTAAAAAAATGCCATCTTACGTGGGTCGATACTATGACTCCATCGCTGATTTTATTCTAAACTTTGTATTCCTACTTACCTTTTGGTATATAACAGACGGTTCTTTGTTACTGATGTTCTTGGCCTTTTTCAGCATTCAATTACAAGGGACGCTGTATAATTATTACTACGTAATCCTAAGAAACAATGTCAATGGAGATATGACCAGTAGGATTTTTGAAGACGAAGCTCCCAAGGCAATGGAAGGAGAAGAACAAGACAAAGTGGATGCTTATTTCAAAGTATTCAACCTCCTATACAGTTTCTTTGATAAAACAATTCATCGGCTAGATAAAAAAGCCATCTCTAGCAAGCCATTCCCAAACTGGTTTATGACCATCACGTCCACGCTTGGTCTGGGATTCCAGCTGCTTGTCATGGCGCTGGCCTTGGTGTTCGAATTAGAAATATATCTATTTCCGTTTTTTATTACCTATTCCTTATTGCTAGTTCTATTGATTGTAATAAGAAGAGTCTTTTTGTAACGGATAGAGTGTATACATTCTAGACAATTCGGCTTGCCATTTAAAAGGATTCTAATTAATGAACCACTCCCTTCCCTTCAACCACACTTAAGATAAAACCTACATTGAAAACGTTTTTGATCTCAATGGCTGGATCACGCTTCAACAATTTTCTGATACGAGAAATGTAGACATCAAAACAGCGGCCCATGAAATAATCGTCTTGGCCGTATATTTTTGTTACCGCTTCGTCGCGTCTAAGAATATCATTTTTCTGAATACACAACAACTTCAATATCTCGTTTTCTTTTTTTGTCAATCGCTGTACCTCACCTTCGTAGGTCAATTGGTGCAACTTATAATCGAAGCTAAATTTACCAATGGTAAAAACTTTAGGACTGCATACAATCTCTTCGGTTTCATCGCGCCTTAAAATCACTTTGATTTTACAAAGCAGTTCATCTTCATCAAATGGTTTGGTGATATAATCTTCTGCACCAACAGAATATCCACTCAATTTATCTTCCTTCATAGACTTGGCCGTCAAAAAGATAAACGGTGTTGTAACTCCCTTCTTCCTCATGGCTTTTGCAAGCCCGAATCCGTCCAACTTAGGCATCATCACATCTAGCAAGCACAAATCAAAGTGCTCCTTTTGCGCCATGGTAAGCCCTTCAAAACCATCTTTGCATAGTTTCACTTTAAAGTTTTCATCTTGCAAAAAATTCACAAGCAAAAAACCCATATTCAAATCATCTTCAACAATCAAAATTTTCTTTTCCAAGATCTAAGCGTTAGGGATTAATAATTCAAATTGACTTCCTTTGTGTAACTCGCTCTGCACGCGGATCAAACCCTTGTGCATTTCTACCACCGTCTTTACATACGACAGTCCGATTCCAAATCCTTTCGTATTCCGCACATCACCTGTATTCACTCTTTGGAATTTTTCAAAAATGTGGTTTTGATCGTACTTGCTGATTCCGATGCCATTGTCTGAAAACGAAAGTTTAATATTACCGAGCTCTTCTGTAAGCTTGATATTAATAACTGGATCACGCTCACAATATTTCAATGCATTGTCGATTAAATTTCTAAATACATTGCTCAGATGAAAATAATCGCCCGACACTACATAATCCTCTACCGGAAAATCAAGAAGAATGACACCATTTTTTTGTTGGACAATCAACTGCATATTATCTACCACTTCTTGTACAAGGTTTTTTAAATTCACCTGTTGCTTGTTCAATTCGTGCTCACCATTCTCCATTCTGGACAAAAACAAAACACGTTCGACTTGGTGCGCCAACTTTGAGTTTTCAAGTTTGATGATTTCAGCAAAACGGTCGGAGTGTACTTCTGGATATTTTTTACCGAGTAGTGTCAAGGCCAAGGATATATTGGTCAGTGGCGTTTTTAATTCGTGCGCCGTATTATTGAAAAAATCAATGTTGTTTTCTGTAATTCGTTTTTGCTTTATCAGTGCTCGCAGAATAACAAACGAAACAGAGGAAAGCATCAAGAAAATGAGAATGGAAGATAAAATCATAAACTTCATCTTGTCATACAGATATTCATCCCTTGACTGGAATGAAACACCGAGTTGATATTCGCCAGTACCATTGGCAGGATTGGCGATGGCACAGCAGTATGCTTTTTCATCGGCACCAGCTGCAGTGTAAGTAGAATCAAAAATACCTACACTGTACTTTTCATCAACCCCAAAGCATCCCATATAAGTCTGTAGTGATTCTTCAAGTTCATTCTTGGCTTCATCCGAAAAGGGCTCTTTCCCTCCATCAATATAAGGACCAGAGTCACAACCCTCTATATCCAGTTTGGTCTTATGTACAAAATTAAAATCTGACAATGCACTCCCTATCGCTAGATTTACCTTTTGATCAAATTGCTCCTCGATGAGACTCTTGGAAGTCATAAGCCAACTGATCTGAAAGGCCATCAGGGAGATCAAGCCTAGACAGACGCAACAAAATAGGAATGGAACTTGGTATTTCTTAATCCAGCTTTTCAAGAATATTTGTTTACTTTTATAAAGAGACGATTATTTTCCGAGCTAAATTTTCGTTTAACAAGTTTTTAACAAGGATTTGGCGAGTCTCTCACAGGATTAGGTGTGAACGGAACCTAGCTTTGTAGTGTAATATTGCAAACTGGTATCTCAGCGGTTCTGAGTGGAAATTAAAAAATAAGATTATGAAAAAGATTTTTGGAATTGCATTGGCTTGGATACTTGTTTCAACAGTATCAATTGCTCAAGTAGCGACAACCGAAGCCAATGAGTCGGTCAATAAAAAAGAATGTGTTCCTACACAAGAATGTGCCGATAAATACGGTGTAAGCTTGGAAGAATGCAAAAAGATCTGCTCAGGAAAAACGACTGCAACGACAGATGCAGCGTCTACCAAAGTAGCGAGTGCTAGCCTTGTGTCAGACAAGTCGACTGGTAAAAAAGCTTGTTGCGCTTCAAAAGTTGGAGCAACATCAGGTACTTGCAGTAAATCTAAGACTGCTACCACAGATGCTACAACCACCAAAGTAGCCTCTGCCGTATTGGTCAATGATGTAGAAGCGGTTTCTACCAAAGAAGGAGCTGCAAAGAAAAACTGCTCGGCAACTTGTACCAAAAAGAAAGGATAATACACATCCACAAAGGAAGAGGTTGATCAACAGCCTCTTCCATCCTATTAAATATCTCTTTTCCTCCCCTTTCTCTCCAAATAACAATCAACTCCTTCAATACTTTCCGTACTTTTGTGTGCCACAACACACACCCAATTAAGTGAAAGTCTGTATTGCTGAAAAACCAAGTGTAGCAAAGGAAATTGCCAAAGTCATCGGTGCCAACTCCCGAAAGGATGGTTACTATGAAGGCAATGGCTATCAGGTTACTTGGACCTTCGGACACTTTTGTACGCTGTTGCCTCCACAAGATTACAAGCCACATTGGAAACGCTGGGATCTCAATTCGCTGCCCATGCTTCCCGAGCACTTCAACACCAAACTCATGGATGATGCAGGTGTCAAAAAGCAATTCAAAATAATAAAAGGCTTGTTTAAAAATGCCACAGAGGTCATCAATTGCGGGGATGCCGGGACAGAAGGAGAACTGATCCAACGTTGGGTCATCAAGGAAGCATCCTACCAAGGTGCTGTGAAGCGATTGTGGATTTCCTCATTGACATCAGAAGCCATAAAAACAGGTTTTCAAGACTTAAAACCTGCCAGTGATTTTGACAATCTATTTTATGCGGCGAGTTCGAGAGCGATTGGCGATTGGTTGCTGGGCATGAATGCAACACGGCTTTACACCTTGAAGTATGGTGGATACAAACAAGTTTTATCCATCGGAAGAGTCCAGACTCCGACACTGGCCATGCTTGTAAAAAGACACCATGAGATTGAGAATTTTGTACCCCAAGCTTACTGGGAATTACATACCATCTATCGCGATACAAGATTCAAAAACACAACAGGGAAATTTGAAAGTCCAGAGAAAGGACAAGATTTTCTTGATCAGGTGACTGGCAAGGATTTGGTAGTAACCAAAGTCCTCAAGAAAGACGGAAAAGAATATGCTCCCAAACTGTATGACCTAACGAGCCTACAGGTTCATTGCAACAACAAATATGGTTTTACGGCAGATAGGACACTGAAGATCGTTCAGAAATTATACGAGATGAAAGTTGTTTCTTACCCAAGGGTAGATACAACCTATCTACCAGATGATGTATACCCCAAGGTCCCAAACATCTTAAAAGGACTCAAAACTTACAGCAAGTTTACCGAACCCATCTTGAAAGCCAAGATTAGAAAATCCAAGAAGGTTTTTGACGACAAGAAAGTGACGGATCACCATGCCATCATCCCTACAGGAGAACAGCAACAACTGAATGGTGAATTCCTAAAGGTATACGACATGATCGTCAGAAGATTCTTGGCTGTCTTTTATCCTGATTGTAAAGTGGCTAAGACAACGGTGAATGCTCAAGTAGAAGAAGTGCAATTTGTTGCCAAAGGAAAAGAAATTCTGGAAGAAGGATGGCGTGTGCTTTTTCCAAAGAAGGACAAGTCGGAAGATGAAAAGCAAGAGGACAAAGAAGACAACGAAAAAGTACTGCCTTCGTTTCAACAAGGAGAGCAAGGACCACATGAACCTAAGTTACTAGAAAAGAAAACCAAAGCGCCTTCCTACTATACCGAAGCATCGCTACTCCGTGCCATGGAGACAGCAGGCAAGCAAGTGGACGATGAAGAGCTGCGTGAACTCATGAAATCCAATGGCATCGGACGACCGTCTACCCGAGCCAGCATCATAGAAACATTGTTCAAAAGAAAATATACTTTCAGAAGAAAGAAACAAGTGTTGCCAACAGAGATGGGCATCCAACTCATCAATACAATCAAAAACAAATTGCTGATTTCAGCAGAGTTGACTGGCCAATGGGAAAAGCGCCTGAAGGAAATCGAACTTGGTGCTTACAGCCCAAAGCCATTTATCCACGATATGAAAAAAATGGTGGATGACTTGGTGACTGAAGTGAGGATGGAAAAAAATGTAAAACGTTTTGCCGCTCCCGCAAATAATAAAACAAGTGCAAGCAATAAAGGCAAAACCAAAACAAAGAAATCCAAATCATCCACCAATAAAACTTCTATGCAATGCCCCAAATGCATGAAAGGAACAGTGATAAAAGGCAAGACCCGTTTTGGTTGTAATCAGTTTAAGCAAGGATGCACCTTTGCGATTCCCTTCGAATTTATGGGCAAGAAGATCAGTGACAACCAAATCAAAAGATTGGTAGACAAAGGATCAACAGTAAAACTAAAAGGATTCAAAACACCCCAAGGAAAAGCGGATGGTGTGATCATCTTGGACAACAACAAACAAGTTGCCTTCAAGGCTACCGAACAGAAAACAAATGGAAAATCTTCAGAAATGCCATCCTGCCCAAAATGTAAAAAAGGAACTTTGATCAAAGGGAAGACAGCTTATGGATGTTCGCTATGGAAATCGGGATGTGATTTTAGATTCAACTTTGAAGATATAAAGAAGCAGGCGGCAGGTAAAAAATTGACCAGAGATCTGGTGCTAAAAATCATCGCACAATAAGCGATCACTTCTTGATTTCAAACTTTTCAAATTGGTCGCCATTTTGTTTGTAGACGCCATCATTGTCTGTACCCAACCACTTCACACCATCCCGATCTTCAAAAATGGTAATCAGCAGTACTTCTCCTTCTTCATTTTTTATCTCAATATTTGAAAGTGTATCGCCGTCGTATTTCCATACACCTCCTCCGTAGGTAGTCATCCATAAATTTCCTTCTACACCCAAAACGCCCGACATGAAGTACGGCAATTTTTCTTCGAGTACTTCAGTAGCGATATATACAGCGGGCATCTTTTCGTAGCCTTTCGGCAAATTTGAATCAATCTTGTATTTACTGAGAAAGTTACTCAACCAAAAATTTCCATCGGCATCTTGAACCATGGAGCGCACTCCAGGTACCCTTCCATCCGGCAATTGAGAAAGCTCTTTCTCTCCAAACCATAGAAACGAATCTCCATCGTAACGAAAAGCTCCTGCCGTTGCTGTGCCAAACCAGACATTCCCTGCTTTGTCCTTATTCACTCCAAACACAGCATACGGGCTATTATTTATATCCTGAAAAGAAACACCTGAGGTTTCTATCCCAAATGCTTTTTCTAAATCTTGCCTTGGGAGTTGAAGTTCCATTAATGATTCGCCATCGTATCGATAAAGATCATAAGCATTGTATCCAAACCACAGATCATTGGGTTCTAACTTCCATGCGTTTGCAGAAGACCGAATCACTTTTAGGGTTTCAAACGTATTGCCATCATACTTACTAATTCCCGTTGGCGTCTCGATAAAAACATGACCATGCACATCTTCCTGCATTCCACGGATGGTATTGTCGACCAAGCCGTGGTTGGTCGTAAATCGTTTGAGCGTGCTACCATCATAATGATACACACCCCGACCGTTGCTGCCAAACCAATAATTGCCTTTTGTATCTTGAAAAATCTCCCAAATTCGTTCATCGATTTCTTCAACGATCTCTCCAGTTACATTTTGTGCTATTGCCGTTCCTTTTTGGCCTGAACAAGAAAGAAAAACACCAACGACTAAAACCAATATGATGAATCTCAGCGCTTTATAGCTTGGGCTTATTTTATTTATGTGCATATATTTTTATCCCTTTGAAAAACACTACTTAGAGACGCTCCAGAAGGTGGCAACATTCCATGTCTGTACCTTTGCCATTGCCTCTTTGCTTTCTCTCATCATTTTTAATTCTTTATCAAATTCTTCTTTGGTCAACCCTAGCGATTCATCAAAAATAGGCTCCGGCATACTATTTTGCTCCGCCACAAATCGATTCAACATTTTTCCATTGGTTCCCACTACGGCAGTCCATTGAATATTGTTTGAATATATTTCAATCTGAGGAATCTCGATATTTGGACCTTGGGCAAAAATAGGATCGATCTGAGTAAAAACTTCTTCTCCCAGAATCGTAATAAAAGTAGCCTCCACCTAATGATCAAAATCAGGTTCTTTGTCTTCATTGAAATCAAGTTGCCACCCCACTCTTACCGGCTTCCCTTCTCGGATGTATTTTATCAATTCGGACTTACTCCCCTCTGTTACATTGCCATCAAAATCGGTAGCGAGCACTATGTCAAAAGTCTGAGCACTGCCCATACACCAAAGGCAAGAAAGTGCCAACAGTAGCATTGTTTTTATGATATTGGTTTTCATGTGTTGATACTTTGAATTAAAATAACGTCGAAACAATTGATCTAAAGCTAGTGTTTTTTTATTTAGAAATGATCAACTGAAAAAAATTCACACGATTTTATTATTTGTCCAACTTTATAATTTTGAACATTTCCTCAGTATCACTCAATCGCAAAAAATAGTTTCCAGGATCGAGTTCACTAAAATCTTCTCTCTGAAAACGATCAATTTGACCTTTGAAGACTAAGACTCCTCCAGAATTGTATAAGTAAAAGTCTTGCACTGATTCTGTTTCAATATTCAGATAGCTTGTAAATGGATTGGGATAAATTTTTGAATTCTTCGTAGGGTCGAAATCTAAAGTTGATGTTGTTATGTCAATTTGCATCGGCTCAAAAGATTCATTGAATTTGTAATCGCAACCTGTTACTGATACTGTAGCTACAGATGGATGATAAAAAGGAATCAATCTACTTGTATCGATGCTCCTTGTATCATTTGGCGTTATTAAATCAAATACTTGATGGTCAAAAAGAAAATGGCCCGATGTAAATTGAGGAACCAAGTGTGAAGTATAGATACTGGTATAACTTGTGTTTGCATCCCCCATATTCCTTATTGCATAATTCACATCATACAACCACAAGTCATCCGGTGCCCCAGAGATCATCGTATCCTTATTATAAGTCAACTCAAAGTCATCAATATATACATTCCTTCTTTCCGGATTAAAGGCTTGGTTGAGATTATATCCTCTTAAAAAAGCATGATTGGCAATGTCTTGTACTTCAAATTGACCTGCAGTCACAAACACAGAGTCATTGACAGCATGAAGTTTGGTTGATGAAGCATAATCTTCCATTCTTTCATGAATCATTGTAAAGACACCAGAATCATATACGTGAATCCTAAAGCCATCTGTCAATGATTCTAAAAAATAAATTCCTGCATCACTTTCACTGACTTGATCCAACGAATTGATATTGAAGCTTACAGGAATCTCTATAGGAAGACCACTAAAGTTTGACGCATATTGATACAAATTATCATCATTGGTCAAGACCCAAATCGATCCACCTATATTCTTAACTTCTTTAATATCCAAAGTCAAAGTATTGACAAACTCTATATTCAAGTCGTTCACTTTAAAAATAGAATCTAAGCTTGAGTCAATCAAATACACTTCCCCAATTTCACTTGAATGTAGAATCGATTGACTTCCGATGTTTAGATTAACTTCTGACTGCAACGTTTCATTTTCGAATATTTGAAGTCTAGGATAGCTTGTCAAAGTATAAACATTGTCTAAAGAATCAAGCGCAACATCAACAATTACTTCAAGTGAATTCATAAATGTATTGTCAATTTGCCTTGATGTATAAATGTTATTTTCTTCTTTGATTTCTATAAAGTCTGCGCTAAAGTCATCAAAGCCACTATTTGTCAATCCATATAGAAAGATCCTTACATTATCATTAGAATCATAAAACCATTTTGAATTACTTCTGAATCGCAATTCCTCAGACAAAACATCAACTGGCTGACCACCATTCTGTGACACTTTTACCTGAGTCAAAGAATAACCTCGTCTATTATTTTCTACTACATACACCAAATCTCCATTGTTTTCTCCAAATGAAGTGAGTATAGTTCTATGATCAGAATGATCCAATATCTCGGCATTGACAATTTGAGAAAAGGACCTTACTGTAAATAATAAAAGAACAGAAATAATAAAAGACAATTTCAGTGATTCCATATGATTTGATTGATCATTTAAGATATTCAATCTAAAGCTGTAATCATATATTGATGGAGACAATACTTGAGAATAACCTAGATTCACTAAAATTGATAGCAGTTTTTAGCATACCCTAACAGGACATTTAGATATCTATTAAAATATACCTTGCTAAGGTTCTGCTATACAAGGCTTCTACACAATGTTACAACTACCACAATTGTAGTTATTCAATTTCAAAATTATGTCTTGTCCACTATAAATTTCTTAAGAGTCAATTTTTAATTATTCCCTTCTAAAAATTCAAACACATTACTTCCTATTCAAATAATTTAATTTGATTCTAAGGCTACACTATTATTAATAAATTGATTGTATTCATGTTACTTCAGTTGAAAAAATCATCGTGTCACATAAAAGATATGTTGTGCACTAAACGACATAATATAATCTGCTACAACAATAAAATTTCTAATTTTCCGTATAATGTGTATATTAGAAAAATTATTATCAGAAATCATAACTCAAAAAACGAACTTCCATACCCACCAATAGTTTCACCACAATATGAATCTTCAATTTAAATAAGTTCTTCGTCAAGGAGGGATTTATGATAATAAACAAACTGGAGAACCACATTCGGCATTAAAAAATCTAAGCAATATTGTAGCAGAGATCAACTCCCTATAGAATGTGGCTGCGAAAATTCATTAATAATTCACTTAAAATGAACTTATTGAAAATTCTTATATTTTTTACAATACTTTCTGCTGTTGGCTGTAGAGGATGCACATTAGAAGAAATGTTGGCAAATGTCAATAATGGAAATGTTGATCCAGAAAAATTAATTCTTGAATTAAATGGTACTTCCGTTGCAACTGCACTGTCTCAAAGATATGGTGCAGATTGTTCTCCGTCTCCAGATTTTGATGCCCAAGTCGAAATACTTGTTAGAACAGCCTCTATAGTTAATGGACAGATTGTTGTTGATCCAGAACCTTATTCCGAAATTGATGTCGATGTAGCTTTTTCGGGAGGAACACAAACTAATACTTTTGAAGTAGAGGTTCCTGAGACTGGAGGTTATGGAGTTTTAATACAGATTGAATTTATTGATTGTGACTTTTGTTGTCATGGAGCTCAAGAAGGTCAATGTGGCGATGATGTAGATTTTGGCAACAATCAATGTGAAGCAGGTAAACCTCAAGTAGCTCTTGAACAAGTTTTCACTACTGAAACAAGGCCAGCATTTGACCTTAATTGGATTCCTCTAACTTCAGAATTAGCGGCTCGAGATTGTCGAGCATGTGGTTGTTTTGTTGAATGTGAATAAATTTTTTAAAAAAATAATGAAAATGAAAAATATTAAATTATTATTTATTAGTGTTTTACTAATTACATTTTTTTCTTGTCAAAAAGAAAATGGTGAAAAAATGGAGGTAACTGAAATTAGATCTAATTCAATTTTAGATTTAGTCCAGTCTTCAGATAAAAAATCAGATGCATATGTTTGTTTAAAATTTGAAGAATATTTCGATAGCAATAATAGCGACATCTCGAGTACTTTTTTCGGTGGATTTAGAGATTCAGGAATATTGATAGATGCAGGTGACCTACATGTTAATGAGAATCAAGTAATTCGTAAAATGTCAGATCACCGGTACCTCTCTACTTATTCTATAGACAAGTCTCAGTATTGTGGCAATAACCACAGTATCAATTTTACATCAAGTTCGAATAACTTCGATGATTTTAATGAAAATATATATGTTCCTCAAGCTTTAAAAGTAAACTCCAGTATTGGAAACGGTGATTACTTTTATAAAGACCAAGATTTAGTTCTTAATTGGGAAAGTGACCAAAACTTAGAAAAAGTTCATTTAATTATTTGTTCTTCTGGTTCACCTTGCATTGTTAAAGAACTTAGAGATGAAGGACAAGCAACTATTTCTAGCTCTGAATTTGCAAATTTTACAGAAGGAAATTTTGTTTCAGTATATCTTGGAAGAGGGCAAGAAATATGTATTAACCAAAATGAAAAACAAATTTGTTTTTATTCTGCTTTACTTTCAAGGACATCAGGTCATGAGGTAAACTAGTAAATAATCCAAATAAATAATAACACAAACGGCATCACTAAAAAATGTGATGCCGTTAAATTTATCGAAATGCTAAATCTATTTAGATTAACGATTGTAATCCTATCTTTACTAACACTTAATTGCTGTAATAAAGAGCCCGATTTAAAAATTCCCAACACCGTCGAAATTTTCGTTGAATCATTTTTTAACGACGCTAACTTTTATGGTAGAAATATTTCAATAGAGGATCAAGATCTAATTATATCATTCGGACGAATTGAAGAACCGTTGGTAGATGGACGTTGTAACTCTAACAATAACAATATTTTGATTGACTCTTTGTCTTGGAAAAACAAATCGACAAGTCAAAAAAAATGGCTCATATATCACGAATTAGGACATTGTGTTTTAAACAGAGGTCATACTGATAATGCATTTATAAATGGCGAATGCAAATCTTTAATGCACTCGAATATTTCAGAAAGTAATTGTTCTTCTAATTTTATTTCAACCTCTTGGTTCGATTATTACTCAAAAGAACTATTCACAAATAATAAAGAAAGTCCTGATTGGTATAAGTCGTATTTAGATTACGATAGTATTAATTACCTCACTTACAATGTAATTGACACAACAATAAATGAGGATAGACTAAATTTCATTTGCCAACCTGAATTACTTTTTCAAAATTTTCAATTTGAAATCGTTTATAATAATTGGCAAGAAATTGAGAGTTGTTTGCATTTCAAGTGGGGCGATGGAAACTCAATTGTAGTTTGTGAAGGAAATAATATGGATGTGCGAAAATCCAACACACAAAATAACTCTGTGTCGACAGAATATTATTATAGAAATAATTTATCAAAAGAGTTGGATCAGTCAACTAAAATTTCTCTTAGAAAAATAGATGGGTATTACTTTATTTACGTTGATGAAATATTATACCATATCATGGATGAAAGTATTTTAACAACACCCATCTTTTCGACCAACTCAATAGATGGAGTGATGGATTTACAAATAAAATATGGTGAAATCAATCCGCTATAATGTATTTTTAAAATAGAATACATTGTGTTTTTCTAGTCCAATAACATAAGAACAAATCGAATCTCTAAAAGTAAATACATTTGTAGAATATATTTCATAAGCTAATCCGCCATCCCAGTATACTTTCTGAAATTTGCAAATTCAACGAACTAATTAGAGGTACGAATTATATATTCTAGCAAAAAAACATTTGACGAAAGTCAAACAACAACCCTAGTATCCAACTCCCATCACATCCAGCGTCTCTATGGTAAGCTGACCTATCCCAAGTCCTCTTTCTGTCTGAAAGTTTTTAAGTGCCTCTTTGATTCCTTGATCCAGCACTCCATCAGCTTCACCAAAATAATATTTTTCACTGGCGAGAAAATGTTGTACATCCATAATCAATGCTTTAGACATATTGTTTTCACAAACAACTTCATACCACTCGGTGTGACCCCCTGACTGAATTAAAT
This sequence comes from uncultured Saprospiraceae bacterium, assembly GCA_937950315.1. Taxonomy (GTDB): domain Bacteria; phylum Bacteroidota; class Bacteroidia; order Chitinophagales; family Saprospiraceae; genus JAHDBF01. Next base: position 29,271 of record CALFDU010000023.1, on the reverse strand, counting down.
TACGGTGCTCTTTGGCAACTACTTCGTATTGATCGGTTTGACTTGTATCTACTACTACTGTGTAACGCTCGACCTCTCCAGGTACTTCCTCCAAGCACCAAACAAGGCAATCATCAGGATTAGCAGAAAGACAATTTTTGTCTGCTTTTTTCTTCACCCATTTGGTACCTGCAACGGAGATAACATTTTCTACATCTCGTATTTCAACATCTGTATTTTCTGGATCACCCGTAAATAGAAATATTTCTTCTACTGTGACATCGTATTCATCTGGAGTTAGACACTTGGCATAACAAGCACCTGGTTTAGAAGGCATTCCTTTCGGAGAAGCTGCTCCTGAAGACGGAGAATAATAAGTCAGTTGATTGGGTGCATAACAACTTGGAAAAACCAAGGCAAGTATAAAGAGTGAAGTGATCAATCGCATGTTCGACATTTTATACTACAATTTAACAAACTTTAGAATCGTTTGCTCATTGTTCTTATAAATTAACAAAGAGTATGACCCTGCTTCCAAATCTTGGATGCCAACTCTTGAATCTTCAAATTCACCAGAAGCTACTTGCTTTCCCAACTGATTTAAAATCAAATATTTATGTAAACCATCCAAGCTAGGTCGAAGCTCCATATAGCTTGAGCTTGGATTGGGGAAAAGTGCGTAATTCAATACAGGGATTTCATTGGTAGAAGTTGAGCGATTGGGCAATATTTTCATGACAAATAAATCTCTTTCGCCTTGATTTGTGTCAAAGTCTCCATCATCAGAATGTGTAAAACCTGTTGCGATAAAACTTCCGTCTTCTGTTTCCATGACAAAATTTCCAGAATCATCGCCGCCGCCTCCGAAACGACCATCCCAAAGAAGCGTTCCATTCGAAGTGATTTGTAGCACATAACAATTAAGGCCTGCAAGATCATCATTACTGCTGTTAATGGATTCAGTGTAGCCTGTGAGAATCCAAGTCCCATTAGAAGCAGCTTCAATGGAAATCGCGCGTTCTTTATGCTCCACCGAACCATATGTTTCTTCCCAAATGACATTACCTTCCAGGTCAATTTTAAATACCCAAACATCCTCCTCTCTCGGAGTTGACAAAGCATCACTTGCTAATAGTTCTGTCGAACCAGCTATTACAAATGAGCCATCACTCGATTCATCAATTGAGTTTCCAAAATCATCGTTCGTACCTCCGTATAGTTTTAACCATTCGGTTTCACCAGTATCGCTTAATTTGACAACGATGCAATCCATACCACCACTGTTGAATGCTTCATCAAAAGAAGATCTGCTATTCCCCACAAAAATGTAACCACCTGAAGAAACTTCAATGATGGTGTTGGCAGTATCCAATGCATCACCGGATGCGACAGACTGCCATTCTTCATTTCCAAATTCATCGATTTTAATCACAAACGCGCCAAAGGTTCCATTATCGGTCGTTGTGCCAGACAAGATGTAACCTCCATCACTGGTCTGTTGAATATAAAATCCTTGCTCGTGGTACATTTCACCATAGGTCTGCTCCCAGCTTATCTCACCACTCGGACTTAACTTCACTACCCAAATATCATTGTTGCCAGCATGGCTTGAAATATCACCATCGCTCGAACGGGTCCATCCAATAAAAATATATCCGCCATCTCGTGTTTGCTTGATCACTCTTGCTGTCTCATAGTTAGAACCACCGAAAGTCTTCTCCCATTCGACGTCGCCGTTTTCATCAAGCTTAAGAATCCAGACATCCCATATCCCATCGTTGTTATCAAGGTCCCCATCTGAAGATTCACTATACCCAGAAACAATGAAACCACCATCGTCGGTCTGCTGAATATGATTGGCACCATCGGTTTCAGATCCACCGTAGGTTTTTTGCCACAGCAATTGGGATTGACTTAAGCCAACCGAACTTAATAAGCAAAGAACCAAAATGTGAAGAGCACGCTTCATTCCATTAAAATAAAGAGAAAAAATGAGAATCCTATCCTATTATCCTTTTGCGAGGAGCATATAATATCATGGAATACAAAATTGTATTCATGAAGACCCAATCGTTACCGTTTTGTTAAAAACCCACCTGAGAGACTTCTAACAATCAAAAGCCCAACCATTTAAAATTTCGTGCCGTTAAGTCACCAAAATATCAATCATGAAAAATATCTTCCCCCTATTTTTTGTCCTCTTTTTTGTGGCTTGCGATGATCCAAATTTTGACAGCGGCTGTCTACCCGATTCGCTACAGGATGGTGTGATTGCTTTCTATCCATTTACCGATGGAAGTCTGAAGGACGATACCTCATTCAACCACAATGTGATCAATACCACACCTGCCAAACCAACAGTAGATCGCAATGGAAACGAAAATTGCGCCTATTCTTTTTCCAACACTAGCAGCAATATAGAACACCTCACAACAGCCAACACCAGCTTCCTCAATGACCTTACCGATTTCTCTATTTCACTATGGTACCTACCCATCGACACCACTCGATCGGTGGAAGTTTTTGAAAGCTTGATCAGTAGAGCTACCGATTCTAATTGTGCGATGAGAGATTACGAATGGGCACTCGGATTACACGATTGTAGGAAAGCAATTTTCAACCACAACCATTCCGTCTGGGCAAATTCAATTTTCGACATAGAAGGAAGTTGCGCAGAAGAAGTGGTAGAACTTACCAATAAATGGCATCATCTCGTAGTCACAAAAGCAGAAGACGATTACAAAATTTACTTCAACAACATCCTTCAAAATTCGGATAGCGGAAACCTGAACTGTGTGGAAGATCGAGGAGATTTATTTATAGGAAAAGGATTTAAAGGAAGTATTGATGACATCATTATTTACAATCGAGCCATCAACAACGCAGAAGTAACAGCACTTTACGAATTGACTTCGTGTTGCTCATAACTGAAATTAAAGAAGAATTTTAAGATTGCATTAAGTACAAGTCCTATTTGCCAAAGGGTTAATCGGGCTTGTACATTTTACTATAAAATTAAATCTCACAAATAGCCTCTCACCCCGATATCAACACCAAAATTATAAAAGTGATATTTGGAATACTCGCTAATCTCAATACCGATCAAATTGTATCGAAAAGTGGGTTGAAAGTAAATATTGACACTTTCTTTAAAATGATATTCAAAGCCACCTCCTAAAGTCGCGACATAATTAAAAAGCGGATAATCATCCACAAAGGCTTGCTCAAAACTACTAAATGAAGTTGATGAATCAAGATGAAATGCTACCGCAATACCAAATTTCACATAGCTAGATAATTTTTTCGCATTTAATTCATGACGAATGGCCAGCGGTAATTCTAAAAATGTAAAACTATGGTCGCTGTTACTGGTTGGAAACCAGTTGCTACCGGTTGTAAAATTAATGTTTACAAAATGAAGACCCATTTCATAAAAATTATCACGTGCAAATTCCTGACTTAGATTTATCCCAAATCTCCACGCCATTCCTGAATCATCTTCTCGCCTTGTATCTAATTGAAAAAAGGTACCGTCTTGAATAAACTCACCCTTTTCATTGAAATAAGAAAAACCAGTCGAAAATACAGCGTCAATGGTACTTTTGTTTTGACCAATTAAAAAAATGGGTGCAAACACAAAAGCCAATATGGTGGTAGTTTTTTTCATTCTTTCTAAGTTAAGAAATTTAGAAAAGATCAAAAACCTGAACAATAGATTTTAACCTTATAAATATCTCCTTAACCCAACATCCACGCCTAAGGTATAAAAGTGATACATCCGATTAATTCCTACTTGTATTCCTGTCAAATTATACCTGAGGGTAGGTTGAAAAAACAAAGCTCGATTATCGCTAAAATGATATTCCAATCCAACTCCTAAAACAGCTGCCAAATTGAATGAAGGGAGATCTTCTACAAATGGACCACGAAAACTCACTCCAGAAGTAGAAGAAGACTGATAAGAACCAAAGGTAACACCAGCAACCATATAGCTGGTGTATTTGTTTGTTTCAAATACATGACGAAACAATATTGGAAATTCAAGCAATAAAAATTTATTCAAATTAAGATCGTTCGAAAGAAATTGTGATTGTGTGGAAAACTTGATTCCTACAACATGAAAACCAAATTCTACGTAATCATCTTTGGTGAATTTTTGACTCCCGTTGACTCCAAATCTCCAACCCAATCCAGGTTTATCATTTCTATTTGTCGATAACTGAAAAAAGGTTCCTACGGGTCTTCCTTCTCCTTGAATAACAAAATAGGAATACGAAGGAGAAACTGTAAAACTTATAGTACTATTACTCTGACCAATAACCATCAAAGGGGAAAAGAACAAGAACAGGCAAACCAAAGTGGACACTCGTAAAATTGATAAATATTTCATTTCTATATTCACTTACCTAAATCTAACATTTGGCGAAAGCCTAATTATACGCCATAGTTTCCCAACAACACCTATCGTTGAATACGATTGACAAAAAACAAACAGTGGCGATAAAATAAACAAATAAAAGATGGAAGTTCTTCTCATAATAGCTAATGTAAAAAAGTCTGATTTGAGACTACATCTATTTAACCATTTTTTAAAAATTATATTTTGCATCAAACAACTCAGTCAATCATATTAATATATGCAACTAATATTTACTTTTGCCAGCCTAAACAATAGAAATGGTAGCTGTAAATGATTTGGCGGTAGAATTCAGTGGGCATACGCTCTTTAAGAACGTATCCTTTGTCATCAATCCAACCGACAAAATTGCCTTGATGGGGAAAAATGGTGCTGGTAAATCCACCATCATGAAAATCATTGCCGGCAAACAAAAAGCCAACAAAGGTCACGTACAAAGACCGCCAGATGCCATCGTCTCATACTTACCGCAGCACTTATTACTGGATGACAACTGCACGGTCTTTGAAGAAACAAGCAAAGCATTTGGGCAAGTGATGGAGATGAAAGCTGAAATGGAAAAGCTAAACAAGGCACTTGAAACCAGAACGGATTATGAGTCTCAAGAATACATGGACATCATCAATAAGGTCACGGATTTAGGTGAAGTATTCTATGCGCTTGAAGATGTCAATTATGACGCAGAAGTAGAAAAAACTTTACTCGGACTGGGATTCAAAAGAGAAGACTTTCATCAACCTACAAGCAGTTTTAGTGGAGGATGGAGAATGCGTATCGAACTTGCCAAAATTCTGCTTCAAAAACCAGACCTGATTCTTCTTGATGAGCCTACCAATCACATCGACATCGAATCTGTGATGTGGCTAGAAGATTTCTTGCTCAACAAAGCCAAAGCCGTAGTCGTCATTTCTCACGACAAAGCATTCATCGACAATATTACGAATAGGACCATCGAACTTACCATGGGACGTATCTATGATTACAAGGCAAATTACTCTCACTACTTACAACTAAGAGAAGAGAGACGCAGTCATCAGATGAAAGCGTTCAAAGAGCAACAAAAATTGATTGCGGATAGCAAAAGATTTATAGAACGATTCAGAGGTACCTACTCCAAAGCCAACCAAGTCAATTCGACGGAAAGAATGCTTGAAAAATTGGAAATCATTGAAGTAGATGAAATTGATAATTCGGCGCTTAAATTAAGATTCCCACCTTGCGTAAGATCTGGAGACTACCCAGTGATCGTAAAAGACCTCTCTAAATCCTATGAAGATCATGTAGTATTCAAAGATGCCAGCTTTACCATTGAGAGAGGAGAAAAGGTTTCATTTGTAGGAAGAAACGGTGAAGGCAAGTCTACCATGATCAAAGCCATCATGGATGAAATTGAATACAACGGTGATTGCAAGATTGGACACAATATTCAGATTGGCTACTTTGCACAGAACCAAGCATCTTTGTTGGATCCAGAACTGACGGTTTTTGAAACAGTGGACAACATTGCCACGGGAGACATCCGGACCCAATTGAAAAACATACTTGGAGGTTTCATGTTTAGCGGAGATGATATTGACAAAAAAGTATCCATGCTTTCTGGTGGAGAACGTACAAGGCTTGCCATGGTAAAATTACTGCTGGAGCCGGTCAACTTGCTGATTCTCGATGAGCCGACCAACCATTTGGATTTGAAATCCAAAGAAGTACTAAAAGAAGCATTACTGAATTTTGACGGCACACTGATATTGGTGTCACACGATCGTGCTTTTTTACAAGGGCTTTCTCAAAAGGTATTTGAGTTTAAGGATCGACGTGTTATTGAACATTTTGAGACCATCGATGATTTCTTGGAAAGAAATAAAATTGAAAACCTAAAGGAAATAGATCTTCTAAAAAAAGGATAAACTACGTTTCCTTTTCTCTCAGAGAAAGAAGCCCAAACAAAGGGCCGATCGCCAGCAACAAATACATCCACGTGTTTTCTCCACTCTGGGCAATACCATTCAACAATTGTATGCTAAAAATGGTAATGGCAAATCCTACACAAGTTACAATGGTCAGACCCGTTCCTTTGGTTTCGGGACTCGCATTCTGAGCAACCAAGGTAGAGAATAAAGGAGAATCTGCAATCACCACAATGCCCCAGAAGATCATAAAGGCAATAAATAACATTTCAGAGTTGACCTTAAACAGCAAAGGAGATAGCAGGCAACAAACAAAGGACAAGGTCAGAGAAATCACAGCAATTTTCTTATCACCAAATCGTGCGGCAATATAGCCACCAATTATACAAGAAATACTACCCACCCCTATCACCAAAAATGAAACCAAAGGAATACTAAAGGCAACGTCCGGATGCAATGAAATATAAGTTGCCAAAATTACTGGAACAAATGTCCAAAATGCATACAACTCCCACATGTGACCAAAATATCCAAAGGCAGCGGAGCGAAATTTCCGATTTTTAAACACAACATAAAACATAGAAAAATCTGGGGTGCTCCCATACTTCCGATACTTCCCATCAGGCACCAATAAGAACATCAGCAATCCACCCAAAAAAGCCAAAGCTGAGGTTGTTCGGATCACAGCATTGCAATCCAACAACTGTGGAAAGTTTTTCAACAGATGCGGCAAGGCCGTTCCCAATACCAATGCGCCAACCAAATACCCTAAAGACTTACCCAATCCTTTCTGATAATAATCAGATGCAATCTTCATCCCAACAGGATAAATACCTGCCAAAAAGAATCCAGTCAAAAATCGAAATCCCAAAATCGTCATCAGATTGTTCCCTTCCCAAATGATTCCTAAATTAAACGCCGCTGCAAAAATGGCACAAATGAAAAAAACCTTACTTGGTGAAGATCGATCAACAATACAAAGTATTGCAAAAACCAAAGCACCTACGATAAAACCCAATTGTACAGAAGAGCTCAAATAGCCAAGTGCTTGTACGTCGATACCAAAATTGATGACCAAATCGGACATGACCGCATTCCCTGCAAACCACAAACTGGTACAGAAAAACTGTGAAAAAATAATAATAGGTAGAATATGCTTTTTGTGGTCCATTATACTATATCAATTTCCATCCTTCACGATAATCTCTAGACACAAATTGGTTGGCCTCTTCAAAGTTTGTAATTCGAGTATTCTCTCCATCCCAAAGTAATTTCTTTCTGCCGTTAAACTTCCTTCCACCATCATCTTTCATCTCCGCCAAGGTATAACTTCTAATGGCCAAATTCCCCATCAAAACAGTTTCAGTCAATGGTCCAGCATAATCGAATGAAGAGGTCAAAGCATTATGTGCTTCACTGTTAAACCCTTCCTTACATGCTTCCGTCCATGCTTTCTGATGCCCCAATTCTGGATAATCAATATATTTATTTCCTCCATCAAAATCATCAGGCATGGTCAATACTTCTTCATCTTTTCTGTACAAACGAGGGTATGTACCATAGACATCACATGACATAACCCCTTTATCGCCTATCATAATCATTCCATTTCTACTTCCTGGACCACCAAGGTCATCGGAGGCAGGAATCAGATCTGGATGGAATGGCCTCAATCCACCATCAGACCAAATCATTTTGACCTTGGAGTCATTGACCTTTGTTTTTGGGAAAACCACCTGTACTCTTGAGGATGGAGGACATCCTTCAGGCACATATTCTGGATTCCAATCTCGTTTATAAATATCACCAACACTCGCCTCTACTTCTGTAGGATAACCCAATTCCAATATTCTAAATGGCGAATCAATGATATGGCAGCCCATGTCTCCCAAAGCCCCAGTTCCAAAATTCCACCAACCTCTCCATTTGAAATGGTAGTACAATGGATGGTAGTCTACATATTTGGCTGGACCGATATACAAATCCCAATCTTCCTTACTGAGATGATCCGGCATCGCTGGCTTTTCCAACGGAACGGGTATCCCCTGTGGCCAAACAGGCCGATTGGTCCATACCTCAACCGTATGCACTGTGCCCAACAAACCTTCATCAAACCATTTTTTCATCTGTACCTGACCTGGATGTGATGCCCCTTGGTTACCCATCTGTGTCACCACCTTATTGCGTCGTGCCGCAATGGTCAGTTGTCTTGCTTCATGAATATTATGCGTCAAAGGTTTCTGCACATACACGTGCTTACCCATTTCCATGGCTGCCATAGCGGCTACTCCATGTATATGATCCGGAGCAGAAATGGTTACCGCGTCGATATCCTTATCCATCTTTTCTAGCATTCTTCTAAAATCTTTGAAGAACTTTGCCTCTGGAAAAGCCGATACCGCTCTTTCAGCAGCCTTCACATCTACATCGCACAAAGCGACTACGTTATTTATTCCGTTGTCCGATGCATTTCTAATATCACCAAAGCCCTTTCCGCCAGCGCCAATGGCTGCAAGATTGAGTCGATCACTTGGTGCAACATAACCTTTGCCCAATACATGTCGAGGCACAATAAAAAATCCACCACCCACTATGGCACTCGACTTAATAAAATTCCTTCTCGAACTTGATTTCGGCTTATTTTTCATAACAACATGCTTTTAGATACAAGTAAGTTAATATTTGTTTGGATAAAAACGACCAGGCTACCCGTCGTCTCTCTCAAGTGAAACGAAGAGAGATATGATCGTGGTCAGCCATTGTTGTATGCCGTTCTTATTCTTCGTTTTTGAAACACTTATTTCCCAATTAATCTTGTTGAACTCTATTTTTGATATTTCATCTTTTAATCTATTATATCATTACAGATTAAAAGGTTCATTTTTAGCTCTGATTGTCCATCTCCTTCTTCTTCGATTGTAAAGCAATTCCATCTCACAATCATCACCATCAGCTCCTCCTCCTGCAACTGCAACTTCAGGTGTATTGCAATTTCACCATCATCTCCTCCTCCTGCAACTTTTGTTGTAATCCAATTCCATTATCATCACTTCTCCCAAATCCAACCTAGATCAGTTTCCAGCCATTTCGGCCAACCTAGATCAGTTTCCGGCCATTCCGGATCCCGTTTCGGCCAATCTAGATCAGTTTCCGGCCATTCCGGATCCCGTTTCGGCCAACCTAGATCAGTTTCCGGCCATTCCGGATCCCGTTTCGGCCAACCTAGATCAGTTTTCGACCATTCCGGATCCCGTTTCGGCCAACCTAGATCAGTTTTCGACCATTCCGGATCCCGTTTCGGCCAACCTAGATCAGTTTTCTAGTTTATAAGGATATAATGTTTACCCTCTTTTAAAGCTAAATTATTTGTGACCAAACCATTTAAATACCTTCTAGCAGATCTTTCTGGAATATTACTAATCTTAACAAATTCTGATACTGTTAGTTTTTCATGTTCTTGTAAGACAGCCAAACCTGGTAATTCTGACTTTTGAACTTTGGAATCTTTGAGTTCTACATTTCTATAAAGTATAGTTTTCAAAATAGACTCATCTAATAAGAATTTTGGCTTAGGTAGACCATAGTCTTCTAGCTTACTTAATTCCTCAAGACCAAAACCTCTTTCTTCAACAAAACCCATTTGAAAAAAAATGTGTGCAATTTTTGCATTTCTACTTACAGAAGGAGCAGAGTAATTATTTAATTTTTCAACAGAGCAAAGAGGAACACCTGGACTCGATACTTCTATTTTGTCATCATCAATATCAACCATAATTCTTGCACCTTCAATACTATAATCTCTATGTACAAGAGCGTTCATTATTACTTCAAGAACTGCAGTTTCAGAAACTTCAGCACTTTCTGTTCTCTGAAAAGACGAACGAGAAAACCCCTTCGGAAAAACGAACTCAAGATATTCTTCTATTTTCTTTGGAATTAAAATTAGCGGGCCTTGGAAATCTTTAAATATTGGATCATCATTTTTATTTCGGATTGTAAATTTAATCCTTGCTTGAGGAAAGTGCAATGTAGGATCACTAGCTAATAAAAGTAACCCTAAACCAGTAGGTTTGCTTATTCCGGTTTCTTTATCAATTTTGATTAAACTCATCTTTTGCAAATAAGAATGATATGCGTCGGATCCAAATTTAAAAGGGAGATTCATTTGATTGATCATAGTTATTTGAGCCTCTTCCGACAAATCACTTAATTGATAATCAAATACTATGTTCTCTATAGGGTCAACTGAAGAATTAATTTCTTGAACTTTTACCTTTTCAGCTCTTTCCTTGGCTTCTTTAAAAAATTCTTTATTTTCACTCGCTATAATTTTCTCATATTTTCTTTCGTAAAAGTCTACTTCAATTCCCGCCTTTTGAAGTAGTTTAATTCCTTCAGTTGCGACAGAAGGGTCAGGATCTTCATGGCCTATGACAACCTTTGAAATTCTAGCGTTTATTATTCTATACGAACATCCCATTTTAGGGAAATTTCTTTTGACACATGGCTCTAGTGTAGTATAGATTGTATATCCAGATAAATTTTGATTGGCATTTTTTCTTTCAATAGCTGTAAATTCGCCATGGTCCCCTAATCTTAACTCACCGCGGTGTGCTTTGTCAAAATAAGCACCGTTACTATCTACTAAAACCGCCCCTACTTTGGGATCGGTTTTATCAGAATGTTCGGATATTGACTTTCTCATTTCTTCGATTGAGAGTTCAATATATTCTTGCTCTGTATATTTCTTTCCTCTTATAAATTTTTCCACTTATTCTTTTTATTTATTATCCTACTAAGAACACCATAAATATACTAAATCATAAGCTCAGAAAAATAACTCAATCTATTAAACTGAAACTGTTAATTCTAAATTATGAATGACATACAACTATATGATACCTCAACTAAGCTTTTATCACCCTTTAAATTCAATATATTTACTGAAAGAAAAAAATTACCTAAACATTGCCGGAAAGCAACCCACGTAAAACGGTCTAAATGTCTGCAAACAACTATCTACTTCTTCGAATCGTTTTTGGCCTTGCGTTCATGTCATTGTTTTGCTCGCAAAATAGTTTTGCCCAATTGCCTAAAACAGACACTGCCACATCTTTGAATAACAAAAGACATTCAATCAATTTTGAACTTGCTGGGAGCGCCTTTCTGTTTGGATCCGTAAAATACGAATACGCACTGACAGATGATTTTTCAGTAGGTGCAGGATTAGGCATTTCAAATATTTCCGCAGGAGATATAACCAGAGACAACAATGGGTCACCGGAAACTGGAAGTTTTTTTGACACGAGCACTTCACAAACCATTTTTGGCAATTATTTTATTGGAAAAAAGAAACATAAGTTGGTGCTCACTGCTGGATTGGTCAATTTCTTATCTTTATACAGAAACAATTATCCGTCCGAAGTAGAATTTTTTGGCAATGCCGAATTAGAATGGAATATTGGAGTTGGGTACCAACTTAACTCAAATGACATTTATTTCAAGTTAATGGCATATTTAATTAGCACACCCAACGAGTCCGTGTTTTTTCCAAAATATTTACCTTGGCCTGGAATTACTATTGGTAAAAAAATCAAATAAGCATTCATTCCTAAATGAACACAGACATCAACTACAAAGAAACCCTAGAAGAGATCTACCATACTGTAAAGTCAGAAAAAAATCTGGGTGAAATCGCCAATTATATTCCTGAATTGGCAAAAACAGATCCTGATAATTTTGGCATCTACTTTTCATCCATTGCAAATGAGGAGTATGGCATTGGTGATTGGGAAACAAAATTTTCGATTCAGAGTATTTCTAAGGTGTTGTCGCTAAGCATGGCCTACCACTTAATTGGCGATAAAATCTGGGAACGTGTGGGTGTGGAACCTTCTGGCAATGCCTTCAATTCTTTAGTACAATTAGAAGCAGACAAAGGCATCCCTAGAAACCCATTCATCAATGGTGGAGCGATCGTGATCTGCGATTTTCTCATCAGCCATTTGAAAAAACCCAAGGAGGAATTCTTGCACTACATCAAAGAATTAAGCGGATGTGAAGACATTTCCTATTCTGAATCCATTGCAAAATCAGAATGGTCGGTGGGTTATAGAAACATTGCACTTTGTAATTTCATAAAATCATTTGGTAATATTGAAAATGATCCTGATGAAGTATTGGATTTCTATTTCAATATGTGCTCCATTCAAATGAATTGCTCAGATTTAACCAAGACCTTTACTTTCTTAAAAGACAGTACGTTCACCAACTCATCTGGTCACCGTGTTCTGACCACAAGCCAAGTAAAAAGAATCAATGCCATCATGCAGACTTGTGGATTCTATGACGAATCAGGAGAGTTTTCTTTTAAAGTAGGCTTGCCTGGCAAAAGTGGTGTTGGCGGAGGAATCGTGGCAATCTTTCCAGAAAAATATTGCATCACTGTTTGGAGTCCAAAATTAAATGAAAAAGGAAATTCATATAGAGGCATGAAATTCTTAGAAGCATTTACCACAAAAACAAAACTGTCGATCTTTTAGGAAAACAAAAATGGAAGCATCAAGCTATAATCTCTAGTCGGTTTCCTTCAGGATCAAAAACCACACTTTCATAGTACCCATCTCCTGTTGTTCTTGGTTCGCCCACAATGGTATAACCATCACGTCGCAACCATTCTGTTAAGCCATTTACTTTTTCCTCAGAGCCTACAGAAATGGCAAAATGAATAATTCCCAAATATTCTTTAAGTGCATCATTCAGATTTTCTGGAACATTGGGTCTGTGCATTAGTTCCAACCGTGGCCCTTCAGGAAAAGCCAAAAAATACGAATGAAACTCTTTTTTTGAGTTGTGATATTTTGCCACTGCTTGAGCCAAAAAGTACTTTTCATAAAAGTCTTTCATCTTCTCTAAGTCCGTGACCCAAATGGCCAAATGATCAATCCGCATCATCATCTTACTCTTCTTCTGAATGAAATTTCATCGAACTAGGCATGAATCGAGAATGATCCGTTTCCTTGAAAGTCTTTTGTGATTTTGCCAACAAGTCATTTCTACTGATTGTCTTAGGTACATCTGGCCGGGATCGTTTTTGGCTTCGAGTTTCATTCCTTTTCTCTTCTCTTTTTTCCTTTACAGAAGGACCAGTTTTTTTACTAAATCGAGATGATAAAATTGGCTTATCAGCTTTTACTGATTTATTCAATTTTGAAGCAGAATCTGTTGTTTTATCCGCTACCGAAAATATAGCATCTTTTGTTTTCCTTTTATCAGATTTCGACTTTCTATAGCCTAAGAATTCTTTGATGCGCACTCCTAAAATCAAGACGCCAATGAAGAACGCACCCAATCCAAACCATATGCCTTTATTCGATTCCGAAAAATTTTTTAGTTCTTCCAACCGCTCTGCCGGCCTTATGTAATTTTTATTTGGATCTGATTTTCGATACATCACACGAGTCATCTGAGACTCAGGAAGGTTTCCAGTCAATTGCGTACCCTTGTAAGTTTTTCCATTGACTTCAAAAGTATACACCAATTCATACTCAGTAGCAATTCCAATTTTCCTATAAGTAGTAGTTTTTTCCTTCGAATTTGCTAAATCATACGTCGCAATGGCATTCCCCCCAGTAGCAACAAGTTCCTGACACAATTTCATCTCACTATTTTCCAGTATACCTATGCCTTCTAATACTGCTTTAATACCACCAAATATTAAAATGAAGGCCAATACGGTATAAGCGATTTTATTAATAAACTTCATAAGTCGAAAAATTTACTTTTGTTTGTCTCGTACACCCATTCTGATTTTTGCGGTCATCACCACAACTCCACTTGTATCTTTTACGTCGATATCACAAAAAACTTCTGAACAATGATCCCAATCTACATGCGACAAATCACATACTGCGGTTAGGTCGGTCTTGGCTTTCTTGACATATTGAACTTCCATACCCGTTGGGATCCATTGTCTATGTTTAGGAATCGAAGCTTCCATCAATATCCCACCAGCAAACTCACAGAGGTTGCACATGGCGATGGCGTGAACCGTTTTGAGATGGTTGTGTACCGCTTTCCGTTTCTTCATGGACACCTTGATATAGTTGTGCTTAATCTCATCAACATGAGGCCTGATCGTAGTAAAGTAAGGAGCCATTCTAGATACGGCTCTCGAAAAAATAATACTACCCATAGGATATTTGCTCAGCTTCTGATGTAGCTTAAGTACGTAATTCATGTGATTAAAATTAGCATGTAAATTAAACGGTAAGCTTCAAGATATTGAAAGGATCACTTTCATCTTTTGCAAAATAAATAATACTACCCTGCAATGACTTTATACGCTCATTGATTGTCAACAATCCAAATGAAGTCGCTTTTTTCAATTGCTCAAAGAAATTATAAGACTCTCCATCATCTTTCACCTGCAATACAATCTGATTGCGTTCTTGATGAATACAAATGATACATTGAGTTCCTTTCGAGTGCTTGACAATATTATTACTGACCTCTTGAATGATTCTATACAAGTGCAACTTCAAAGAAGAATCGCTCACATCCCCTTCAAGTTTATACTCTAGTGTAAATACAAGATCTTGTTCGGCATTTAATTCATTGACAAGGTCTGTCAATAATTTATTAAGCTTGTTGCTTTGAAGGTGTAATGGACTGATCGATCGAGTCAAATCTTTGATTTTTTCGATCCCATCATCTACTAGCATCATCACAGAAGAATCTACCTGACTATTCTGCAAAGATGATTTTATGGCTGCCAGATGTTGACCAAGATCATCATCCAGTTCACTTGAAATTTTTTGTCTTTGATTTTCTTGGGCATTCAGTAATTGTCCTTTCACTTTCTGTAACTCAGAGTTGGTCTCTTGAAGCTCGCCGATCAACTCTTTCTGTGAATCTTGAAATTCTTTCAATGTGGTAAATTCAGACATAATAACCAACAACCCAATACATCCATTCTTCATGCATTCGATCGGAGATTTCTTCACCTCAAACCATCGAGTCTTTTTCTCTTTGTCTTCAATCGCCACACTCCTTTTGATCGTGCTCGATGCTCCGATCACTTGCATATCGCCTTCCTCCAGTATCAATGCATCGATGGCATTCAAGAGTGAAGGAATTTTTTTACCGACGATTTCATCCTGCGATTCTACACCCACAAACTCAACAAAAGCCTTGTTACAACCATTGATGGTCAAGCTCCTATCTTTGAAATACACCAAATCAGGAATGGCATTAAAAACATCATAAAAATGATTGTTTAAGTCTAGCCCACCACCTTGGTCATTTCCCGTACTTACTGTTTCTGAAATCAAGATATTTTCTTTAGTTCTATAAATATAGCTCAATCAATATAATTGAACTGAATAAAAAGGAAGCTTTTCAGCGACTTCCTTGTATTTCCTCTCTTTACGCTTACGCAAATATCTAGCTTACGGTATTCCAATTGCAAATTCCACCAAACCATCGTACTTTGTATTCCGATGGAAAAATATAAGATCGTAGACGATATCAGGAAGGCCGAGACCATGGATTCCTCATTTTACCACGACCAAGAGGCTTGGGAACTAGCAAAAGAGAAGATTTTTGCCAATGGTTGGAATTATATTGGTGATCCGGAAGCCATGCTTGCGGGAGACAACAATGTCTATCCTTTTACTCTGCTAGAAAAATACCTAGACGAACCATTATTACTCGTTCAACAAAGGGATGAGATCAACTGTTTTCCCAACATCTGTACCCATCGTGGTTTCAAACTGGTACAGAACCCTGGTAAGGTAAAGAAAATGACCTGCGCCTACCATGGAAGAAGATTTGGCTTGGATGGTCAATTTGAGTTTATGCCAGAATTCAAGGAGGTGGAAGACTTCCCAAGACCTTGCGATCACCTATCCAAAGTACCTTTCAATACATGGAAGAATACATGCTTTGGTTCTATCAACCCAGCCATCGAATTTTCACAAATATCTGAGACACTAGACCGTTACCTCGACTTCCTACCCTTCAATGAATTCAGAAATGCTTCAGAATACAACGAAGATTATATTGTCAATGCACATTGGGCACTTTATCTTGAAAATTACATGGAAGGTTTCCATATTCCGTTTGTCCACCAAGACCTAAATAGCATCATCGATTATGGAAAATACAAAACAGAAATTTTCGACCATGTTGTCATCCAAACAGGCTACTCTGATAGCTCAAGCATAAAATTTGATTTGCCTGAAGGACATCCTGAATATGGCAATGATGTCACCGCATTTTACATTTGGGCCTATCCCAATTTTATGATCAATTGTTACCCGTGGGGCATCCAATACAATGTTGTCAAACCTGTTACCCCAACCAGAACAAGAGTAAAGTTTATCTACTACGTCTGGGACCAAGAAATCTTTGACTTCATGGAAGCCACCAAACTAGCAGACAAAACCGAAAGAGAAGATGAGTTTGTAGTAGAAGAAGTCCAGAAAGGAGTTTCATCAAGATTCTATACCAAAGGAAGATTCTCAGCCAAACGAGAAAAAGGCGTACATTACTTCCAGCAACTAAACGCAAAATACCTTAACTCATGAGAATATTGATTAGTCTAGTACTTTCACTTTGCCTGCTTTCATGCAATCAAAAGAAAAACCTCTCCACCCAAGAAAATGCTAAGGACAATTTAATAAGCAATAATATAGAAGCATCAAGTACGCATACAGCTATGAGCTACAACAACGACTGCTACAAAGACCGAGCAGTAACCAGAGAGTACATCGACCAAGAAGTCAAAGTCGAAAAGATCATGAATATGTACATGTTTTCATTTGAAAACAGTAGATGGCAACCATGTGAGGTCCCGGAAGAATTTCACCACGAAGGCATGATGCTAAAAGTCTCAGGCCAAGTGCTTGAAATCAAACCCAACGAACGAAGAGCCGGATCGCCTTTCAATATCACATCCATCATCAAAATGTAAGCAGTACCATCATATTGTTAAAAATTTAAACTCATATCTGTTAAAAAAATAAATTTTGTACCTAGAAAAGGTAACATCCTAGGATGTATCCACGTTTTTATTCTTAGTCAATCCAGCGAATGGGTAGGTCGATAGATATTAATACAGAATCTCTTTCCAGATTCTATCTATCCGACATCCAAAACAACAAAAAACCTTAAAAAATGAAACACCTTCTCACCACACTAATCGTTTTAACATGCATAAGCTTTGCAAATGCACAAGTGAAAATTGGGTTCACTGCAGGTGTAAATAAAACTGATGGCTTTGATAGAAATTCTGACTTCTTACAACTGAACCCAAAGACAACCTACAACCTCGGTATCGGCCTTGACATGAAAATCCTCAACAGACTTTCGTTCGAACCAATACTATTGTACTCAAACAAAGGGTGGATCTTAGAAAATAATTTAGATGAAGAATTTGACAGATCACTTCAATATATCTCGGCGCAACTTTTAGGAAAAATTCACTTGACCAAAAATTTAAAAATCATCTTAGGACCTGAATTTGGATACTTGGTCAGTGCAGCAGCAGATGGTAATACCGAATCACAATTGGAATTGTTTAGTGCCGGAGAGGTAGGAGCGGTTGCAGGGGTTGAATTTTCCTTCTTAAAGAGATTTGCTGTACATGCCAAATACAATCTTGGCCTAAGTGATGTCCTCAACGTAAATCTTACTGATGAAATTGGAAATCCTATTGGTACTACCTCTATAAAAAATAGAACCATCATGGTAGGTGCTACCATTTATCCGTTTAAGATCGAAGTAAATTAAATAAAACAACAAAGGCTGATTGATTGCAGAGTGCAAACATTTGACGAAAGTCTAAGCAATCTAAAGTATCCCAATCTGCTTATGGGTCTGCACACTTAGTTTCCATTGCGGATTGTCCTTCACATATTGAATGGACTGCTTCAAGTTTTCATCTTTGGAAGGGCTATCCATCGGTTGAACATAATAATGTTGGAAATCGTATGACGCAAAATCGTCTGGCTTGATCTCCTCTTGAGGATATACTATTTTTAATTCGTGACCCTTCTTAACGACGATCTCTGAGTTGGCCTTTGGACTCATCGTGATCCAATCAATTCCCTCTGCCAACTCGACCGTTCCATTGGTCTCGATGGCAATTTCAATATCAGAATCATGCAGGGCTGCAATCAATTCATCATCGAGTTGCAATGCGGGCTCACCACCTGTGCACACAACAAAACAATTGGGGCCAGGATACAAAGACCTGATCTGAACAACCAGTTCTCTGGCAGTAAACTTTCCGCCATTTACACCATCCGTCCCGACAAAGTCAGTATCACAGAACTTGCATACAGCATTGTCTCTATCCTCTTCCCTTCCGGTCCATAAATTACAACCGCTAAACCTACAAAATACAGCAGGCCTTCCCGAGTGAAATCCTTCACCTTGAAGCGTATAGTATATTTCTTTTACAGAATAGATTTTTGACATCACGGCCGCGAAGGTAATTAATTATTTGACGCTACGAATAGCCGTAGCTTCTATTTCGACCAACATTTCTGGATCAACCAGTGCACTGACCTCAAGCATGGTACTTGCTGGTCTTATTTCACCAAAAAATTGTCCATGGACCGGTCCTACCGATTCCCAATCTTTCATATTGGTTACATACACACGAGTACGTACTACATCTTCTAGGGAAAATCCATTGTTCTCAAGTATGTCTTTAAACATAGACAATATATATTCCGTCTGTTTGCCTGCATCTCCGGGAAACAAAACTTTACCGCCTTCCGCGGCAACCGTTCCTGCTATCTCCATAACATCTCCGACAACCACCGCACGGCTGTATCCGACAATCGGCTCCCACTTTGCTCCAGAAGTAATCAGCTTTCTAGACATAACTTGATTGATTATTTGGCTTGCTCAAGCTGCATGTACAAAGTCTTAACGATGTTGTACAAATCAAACTTTGGCGATAAGAAATCTTTGGAAGGGAAAACCCATCTGATGATTTGCTTCTGATCAACAAAAAACATTTTTGGATATCCAAGTTCACTTGAGTATGGACCCTCAGCAATCATTTTTGCATTTGGGATAACCGTAAAATCAATTTGTGTCTGCTCAGAAAATGACAACATCTCATCCTTGGTATTGGCAGAGTAAGAAATGATTTTCAAATTTGGGTTTTCTGCTTGCAACTGATTCAAAACAGGAATCTTCTGCACACACAAATCACATTCCAATTTCCAGAACCACAACAAAACTACCTTATCTCTTTGATCCAAAACAGAAATTTGATTTCCCTCCAAGTCCGCTGCCATAATCGGGACCACAGATGTCCCCTCAAATGACTGAACCAAATCTTCAACTTCTGGAGTCCTTGGCTCAAGTTCTACCAAAAAATGATTCTGAGCTGATGCACCAAAAAACAAAAACAGTGCAACTAGAATTACGATCGATTTTTTCACAATTTCTTTTTAATAATTAATAAGATACTCAGCCAATTCTACCAGATCTCTCACCACCAAATCCGCTTCAAAATACTCCTCATCTTTCCTGTCCGGTGAAATCAACACTGTATACATGTTGAGCTGATTCCCAAAAGTAATATCTGATTCTGTATCGCCCACCATTACCGACTTTTTAAATGATATATCAGGAAAAATCTCCTGAGCCTGAAAGGCCATGCCGGGATTGGGCTTGCGACAGCTAGGATTGAAAATAGCTAAGTGAGGGCAATATAATATTTCATCTATGTTTGCCCCAACTTCATTCAGTTTTTTAGACATAAAGCCATGAATCTCCGCCAAATCCTCGTGACTCATCAGTTCCTTGCCGATTCCCTGTTGATTGGTCACAATGATGATATACTTGAATAATTCATGAAATCGGGCGATTGATTCTTCCGCTCCAGGCAAAAATTCAAACTGATCTACCGTCTTAACATAGTCTGCCATCAATCTACGATTGATCGTGCCATCCCTATCCAAAAACAAGGTCCAATCTCTGTCTATCTCTGTTTCCCTAAATATCCTCAATGCTAAATATTAAAACTGGTAACGATGAATAACCGGCTTGCTGCCATTGCCTTCATTGGCAATATACAACCGATTCTGTGTATCAAAACAAATCCCCTCCGGTTGCATATGATCATCTCTGTCCAACAAGTAAATTTTCTTGATATTGGCTTGAGCATCCACCACAACCATCAGATCTCCTTTATGCGATAGGATATAAATATCGTCCATCTTAGGATGTATCGCTATACCAGATGGAGCAAAAGCATTCAAACGCTTGATCATCCCACCGGTCGCTTTTCTTCCAAAGTAATCTCTTAATTTTTCAAAACTGAGCAACATAAACGGCTCACGACCCATGCTTGCTTTCTCCAAGGAATACGAATAAATAGATCTACAACCTGGGAAATTTTGACCACGCCCCATTTCAGGAATACCTTTACATGCTATCAATAATTTGTTGTCCATGTAACACAATCCTTCAACATTATTGTTGGCATTCAATCCTGTTTTAAACTTAATTGTATTACCGTCGTCAATGTCATGTTCGAGTATATCTCCACCACTATTGATCAAGAAAATTTTATCTCCAACCAACTCAACGCCTTCATAATCTCCGATATCTCCAATCTTCAATTTGGATGCAATTTTATTGCCTTCAAAATCAATAAAATGCAAAATCGCCAACTCGTCATCATGGCCAATTAAAACATTTGCGGAAGCGTCAAAAGTCAAACCGGAAATCTCAACCAATGAATTGGGCAATTGCATCGACTTATCAATAGGCGGCATTTCATAATTCTTTTTAATGCCAACAGATTCCTGAGCAATTTCATTTTTATCAGAATGAAAATCAACCAAAGGATTCATACTACTGCTGCCCTTTCCGCCCAACTGGCAGGCAGTAAAAAAAGCAAACAACAATCCTGTAAATAATAATTCCTTCATCTCAACGATCAATATTTAATTTACCTGCCTTCTGAAAAATTTTGGTCAAGGCATACCACGCCAAACTAGCGACCATGGCAAAAAACCAAGGCCTTGAAACTTGCATAAAATCTCCCTTAGAGAAATACGCTTCAAGCAATTTAAAAACGAAAAAGACAATAAATAGATACATAATCCCCGATCTTTCTTGCCTGATTATTTTCACCCAGCTGAATCCAAGTGTTGATTTTTTCCACTTAGAAAGTGCTGGTACAAATGCCGGAACACCCGCTGCCCAATGAGCATATCTATCGCCATACTTGTCTCTCAAAAACTCTTCCTCCGCATACATGATCCTTTCGTAGTACAACCAATACACAAATGTAAATGCAACCACAAACCAAAAGTTTCTTGTCAGACATGCAATACCCAACCACATAAAATAATTGCCGAGATAAAGTGGATGCCTGACAACAGAATAAGGTCCGGTAGTATTGATATGATCTGCAATTTGTCCTTCATTGGTATTACGACCTGAAGTATTCTCAGCGGAATAACCCACTGCAATCATCCGGATGACCATCCCAAGAAGCGAAATCGCCAGGCAAATCATCTCCCAAGTAAGGGTTTTGGAAGTATCAAAATCTGGCAAACCTTGGACATAAACCCACAATCCAGGCAGGATGATCAAGACCGGTAGATAGCTTCTGTTTTTAAACAAAAAACTTCCCTGCTCCCTAAATTCTTCTCGTAATGCCATTTTTTATAATTAGATCATCCCGAAAGTACACCTTTGGTGGCCTCTCGACAGTCATAAAGGTAGGAAATATGCCCAAAAACCATCAAAATCGAGTATTTAAGACGCTCTTAAGCCAAGTTTCCAGCTCTCGGTTCAAAATGCGAAAACACCAACAAATACAGGAGTCTTACGATAATTCTACTGACCACGCTACACCAATACAATGAAACAGCTGGTTGTCCATGAAAGAAACCATGTCCTTTTGACAATAGCCAACCAATTAAATAAGTTTTTATCCCTAGTAAATCTTACTTTTGCGACACTATGCAGTTTATTTTTCCGAATTTTTTGTGGGCGCTGTTACTGCTTGCCATACCGATCATCATTCACCTTTTCTATTTCAGAAGATTCAAAAAGGTGTATTTCACCAATGTGAGATTTCTGAAAGAGGTAAAGGATGAAACCAGCAACAGATCTAAGTTGAGAAACTTCCTGGTTTTACTATCCAGACTTCTGGCACTTGCTGCACTGGTATTCGCCTTTGCCCAACCCTATTTGGCAGATAAAAAAATCAACCAAAAACAAGACAATTACATAAGTCTGTTTGTAGACAACTCATACAGCATGCGCGCCTTGAGCGAGGATGTACCCTTGATCGACAAAGCAAAATCAACAGCAAGAGATATCATCTCAGCATTTTCTGAAACAGACCAATTTCAGATCGTCACCCACAACCTGTCTAGCAAACAACAAAGATGGACCAACAAGGAAGACGCACTATTACTGGTAGATGAAATCGAATTGACACCAGAGGTAAACAAACTATCAAACGTACTAAGTAGACAGAGCAACCTGATCAATACTGTAGATGGAAACAACAGCATCTATATGCTATCGGATTTCCAGAAAGTTATTACGGACCTTCCGGCAAATCTTGATACCAACCTCAACGTACAACTGATGCCATTCCAATCAGTACAGGAAAACAACATCAGCATTGACTCTGTCTGGTTGAATAGTCCAGTTGCAATTAAAAATCAATCCAATCCGCTCGTTGTAAAAATCAGCAACTATGGAAACGAGAATAAAAAAGACATCCGACTTTTTGTAAAAGAGAATGGACAGACCAAACCCGTCGGAACTTTCAACATCGATGCCAACAGCTCGGTGATCGATACCGTGGATATGGTATTCACCCAAGATGGATGGCAAAACATAGAAGTACAAATTGAAGACTACCCGATCTTGTTTGATGATGCGTACCTACTTTCATTAAACATCAACGACAACGTGAAAATATTGTCATTGAATGAAGGTGGTGGAAACAAATACGTAACTGCATTGATGAGCGGTCTTGCCAATTTTAACTTGACCAACCAATCAACCAGCAATGTTCAATACAACAAGTTTGCAGAAAACGACCTGATCATTCTCAATGATCTAAACACACTCAGCTCTGGACTTGCTACCGAACTAGAAAACTATATTTTGGCTGGAGGAAAGGTATTGGTATTCCCAGGATCAAATGCAGCAAAGGAAACTTACAATGCATTCTTTAGCAAAATGGCGAGCAATGCCATCAGTGAATACAGCAATGAAGAAAGAGAAGTATTTACCATCAATGCAAGAGAGTTCATCTTTGCCAATGTATACGAGAGAATCGATAAAAACCTAAAGCTTCCTGTTACGCAAGGAAACTACAAGTTCTCCAACTTCACAAGCCGAGGCGGAGAGACACTGTTGAATTATAGAGATGGCTCACCCTATCTACAGAAATATGTAAAAGGAAAGGGAATATTGTATGTATGTGCTTCACCGTTGAATGAAAACAACAGTGACCTTGTAAGAATAGCGGAGGTATTTGTACCGATGATTTACAAAATGGCACTATCATCTGGAGAGACAAAACCAATCTCTTACACAATCGGCAACGACAACCTAGTCGAAACCAACAATGTAAGTCTTGGTTCAGAATCGATTTATAAAATTCAAGGCAGCCAGGAATTTATTCCGGGACAGACCAAGGTGGGTAACAAAACCATCATTGATTTTAATGATATGATTGCTGAAGCAGGTTATTACGATTTGTCAGTCAATGACACCATCGTAGATAGATTTGCCTTTAATTATGACAGAACAGAATCTAAGTTGGACTTCCTCAATGTTCAGAATCTAAAAGATGAATACAGCAGCTCCTATGAGATCTACGAAGATTTCTTGAAGGCGGATATCAGTCAGATGATCAGTGATCGTGATAAAGGAAAAAGCTTGTGGCGTTTGTTCTTAATTCTGGCTTTAGTATTTTTAGCTCTTGAAACATTATTGTTACGTTTTTGGAATGTGTAATTCCTGATTATTTAAACACTCAGCGCCAATTTAAAACATGGTAATTCTACTTAAAAAAGCCACCATTGTTGATCCGAGATCTAAGTATCACGGAAAAAAGCAAGACATACTGATTGAGAAAGGAATCATTACCAAAATTGCCAACAGCATCTCTTCCAAAAAAGCCAAAATAGTCGATGGCAAAAACCTACATGTTTCTCCAGGCTGGGTAGACATCGGAGTCCACACTGGCGAACCAGGACTTGAACACAGAGACACATTGGAATCAACGCTTGCGACAGCATCGGCTGGTGGGTTTACAAGAATCGGATTGTTCTCCAATGATGCTAGCCCGATTGATCAGGCAGCCACCATCGGATTCATCAAAGATAGATCAAGCAAGTCGCCCGTGCACTGTCATACCATAGGCGCATTAAGTCAGAAACTACAAGGTGAGGAAATCACAGAGGTGATCGACATGCACCATGCCGGATCGATAGGATTCAGCGATGGGCTGCATTCAATCCAAAAAGCAGGTCTTCTAGAAAGAGCACTGCATTACGTCAAGGCCATCGATAGCATCGTGATCCACAGACCCAATGACAAAACGCTCTCACTGCACAGTCAAATGCACGAAGGAAAAGTAAGTACCTCTTTAGGTATTCCAGGCATGCCCGATATCGCAGAATCCATCATGATCGATAGAGACATCGAAATACTAAAATATACGGATAGCAAAATGCTTATCCACTTGGTTTCTACTCAAAAAGGGATCAACCACTTGAAAAAAGAAAAGAAGTCTCTGGAAAACAAACTCTTTGCATCCGTAAGCTACCACAACCTCATCGACACCGATGAGACCTTGGCAGACTTTGATGTAAACAGAAAACTATCGCCACCATTGAGAAGCAGTGCCGACAAAAACGCTTTGATCAAGGCAGTAGAGTCAGACCTCATCGACGTTATCTGCTCCAACCATGTGCCCATCGAAATAGAAGGGAAAGAAAAAGAGTTCATCTATGCAGACAAAGGAGCACTAGGTATGCAGACCTGCGGTCCAGCACTTTTGGAATTTTTGGACGCATCAACGATTGTTGAAAAAATGGCCATCAATCCAAGAAAAATATTCAATCTTCCTCCAGCCGAGATAGCCAAAGGAGAAGAAGCCGAGTTGACCATATGGGCAAACAAGACGGAACACAGCTTCACACAAAAAGAAAACAAATCCCGATCAAGAAACTCACCGTTTTTTGGTAAAAAATTCAACAACAAGATAGTAGCCATTGTATCCAAAGATCAGTTGATTCTTTCTCAATAACGAGAAGTATACACGTAAACTTACTGCCTGTCAGCCTACCCTGAACCTGTAAGACTTCAGATACATCTATAGCTGCATCAAAATAGTCTATAATTCTCGAATGTAAGCTTGAAAACTTCTTATCTTGCTAACAAATTAAAATAAGACATTATGGTAAATACTCCAATTAAGAATGGCCTAATAATGGGTGTTGTATTGTGCATCGGCGCATTGGCAATGGCAATGATAGCTCCGAGAGCGTATGTCCTTTATGGTAGATTGGCATTGCTTATCGCAGCAATCTATTTTATGTACAAAATTGGCAAAGACGAAAAAGAATTAAATGAAGGAGTTCTTAGTTTTGGAGAAGCATTTAAAGCCATCTTTATCGGATCATTGGTTGGATATGCTATTCTGAATATTTTCGAATTTATTCTTTTCAATTATATCAATCCAGAATTAAATGTCATCACCCAAGAAGTAGCGATTGAAGTAGCAGGACAAACCATGGATTTTCTATCAGGGGTACTTGATGCCGACGCAGAAGCAATGGATCGAGCGAAAGCAGAAATCGCCAACGAAGTTACCTTGGATGCAGTATCTAGAACTCCTGCGAATGCCTTACTTACCTTCTTTGGAAACTTGGTTTTCCCATGTGTATCTGCAGGACTTCTAGTGGCGCTAGTCACAAAAAGCAAAAACGCGTAACCAAAACTTACAAGCTCTGAAAGATATATCAGTTATTATACCGTTGTTCAATGAAGAAGAATCCTTGCCGGAGCTAACGGCCTGGATTGACAAGGTCATGAAAGAAAACAATTTCTCTTATGAAATCCTTTTCATCGACGATGGAAGTACAGATAATTCATGGAAAGTTGTCCAGGACTTGAAACAAAAATACGATGTAGTCCGTGCATATAAATTCAGAAGGAATTACGGAAAATCAGCAGCGCTCAATGTCGGTTTTGAAAACAGCAACGGCGGTGTTGTCATCACCATGGATGCAGATCTTCAAGACAGCCCAGATGAAATTCCAGAACTATACAAGATGATCAAAGAAGATGGTCACGATCTGGTTGCTGGATGGAAGAAAAAAAGATACGACAACGTACTGACCAAAAACATACCAAGTAAAATATTCAACGGGACAGCCAGAATGGTATCAGGTATTAAACTTCACGATTTCAATTGTGGATTGAAAGCCTACGACCGGAATGTTGTCAAAAACATAGAAGTGTATGGTGCCATGCACAGATACATTCCCATCATCGCCAAGTCTGCAGGTTTTAGCAATATTACTGAAAAAGTAGTTGCACACCAAGCAAGAAAATACGGTTCGTCCAAATATGGTCTTAGTAGGTTCATCAATGGTTTCTTAGATTTGATGAGCATCTCTTTCATTGGAAGATTTGGGAAAAAGCCAATGCACTTTTTTGGATCATTCGGAGCACTGTTTACTTTCATTGGGATTGCCATCTTGTTCTATCTGAGTTTTGAAAAAATAATTTTAGGTGTTCCAGGCATCAGCAGCAGACCCATTTTCTTTTTAGGAATGTTATTGATCATAGTAGGAGTGCAGTTGTTCATCGCAGGTTTTCTTGCAGAGCTCATATCTAGAAGTTCGCAAAACAGAAACGAATATAAAATCGAAGCAGAAATTTAATTTTGAAAACACTAGTCATTGTCGGCCCTGCCCATCCCTATCGCGGAGGCATCGCTTCTTTCAATGAAAGATTGGCAATAGAATTTCAAAATCAAGGTTGGAAGGTCAAATTGATCACCTTCACACTGCAGTATCCTTCGTTCCTATTTCCTGGAAAAGACCAATTTCACGATGGCCCAAAACCAGAGAGCCTGGATATTGAAAGAAAACTAAACTCCATCAATCCTATCACTTGGTTTAAAACTGCCGCACACATTCGCTCGCTAAAACCAGACCTGGTGATTACGCATTTCTGGCATCCCTATCTCGGACCAGCATTGGGAAATGTATTGAAAAAATCAATTCCTCAAAACATCACCATCGTGCACAATCTAATTCCTCATGAAAGGAAATTTGGAGATGGTAGATTGATCAAAAAATTCATTTCGGACTCTAGTCGGTACATTGCTCTTTCGCAGAAAGTCGTGAACGACCTCAACACACTTTCGCCCAAGGAGCATACCACTTACGCCCCTCATCCCGTTTACGATAATTATGGGGAGCTTGTACCAAAGCATGAAGCCGTAAAAAAATTGAAGCTATCACCGGATCATAAGTACGTGTTGTTTTTTGGATTGATCAGAGCTTACAAGGGACTGGATCTTTTACTCGATGCTTTCGCAAATGTCAAGCACCAGGATAAAAAAATAAAGCTCCTCATCGCCGGAGAATTTTACGATGATCAGAACAAATACTTGCAACAAATCAAAGAACTAGGCATCCAAGACCAAGTTATTCTACACGATCATTTCATCCCCAATGATCAAGTCAAATATTACTTTTCCGCCTGCGATCTGGTTGCACAGACCTACCATCGGGCTACTCAAAGTGGCATCATGCAGATTGCCATCCAATTTGAAAAGCCATTACTGGTAACCAATGTCGGTGGACTTAAAGAGATCATCCAAGACGGAGAGCACGGCTATATCACCGAAGTAGATTCCTTGAAAATCACTGAAGCTATTTCCGACTTCTTTGACAATCCAGAAAAGCAAAATGCTTTTTCCAAAAACCTGCACATCTTAAAAGACAAATATAGTTGGACCAGTTTCTATGAAAAGATAAACTCTATTACCTTTAAGGCATGAAGAAGATCAAACAATTAATTTCTGAAAGTATCGATGTCAAGAACAACATCTTGAATGACGAAAAACTCATGAGCGACATGTGTGTTGTCAATGCCTTACTTAAAGAAAGATTCTCTTCTGGCAATAAAGTCTTGTTTTGTGGAAATGGAGGATCAGCCTCTGATGCCCAGCACCTCGCTGCTGAATTTAGCGGCCGCTTTAAATTAAATAGGAAAAGCCTATTTGCGGAAGCGTTACATGTCAACTCCTCTGCCCTAACAGCCATAGCCAATGACTTTGGATTTGATCATGTATACAGTAAAATGATTGAAAGCAAAGGTACTGCAGATGACGTATTGATCGCAATCTCTACTTCCGGCAATTCTCCTAATATCGTCAATGCCTGCCAACAAGCTAGAACCATGGGAATGAAGGTAGTAGGCATGACTGGAGCCGCTGTCGGAGCCATGGACAAACACTGTGACATCCTTCTCAAAATGCCGAGTACGAATACACCTCGTATTCAAGAAGCGCACATACTCGTGGGACACATCATCTGTGAAATCGTAGAAGCGAAATTGTTTAGTCCGAAGGACAGAGTTGAAATGTAAAGACTTTAACCTTTCTCAGCAATGATAAATGAATCTTGCGTCATGACAGCACCTTGAGTTATTTTTACTTTTTCAAAACTGCTATCCCTAAATCTTTTGAACTCATATATCTCAAAGCCGTTTTCCATCAATGTGTTAATCACCTCATCATGACTATAACCCATCTTTTTCAAAGTTTGAACATGCACCTCTACCAATAAGGTCAGTGGAGATAAGCCCAGGGTTTTCGACATACCATCAAGCACTTTACACTCAGCACCTTCTACATCGATCTTTATAAAATCTGGCTTC
>CALFDU010000022.1 GCA_937950315.1 uncultured Saprospiraceae bacterium | reverse complement strand
AAAAAAAGCCCCTACCCAAAGGCAGAAGCTTTTCAATATATTTTTTAAAATCTATGTACTAACTACTAAGCACTCAAAAGTCGAAAAACCAACTTCTACACTGCAAAACTCTCCCCACAACCACAAGTTCTCTCAGCATTCGGATTATTGAAGTAGAATCCTTTACCTTCCAATCCACCTGAAAATTCAAGTGTCGTATTACAGAGGTATAAGAACGACTTTAGATCCGTTACTACTTTAACACCGTTGTCTTCAAATATCTGGTCATTTTCCTGAGACTCATTATCAAAGTCCAAGTTGTAAGTCAACCCTGAGCAACCACCACTGGTTACTGAGACACGGACAAAGAAATCTTCACCGATAGCCGAACCGCTCATCAATTCGGAAATTTTTGCTTTTGCGCTATCTGCTACGAATAACATCTAGTTACGAGTTTTTGCTTTTGTAATCTTCGATTGCTCCTTTGATTGCATCTTCTGCAAGCACTGAGCAGTGAATTTTTACTGGTGGCAAAGCCAATTCTTCAACAATTGCCATATTGTCAATCGCCAAAGCTTCATCAAGAGATTTTCCTTTCAACCACTCTGTTGCAAGAGAAGAAGAAGCAATCGCTGATCCACAACCAAATGTTTTAAACTTGGCGTCTTCGATGATACCTTCAGCATCAACTTGTATTTGTAGACGCATTACGTCACCACATTCTGGTGCCCCTACAAGACCTGTACCTACATTAGAGTCAGACTTGTCAAGTGTACCAACATTTTTAGGATTCTTGAAATGATCCAATAATTTTTCTGAGTATGCCATTTTATTTAATTTCTAATTTGTATACAAATATATACCATAAAGGGTTTCATATCCACCCCATAATTCAATTTAGTGCTCTTGCCAGACAACTGACTCAAGGTCTACACCTTCTTTATACATCTCCCATATCGGACTTAAGTCTCTCATGTGATTCACGCCTTTTGAAACCATCTCGATCGTTTCGTCAATATCTTGCTCTGTAGTAAATCTACCAAGACTAAATCTGATTGACGAATGCGCCAAGTCATCTCCAAGTCCATAAGCGATCAAAACATATGAAGGCTCCAATGATGCAGATGTACAAGCTGATCCACTTGATACTCCCACCTCTTGGTTAAAAGTCATCATCAATCCCTCTCCTTCTACATGCTTGAATGAGATATTACATACATGCGGCATTCTGTTGTTCACATCACCATTCACATATACCTCTTCAAGATTTTCCTTAAATGCATTTTCAAGTTTGTCTCTCAATACTGACAATCTCGCTGCATCTGCATCCATCTCTTTTCTTGCAATCTCCGCCGCTGCTCCGAAACCAACGATACCCGGTACATTTAATGTCCCTGACCTCATTCCTCTTTCGTGACCACCGCCATCCATCTGAGAAGTAACTTTTACTCTAGGATTCTTTCTATTTACAAACAAAGCCCCTACTCCTTTTGGACCATACATCTTGTGACTTGTAAAAGCCATCAAGTGAATCCCCAACTCTTTTGGATGTGTTTTAATTTTACCAACAGCTTGCGTTGCGTCACTCATGAAAAGCACACCATGCTTGGCACACATTTCTCCGATTTCTTTCATCGGTTGGATTACGCCTGTTTCATTGTTGGCCCACATGATAGAAATCATGATCGTGCTAGGCTTGATCGCCGCTTCCAAATCCGCAAGATTCACAAGTCCTTTATCATCTACATCAAGATAAGTCACTTCACCACCCATTTTTTCAACCTTCTTACAGGAGTCAAGAACCGCTTTGTGCTCTGTCTTTAAAGTGATGATATGGTTTCCTTTCTTGGCATACATTTCAAATACTCCCTTGATCGCAAGGTTGTCTGATTCTGTTGCTCCAGAAGTAAAAATGATTTCTCTTGAATCTACATCAAGTAATTTAGAGATTTGATCTCTTGCATAATCTACCGCTTCTTCTGCTGCCCAACCAAATGGGTGATTTCTACTTGCAGCATTTCCTGGTACGTTATGGAAAAAAGGCAACATTGCATCCACAACTCTAGGATCTGTAGGTGTCGTTGCATTGTTGTCTAAGTATATTAAACGCTTGTCGCTCATCGAATTGATTAATTTAGATACAAATTTAAGTTTAAAGCATTAATAAGCATAATACTTTCAGCTATATTACTAACCGCAAACAGCTATCTTTGTTCTATAAACACCTTTGTTAATGTCAATAAAAGAAGATTTTAAATTTACCGATCAAGCATCATGGAAAAAGCTAATATCCAAAGCACTGAAAATCAATTCTTTAGATGAATTTCAAGGGAGGACTATTCAAGGGGTAGAAATTCCATCTTTTAACCATCCTTCTGAAGAAAAAATAGCAAACCGTCCGCTCAAAACCTCTGATTCTGAATGGAAAATTGGATTTTCGATTGATTTGGATCGTGCTAGTGCCTCAGAGGGTGTGCTTACAGCGGTAGAAAATGGTTCAGAAGCACTGATATTAAAAGGCAAGTCAGCAGACTGGAATCTAATTTACAAGGGTATTTACCATGAGATGATCTACAACGATTTACGTCTTGAGGGTGGAGCTACGACCTTAAAGGAATTCATTTCTTACTCCATTGATGCTGGTAAAAATCTTAGTTCTTTACAGGGGTCGATTGATCTTTCTATTGATACGCTCAAGGCAAATGTAGATGATCTACAGAAACTACCGGCCTTTCATTTTACGACAATACAAGTTAAGGCCAAGGACATTCCTAGTGAGCTTGCGCAAATATGCGTAAGATTACAAGAAGCACTGGAGGCTTGCCTTGATGCCGATCTTTCGCACAAGAGAATACGGGTTGCAACACAGGTCGATGCACATCTACCAGTGAATGTTTCCAAGATGAGAGCCATCAGAATCATTTGGGCCAATTTGCTTCAAGCGTACAAGCTTACTTTCCATCCATTATTTTTGGTCGCCAACACCAAGGTGGACGCTTCCGCAAATAAGGAAACAAAATTGATCCATCACACACTTGCAAGTGTCAATGCCGCCATTGGAACTGCGGACCTAATATGTGCCACCGCACAAGAAGATTTGAATGCAGATAGGTTGAATCAAAACATCCAGCACATCATGAAAATGGAATCCAAATTAAACCAGGTACGCGATCCATTGGCAGGGTCCTACTCTATTGAAAAGATGAGTCAACATTTGGCGAAAGCCGCATGGGACTCAATGGTAAAAAACGCAGAACCCGTTGAGTAATCTAAACAAAAATATAAATCCGAATTTTAGAAAAGCGGAACGTAAATCTTTTACTGCTAAAGAGCTTACAAAAAAATTGCTTTCGGGTGATAAATTAAGTCTGAGCTATGCTTTGTCGATTGCCGAAAGCATCTTGCCTGTTGATCGACAATTGGTCGCTGATGTGTTGCAAAATTATAAAAAAACAAACACCAAACGGATCGCAATAACAGGACCACCAGGAGCAGGGAAAAGCACATTTATCGATTCTTTCGGAAATCACTTAGCAGAAAAAAATAAAAAGATTGCAATACTCACAATTGATCCTTCCAGTCCGCAAAGTGGTGGATCTATATTGGGAGACAAAACCAGAATGGATAGTCTGATCAATCACGATCAGGTGTATATCAGACCGTCGGCTTCTGGGACTGAGAAAGGGGGTGTATCCTCTGCTACCATGGAAAGTATATTGTTGTGTGAAATGGCAGGCTATGAATACATAATCGTGGAGACGGTCGGAGTCGGTCAGTCTGAAGTTGCCGTTTCCGAACTGGTTGACATGTATGTGCTGATTGTGCAACCAGGATCAGGAGATGACTTGCAAGGAATCAAGCGAGGAATCATGGAATTGGCCGACCTTTACATAGTTAACAAAGCAGACGGTGACAAAGTAGAACTTGCAAAACAAAGTGGTCGATCTATTAATGCAGCCAAATCCTTACTATTCCCAAAAAGTCATGGTCTGAAAGCTGAAACGATTTTATATTCTTCAGAAAGCTTACTAAACGTCGACAAGATCGAGGAAGCCATCGATTCTTTTTTCAATTCCAACCATGAATCTGGATATTACCAGGATACAAGAAAACAACAGATGGCTTCTTGGTTACATCGCGAAATCAATAAATCAATCATTGAAAGCGTTGAAGAAATTAAGGAGATTCAGGAAATAAAATCATCTTTGCAGCATCAAATTAAGAATAGTGAAGTGTACCCAATTGAAGCAGGAGAAATTATTAAAAAAACCATTAAGAATTTATTTAACTAAATTCTTATTTGGGTTGATTTTATTGCTGCTGTGCCAAAATGGGTTTGCACAAATTGATCCTGATAGCACGGACTTTATCCCCCCTATAAACTACAAATTGAAACTCGCAGGCAGCTTTGCTGAGTTGCGCACCAATCACTTTCATGCAGGGATTGACATCAAATCAAAAGACGGGACTGGAGGCGAAGACATTATAGCCGCCGAAGAAGGATTTATTTCAAGAATAAAAATCCAAAGTGGTGGATACGGACGTGCGTTGTATATGGACCATCCCAATGGATACACTACGGTATATGCCCACTTAGAAGAATTCGAAAAATCACTGGAAGACTTTATTGAAAATGTACAGGTCTCTGTAGAACAGTTTGAAGTAGACGTCTATCTTCCTCCGGGGAAATTTACTTTTAACCAAGGAGAAAAAATAGGTGTATTGGGAAATACAGGTAGATCTTACGCGCCACACTTACACTTTGAGATTCGCGAGACTTCTAGTGAGCGTCCGATGATGCCCTCTTTGTTCAACATAAAGGTTGAAGACAACATTCCCCCCGTGATCAAGGAGGTGTATGTGTACGAATTGGATGAGTATGGAAATCCGATTGATAAAAAGAAGGTCGGTCATACCGGAGAAAAAGGAAATTATTCCTTGCGATCATCGTATGTAGATGTGTCAAGCAATAAGGTTGGAATCGGAGTAAACACCTACGACCGTGCCGATGGTGTATGGAATAAAAATGGAGTCTATGCCTTAAGAATCGAAAAAGGAGATAGTAGCATTTTTGAAACGAAGTTTGATAAAATCAGCTTTTCAGAATCGAAAGCCATCAATGCCATCATCGACTACAAACATTTTAAAAGCAGTAAATCTAGAATCCTCAAGTTGTTCAATACTGAGTGTAATCCACTGAGTAATTACAACGTGAAAAATGAAAATGGATGGATCAATCTTGAAGATGGAAAAAGTGGTGAGTATAAGGTCTTTGTAGAAGATGGAAGTGGAAATGAAAGTAGTTTTAATATTGCTTTTGACCTGACCCCATCTGATGAGAAAATTGAGAAGCCAGGATTTCATATCCAATGTGGAACGATAGACACCGTTAACTTGTCTTCAAGAACCAAGGTGATCTTTTTTGAAAATACACTTTACAATGATCAACATATTGAGATCAAGGAAGAAGGCAATGGCTTGGACTATAATATTAGTATCAAAAACGAAAATAGTCCAGCGCATAGAGCTTTCAAATTGAATATACCCAATATTCAAGATCCGGAAATCATCATTGTCAAATTGGAGAATGGTGGTTTGGTAAATTTTGGTGGTCAGATTGAAGGAGAGAACTTTATCGCTTATCTTGACGAGTTTGGGCATTATTATCTTACCAAGGATGAAGTAGCTCCTACCATAACGAGACAATCAACGGTTACAAAGGGAGGGTTTAAGGTATATCGCTTTCATATTTCTGATAACTTGGACTATGACTCATCTCTTGGAGACTATGGAATTAATGTAATTTCTGAGGGTCAATGGGTGCCATTTGACTATGATCTTAAAAATGATGTGGTTATTGTAGATAGTCAATATATACCGTCAGGAAGCAACTCATTCTCAGTAAATGTGGTAGATCATAGCGGAAATTCAAAAAACCTTAGGGTAAAACTGTAAGGATAAGCGCTCCCAAGACAAAAGTTCCGCTTTCTTTTAAAAACAAAGTTTATTTCTGAACAAATTGATAGAAATCAAGTTGTATTGTCACTTAAATGTTACTGTCAAGTATAAGCAATTAATAAATATGGGTGTTACCATTGGAAATATTACCGTAGGAGAAAAGCTTCCTCAATTTGAATTACCTAATCAAAATGGAGAGAACGTTAGTTTGGATTCATTGAAAGGGCAAAAGTTCATTCTTTTCTTTTATCCGAAAGACGACTCGCCTGGTTGTACCAAAGAAGCTTGTAGTGTAAGAGATAATTATCGTAAGATAAGCAAGGCTGGATACAAGGTGTTTGGCGTAAGTCCTGATACTCCCAAGAAGCACTTAAAATTCATTGACAAATATGAATTTCAGTATGATCTTTTGAGTGATATTGATAAGGAAGTGCTCACAGCATTTGGTCTCTGGGGACCAAAACAATTTATGGGAAGAGAAATAATCGGTGTCTACAGAACGACCCTATTGGTTGATGAAGATGGTATCGTAGAGGAAATTATTAGTAAGGTAAAAACCAAGATACACGGTGAGCAAATTTTGGAATTAGCCAGCAAGTAATCAATTCAAGTTGCCTTCTGTTTAGCACATCGTAATTTAATCCTGATTTACGCAACCATAGATTATACTACCTCATAAACTGATTGGTAGTAACATACATGGCGATGAAGCAACAAGCCATCTTGACATCGAAAGGCAGTACTGCAGAGGTATCATCGTAGATCAACCAATCTCTCGGATCGTTTTCAAATTCTGTATAAAATTCAAATTCGCCATATGGGCTCTTGTGGATGAGCCAGGAATTTCCATCATTGAATCCAGCAGACATCCACGTTACTTTTATTTCTCCGTTGTAATTAATGGTCCATTGTGAAACGTCGTTGCGCCATTTGGTGGTTATGGTGGTGGTATTTCCATCTGAACGAAGTTCCCATTGGTCTTGCCTATCTGGCCATTTTTGCCATATGGTGCCATCATACTCACCAATAGAATAATCCCATTGAGAAAAGTCATTGTTGTGCGCCCAAGTGGCTTCAAACTCGCCTTCGTCTTCTTCTATTTCTGGAGTTTCGAAAACAACTTTCCATTCGTGTAGCGCGTCATCCCACTCTGAATGCCAACCTAGCATCCAGAGAGAGTCTGTTTCGGCTTGTGCATAGCAATACGTACTCCCAATTGAAGCGGTGAGTCCGAATACTAAAATAGTTATCGTAGAAAAAGTTGAAAGCTTCCTAGAAAGGAAGGTCATCAAGATCGTTGTTAGCAGGTGTTGCATCTTTTGCAGTTGGGAAGTCTCCCATAACTGGCGGTTCCCCAATAGCGTTTGGTATTGGTTCTGGGCCTGCATTTTCTTCTTGCGCTGATTCAATCTTCCAAGCATTTAGATTGGTAAAGAATTTTTCATTCCATTCTCTCCCTCTTAGGTCAAAATATACTTTGATATCTTTTCCTTCTTCAAATTTTGAGATCAACTCACATCTATCTTGTGTAAGTTGAAATTTTATAAACTGAGGATATTGACCTTCTGTAGTGATCACAAAATCTCTGGCTTGAAATTTTTCACTTTTGGCTTGTACCTCGAAAACTTTATGAAGTTTCCCTATTATTTCAAATGACATATATTAAATTATCTATTCTGTCCGACTCTAATTATTTTCATTGCTTCTTGCATATCAGCAGTAAGTTTCCTTAATGCATCTATGTTTGCTTCCGCCCCTTCATCTTTTTGAGACTCATGTATGGCATAACTTGATCTTTTCAATTTGGCCTTTCTTGTTTTCATGTTGGTTACCAAAACCGCCAATGCTTCAATTTCTTCTGGTAGTAATTCTAGTTCGTCATAACCACCTTCAGCTTTCATTCGTACTGCATAGGTCTCATAATCTACTCCCATTCTATCCGCTGCTGCATTTACGTCTTGTTCAGAAGCTTGAAACATTGAGCAAATGTTGTTTAGAAGAGAAGATGCTTGAGTAACGATTTTAATCACTTCTCCCTTATTCTTTCCAATCGTGTAGTTATCTGCTTCTCTGTATGCCTTCTCCACGACACCAACAACATCGTTAAGTACAGGAACATTGGCATCCAAGTATTCCAATTGTGCATTATTCATCATCACTTTCACAAGCTTCTCAGATTGTGCATTTAGTGCGAAAGTACCTAAAACAAAGGCTATGGTAAGATATATTGACTTCATAATTGTCAGTTTTTTCTTAAAAGTATGATTTATTTACGAATTATCAATGGTCTTTAAATCGGCCAATAATTCATCTGGTTTTTTATATCCCGGAATATGTTTGATTTTTTTCAAATTTTCATCCAAATATACCAACGTTGGGTATGACAAAGAGGTTCCAATGATCTCGAATGCCAATTTATTTATACCATTTTTTCCCATTGGTGCCCATTCATAGGTTTTACCCTTATAATTGATCGGATCATGTTGTTCTGAATTGAACTTTACGAGGTGGAAATTCTCCTCGAGATACGTTTTCACCGCTGGATCAGAAAAAGTTTTTCTATCCATGATTTTGCACCAACCGCACCAATCTGTATACACATCTACCAAAAACTTCTTCCCTTCTCTATTCTGAAGTTTGCTTGCCTGCTCCATGGTAATCCAAGATAGACCACCTGCGTCCAATCCTTCGGTAACGATCTTCCTGTTGGGGTCGCTGTGTTTTGGTTTGTTTGTACTGGTCGTAAGCGAGGGATGTTTTTTTAATTTTTCCATTTTAGCTTCCTCCTTGGTTTGAGCCGGTGCGTTGTTTTGACAAGACAAGGCTAGCAATGCGATCACTAGTAATCCAAAACAAGTAGGTAGGTGAGTAACATTCATGGATTCATTCGGTTTATCCAATAAAATTAGGCATTTATGCTAAATTATTCAGTCTTTTAACGCTTTCTTAGGAGCGAAAAATAATAGAACTCAAGGATTGTCAAATTTGTTTTATTGTACGAGTACAATACGGCATTAAATCATGGGTTGTGTCGCAATGTTTCAGCTTTTATAAGTATTTTTGCTAATGTATAAACTACCATAAATTTTGAGTAACCCAAACTTAGATCCTTCTGACGTTTCGTTTACACCTGAAGAGAAGCAGGTGGATAGAGCCTTGCGGCCCAAAGCCCTGGGTGATTTTGAAGGTCAAGCCAAATTGGTGGACAATCTCAAGATTTTCATTCAGGCGGCCAACATGAGAGAGGAGTCTTTGGACCATGTATTGTTACATGGACCTCCGGGCTTGGGTAAAACCACCTTGTCCCACATCATTGCCAATGAATTGAATAGGGGCCTCAAAATTACTTCTGGACCTGTATTGGAAAAGCCGGGAGATTTGGCGGGGCTTCTTACCAACCTACAAGAAGGAGATGTCTTGTTCATTGATGAGATCCATCGACTCAACAATGTGGTTGAAGAATATTTGTACAGTGCCATGGAAGACTATCGGATTGATATCATGATTGATAGTGGACCAAGTGCCAGAACAGTTCAATTGACATTGAATCCATTTACCTTGGTGGGAGCCACTACCCGAATGGGATTATTGACTGCCCCACTCCGTGCAAGATTTGGGATTACCTGTCACCTGGATTATTATGAGGTAGGAATTATCCTCAACATCATCAAGAGATCTGCTGCGATTCTGGAAATAGAAATAGAGCATCTGGGTGCTTTAGAAATAGCAAGAAGATCTAGAGGTACACCTAGAATTGCCAATGCATTATTAAGAAGAATCAGAGATTTTGCACAAGTAAAAGGAGATGGCATTATCACACAGGACATTGCGATCTTTGGCCTTGACGCTTTGAATGTAGATTCAAGTGGATTGGATGAAATGGACAATAGAATTCTATCTACCATCATAGAAAAATTCAAAGGAGGACCGGTCGGTATCACTACCATAGCTACTGCAGTGGGTGAGGAAGCGGGCACCATTGAAGAGGTGCATGAGCCATTCTTAATCATGGAAGGTTTTATCCAACGTACTCCACGAGGACGTGAAGCCACTGAGAAAGCGTACAAACACCTCAATATCCAACCACCAGGTGTGGATGGAAGTTTGTTTTAGCAATAAAATAATCTGAATCCTAGAAGCAATTCTTCTAGGAAAAAAATCTTACGAGATAAACAACCTAAGCTTGTGCCGTAGGTGTAAAATTCATATTTGGAAATGGATTGCTGTTTCCACCTTCGATCTTTCCGTTTTTCTCTTCGTACTTCTTCACATTGTCTTCAAGAGCGGTCAACAATCTCTTAGCATGATGTGGTGTCAAGATGATTCTTGATTTCACTTTTGCTTTTGGTACGTTAGGGACCATTCTGATAAAATCAACAATAAACTCTGAATGCGAGTGAGAAATAATTGCCAAGTTTGAATATGTTCCTTCAGCTACATCTTCTGGAAGTTCAATGTTCATTGAGTTCTTCTTTTTTTCTTGTCCCATTGTTTTATATTTTTATGACAACAAAGATACTATGGAAGACAACAAAACCTATTTCGAAGCAAACAAAATAGCGTGGGATGCAAGAACTGAAGCACATGTTGGTAGTAAATTCTATGATATAGAAGGA
This sequence comes from uncultured Saprospiraceae bacterium, assembly GCA_937950315.1. GTDB lineage: Bacteria > Bacteroidota > Bacteroidia > Chitinophagales > Saprospiraceae > JAHDBF01. Next base: position 2,185 of record CALFDU010000022.1, on the reverse strand, counting down.
TTTAAAAATGGAGATAATGCACTTGGGCCTATTGTCATGCAGGAAATGCCAGACGTTACTGGAAAATCTTTGTTGCATTTACAATGCCATTTTGGGATGGATACCTTGTCATTCGCAAGGATGGGAGCCGAGGTTACGGGTGTTGATCTTTCTTCCAAATCTATAGAAGTGGCTACTGGGCTTTCAAAGGAACTCAACACACCAGCGACTTTTATCGAGTCGAATATTATGACCTTGGATCAAGTGGTAGAAGATACCTATGATATTGTATTTACTTCCTATGGAGCCATCTGCTGGTTACCCGATATCGATGCATGGGCAGAGCAAGTTGCAAAGCGATTAAAACCAGGCGGCATTTTTTATATGGCTGAATTTCATCCTTACTTGTATATGTGGGAATGGAAAGATGAAAAAATCGCTTACCCATATTTCTCCAAGGGAAAAGTATTCTACGAAAAAGCGGAAGGCACTTACACCGATGGAGGTGAGAATCTTCAGTATGATGAATACTTTTGGATTCATGCCGTGTCAGATGTTTATAAAGCATTGATGAACAACGGAATTAAAGTAATCGGATTTAATGAGTATGATTACAACCCTTACCCTTGTTTTGAAGGAATCAAAAAAAGAGCTGAGAAGGAATATGTTTACGAAGTGAATGGACAAGCTATTCCTGCTGTATTCACCTTCACAGGGATCAAAGAATAACATGAGTCGTATAAAAGATAGAAATAGAAAACCACTTAACAACTTGCGAAGAAGAGCTCTGGGAGGAACGATGATTCTGACTGGAATTTTCTTTTACTTATTGCAAAAGGAAGGCAACTTGATTTATGACTACAAGTCCGTATCATTTATCAGTGCCTCTATCTTGGTGTTGGCTGGAATTATCGCTGCTAATAAGTTTTACAACACCAACATCAACAATGCATTGACAAGACAATTTGAAAGTTACGAAAAGGCCATTGCCAATTTTAGCATCAGTTACTTAATGAGATTGGTTTTTGTGATTGTTCCTACCTTGGTTGCCATTGTCATGGCAGCCAATGCAAGAAATGCCTTACTCTTCTTCCCAGCTTTGGTAGGAATCACCTTTATTTTTACTTCTACTTTAAAAGAAGAACACTTCTCCAATTATAGGTATGAAAATTGATACTTATTACTAGATTATCTTATTCCAACCATTATTTGAATATTTATCAGCATTGAATCCATATGAAAATAAAGCTTGTATTTATACTAACTTTCATTTTTGTAGCAACTATCCAAATTCATGCTCAGACCGATTCACTATTGTCGAAACTCGTATTTGAACTAGATTTTCGTTTCAGGATCGAACAGGATTGGGATTCTAGAAAGTCTGACGGTACTTTCCGAGACGATCGGACACGTCTCAGATATAGACTTCGAACAGGTGCCACATTTAAAAATGATTGGTATTCTTTTGGCTTTAGAATCCGTACTGGCGATCAAAGAAAGCAACAAGATCCACAACTAACTTTGGGTACTGGTTTTAAAGAATTTGGCACCTTACCGATTGGATTTGAAAAATTATTCTTTCAAGGAAACCATAAAAACTTTAAATATTGGCTTGGTAAGAATTCATTTTCATTTGAAAAGAACAACGAATTGTTCTGGAGTGACAATGTATTTCCTGAGGGCGTATTCTTCGATTACAGATTCAATTTAGGAAAACAAATCGTTGAAAAAATTTCCTTGAAGGCAAGCCATTATATATTATCATCCAATGGTAGGGCTTTGCTAGACGATGCCTACTTCCAAGGAATTCAAACATCGTTTCATTTTAAAAATCAATGGTTGACATTGTTTCCTTCATTCTATGCAATGAGGAATATTCCCAACATTCCAGATGGCGCTCATACCTTCTTAGTTGACTATTCCATATTCCACGTCGGAGGAAAATTGAACGCCTTGAAATCTAAAAATATATTTATTGATTTTGACATTTATCAAAACTTGGAAGATTACTCAAGCAGCAATAATATCTCGGATGAATTTGCCAATGAAAAAACGGGCTATTCAATAGGGCTTCAATATGGGACATTAAAGGAGGCAAAAAATTGGAAGTTTAAAATTACCTATACTTCCTTACAAAGGTATGCGGCATTGGATTATATGGCGCAGAATGACTGGGCAAGATGGGATTATTCTTCATTCGATTCGC
>CALFDU010000021.1 GCA_937950315.1 uncultured Saprospiraceae bacterium | reverse complement strand
GATAGGATTTCCCTTTTCCATCAGCGTTTCCATAATACCTAGCTTTCGATAGACCTGCATCGCATTACAACCTAAAATAATTCCTGCACCAACTTGTTTGAACTCAGAAGCCGCTTCATAAATTTTGACACCAATGCCTTGCTGCTTGAGTGCTATACCCAAACTCAATCCACCAATTCCAGCTCCAATAATTGAAACAATCATATTATCTATACAACTGATTGACTGCTTCATTGACCTCTGCTAAAGACATCGATTTATGCAGTCCTTTCCTACACAAATCAAGCAACAATTCGTCTTGTTTTCGGCCTAATGACTTTGCTTGATGATAAGACAGAGATTCTTTGAACGTCACCATCCCATATTTGGAATAATAATCTCCAAAATTCTGCTCAAGCTGCATTTCAAGTTTCCTTTTTTCCTTAAATGCCTCATCATCTACATGATCTCTCATTTCGTAAAAATTATCTACTGCTAGATCTGCAATTGCATCAGCATTTTCTTTTCTACGCTCTTGAAATTCATAAAACACCTTTTCCCAGTCTCCTTCAAATTCATCCAGAACCTCATTAAAAACAAATACATCTTCAAAAGATGCATTCATACCTTGACCATAAAATGGTACAATCGCATGCGCAGCATCACCCATCACCAAAGTCCTCCCATATGCTTGCCATGGATAACAACGGATCGTCCCCAAAGTACCAACCGGATTTTCTTTGTACTCTTTTTTGTAATGCGGCATCAATTCAATAAGATCAGGATAGTGTGTTTCAAAACAATGCTGCAACGCTTTTTCATCCTCAAGCGCATTAAATCCAAAATCACCTTCATACGGATGAAACATAGTCACTGTAAAACTTGCATCCATATTAGGCAACGCAATGATCATAAACTTACCTCTCGGCCATATGTGTAGCGCATTCTTTTCAATTTTAAAGCCACCATCAGCATCTGCCTCAATACTCAATTCCTTATATCCATGTCTTAAAAAATCTTGAGAGAAATTAAACAACAATTTGGTTGTCCTACCCATCAAACTTTTTCTCACAACAGAACCTGCACCATCAGTACCGATTACTACTGATCCTTTGTCAACATGTTTATTCCCCGCATCATCTAGATATTCAATACTTCCATCTTCTAAATCCACCTTCGTCACTTTCACCTCAAATACAACATGTAAATTATCAAAACGATCGGCCGCCTCGAGCAAACTCATATTAAGCTGCTCCCTGGACACAGAGTTGATATAATCTTGTTCCCGTCCACTATACGGCGACATCCAAACATCCCCTGTCGTTGGGTGAATTTCTCTACCATACATTGGAATGCAAAAACCCAAAACTTCTTCCTTAATCCCAACCATTTCCAAGGCTCGAATTCCACGATTTGACAAAGCCAAATTGATAGACCTACCACCAACAAATTCTTCATTTCGCTGATCGGCTCTTTTCTCATACACGACCACCTGATAACCTCGCTGAGCCATTCGCAATGACAGCAATGTTCCGCACAATCCAGCTCCGACAATTATTATTTTTTCTTTCATACTATTGCTCTTGCAAGCCTTCTTTCAACAATTCAACAAACCTGTATACGTCAGTAAAACTATTGTACATAGGAGCAGCCGCTACACGTATCACATCTGGTTCTCTCCAGTCCGCAACAACTCCTTTCTCCATCAACCATTCAAACAAACTTTTATCCGCATTGTTCATCTGAATGGACAACTGACATCCTCTTTGATTTGGATTACTTGGTGTAATGATTTTGATACTCTCATTACCTATTTCATTTACCAGAAATTCCATATAACCAGTGAGTAGTACTGACTTGGTTCGCAAGTTTTCTATTTTCGCTTCCGCAAATATTTTCAATGAGGACATAATCGCTGCCATAGACAAGATAGGCGGATTACTCAATTGCCAAGCCTCCACACCGGGTATAGGTTCAAAGCCATCACGCATCCCAAATCTTGTTTCTTTATTATGACCCCACCAACCTTCAAATCTCGGCAATGAAGTATCATGTGCGTGTCTTTCATGTACAAACACGCCACCCAGACTACCAGGCCCTGAATTCAAATATTTATATGAACACCACACGGCAAAATCGCAGCCACTATCATGTAGATTTAAAGCTATATTACCAGCACCATGTGCACAGTCAAATCCAACCTTGGCTCCTCTGGCATGAGCGGCAGTTGTGATGGATTTCATATCAAACGCCTGTCCCGTGTAATAATTGGTATTGCCAATCATGACCAAAGCAATCTCGTCACCCTGATCTTCTATCGTCTGTAAAATATCTTCATGTCTCAACAAAACTTCACCTTCTCTCGGATGCAATTCTATCAACCCATCTTTAGGATCAAACCCATGGAATTTAATTTGTGATTGAACTGCATATTTATCAGAAGGAAAAGCATCACTTTCTATCAAAATCTTATACCTCTCTTTGGTCGGCCTATAAAATGAGACCATCATCAGATGCAGGTTAACAGAAAGCGTATTCATTACCACCACTTCAATAGGCTTGGCGCCCACTACCTCTGCCATTGACTTAGTCAAAAACTCATGGTATGGCATCCAGGGATTCTTTGCATGAAAATGTCCTTCAACCCCATACTTTTCCCAATCCAATAATTCTTGATTGATAAAATCGAAAGTACTTTTAGGTTGAAGACCCAATGAGTTTCCCGTTAGGTAAACCAAATCATCACCATCCTTATTTTTAGGTATATAAAACTGAGATCTAAAATTTTGTAACGGATCTTTTTGATCCATCGCTTGCGCAAATGTCTTTGAATTTTCAAATTGCATTTGATTCATTTTTAATTGAAATTTGTGCTCTGATTTCATCTGCTCGCTTACCGCCAATCCAGTTGAGCACATTGTCTGACCATATTTTTCTTCGGTCAGATTTAAAAATATAACCTGAGTCTACTGCTTCATCTATCACTTTCCCTGGATACGACTTTCCTTCCACTTCAATTTCTCCCAACGGATATGGATCATCCAATCCCGCAATAACCTGACTTGATCCTTGTCTATCAACCAGCATCCTAAATGAATAAACATCATGTACGATGCTATCAAAAAATACATTCTTAGCTGCCAAACTTTTCTCAGGCTCAACTGCATCTTTAAACAGATCTGGTCTACCTACATAACCCTGAGATCTACGACCTAGATTCACTTGCCCAAATTGATTACCATGGGCAAATGCAGTTCGAATATTTGGGTATTTATGGGGAAAATCTCTCAGAGACCACATATGATATGCATCCGCAGTCTGCGCACACATCCAAACCAAATGAAACCTCCAAAAATTGTCTCGCAAATTAATCATCTTAGGAGCATCATACGGATGTATTTCAATGGCCAATCCATACTTATTCGCCAATGCAAAGATTGGTTCTGCCAAAGGATCAGAAATCGACCTCCATTTATCAGAGTCATCAGAAAAATGAGTAGGTAAACAAAGCACGGACAAGCCCAATTGTTCAACGCATCTTTCGATTTCTTTTAAGGCATTGTCTATATGCGCTGCTTGCACGACAAATCCTGCAGTAAAATTATTAGGATATTCTTCTTGAAGAGATGCATTGAAATCATTTTGAAAACGCTGTACATCAGCACACAAATCGGCGTTTAAGCCATTACAATACAATTGTGAAAGGGTAAGAATTACAGCATGGTCAATGCCATGCTTTTCCATCCAAACCAACTTTTCTTCTTTAAAAAAGCTGTCATCTGTGATGGGTCTACTCCAATTCTTCTGACGCATTCTACCTCTATCTTCGTCTATCCAAAATACTTCCTTCTCTCGCATAAAAGAAGGAATCTGTTCCGGGTAAGGCAACAAGTGTGAATGAGAATTTATTTTATAATAGTTCTCCAATTATGCGGGGCGTTTCATCTGATGACTACAATTATCACAGGTTGTTAATTCATCATTACTATAAAACTTATCAAAAATTACCGGCATATCGGTAACAATATTATCCAACATAAATGGTTCTCTATACAATTCATTGCCACAGTTTTCACATGACCACATCAGACCATCTTCCATTCCCTCCGGTCTTCTCTGCTCTATGACGAGTCCTACTGTGTTTGGCCCACGTTGTGGTGAGTGTGGGACATTCGCTGGCAATAAATAAATATCACCTTCATTGATATGAATATCTTTTTGCTCTCCTTCATCAATAACCTTCAATACAATGTCTCCTTCTACTTGATAAAAGAATTCAGGTGTTTGGTTAAGATGGTAATCCTTTCTAGAATTGGGCCCACCTACAACCATCACTATATAATCTCCATTTTCCCAAACTACCTTGTTTCCAACAGGTGGCTTAAGCAAATGTCTATTCTCATCAATCCATTCTTTGAAATTAAACTTTGGAAATAATCGTGACATGATCTTCTATTTTTATGAGTTATATTTTATACAAATGTTCTTCGGCTCTGTAAAGAAATTCAATGCATGATAGCCTCCTTCTCTCCCCACTCCTGACTGTTTCACCCCGCCAAATGGTGTTCGTAAATCTCTTAATAACCAGGTGTTCACCCACACAATCCCTGCATCCAATTCTCTCGCCATTTTATGAGCCCTTGATAAGTTCTCCGTCCACACAGTTGCTGAAAGTCCATAAACCGTACTATTGGCCAATTCAAGTGCTTCTTCATCAGTATCGAAAGGCATAATACTAACAACAGGCCCAAAAATCTCCTCTTGATTTACTCGACATTGTTGATCCAAACCTTCTATAATCGTAGGCCTGACATAATATCCATCTTTGTATTCCCCTTCCAACATCACCCTTTCACCACCAGTTAAAATGGTTCCACCTTCTTCCTTGGCGATTTCTATAAAGCTAAGGATTTTTTCCATATGTCCTTTAGACACGACTGCTCCTAGTTTGACAGAAGAATCAGTTGGTTCACCAACCTTAATCTCTTTCACCTTTGCAACAAAATCATTTCGAAACTTATCGTAAATACTTCGTTCCACCAGAATCCTAGATCCACACAAACAAATCTGTCCTTGATTTGAAAACGAAGAATTAATGGTTGTTTTCAACATTTTATCATAATCACAATCGGCAAATATGATGTTTGGATTCTTCCCTCCCATTTCTAGGGATACCTTTTTGAAATTCTGAGCCGCGACTTTAGCAATTTCTGACCCCACTCTAGTACTTCCCGTAAAAGAGATTGCTTTCACTTTCTTATGTCCAGTCATAACCGCTCCCACCTTCTCTCCAAAACCATGTACAATATTCAAAACCCCCGCTGGCAATCCTGCTTCAATACAAATTTCCGATAATAAAAATGCCGTCATCGGTGTCACCTCAGAAGGCTTGGCAATCACCGTATTTCCTGCAGCCAATGCTGGTGCAATCTTCCACGTAAATAGGTAAAGCGGTAAATTCCAAGGTGATATAGTTGCCACCACTCCCAATGGCTGGCGCAAAGTATAATTCAATGCTCCTACATCTGACATATCATAAGTTTCGGATGCATATTGAGTAATTGCATTTGCAAAAAACCGAAAATTGTCAGAAGCCCTTGGTATATCAACCATTGTAGCCAACCACTCAGGTTTACCATTGTCCAATGATTCTGCTTTGGCCAACATCTCTTTTTTCTCCTCGATGAGATCTGCTATTTTCAATAAAATCCTACTTCTCTTAGTAATCGAATATCCAGACCACAAATCATAAGCATTTGCGGAAGCGATAATAGCCTCTTCTACATCTGTATGATCACTATTTGGTGCAGTTGCATAAACGATTCCTCTAGATGGATCATAAACATCCAGGATTTCACCGTTATTAGCTTGCTTTAATTCGCCATTGATATAATTGGAAATTACCTTCATATCAAACAACAGGAGGTGTATATGTAAAGGATAATTCTTCTTTCAAAGTAGGCGGAAGTTCAGGCAAATCTGATCTCGGTATCAACAAAGTGGAGATGTTGTGTAAATCACTAAAAATATGGTGACTCTCAGCCGTCTTTCTCAAATAATCATGTCCTGAAGATCCTCCAGTTCCGACTTTCCTTCCCAACATTCTCAACACCATCTGTGCATGTCTATATCTCCAACTTGTCATATTAGAATCAATATCTACCAAACACATCAAAAGCTTGAATGGTGGATGTAAGATAGGTTCATCTCTATACAAATTAATCAATAAGGCAGCCAAGGAAGCTTTATAACTTAACCGAACTTTTCCTTCGTCCATCATGGTTTCATGCACCTCAGGATTCAATACAGATTCAAAGTAAGTATCTGTACTTCCCAGCATCTTCAAACGCATTTCAATTTCCTTTTCTGTAAGATAAGAAGACATTTTAATTGCTTCTTGCTCTTTGGCAATCATACGCTCCACAGCTTCTCTATAATATTCCAAAAATTTAAAATCTTTAAATTGCAAAAACGGTGTTCGCTCCAGCCAATCTTCAACAACATCAAATAGGTTTCCTTTTTCCTTGACACCCAATAGTTCTGCTCGCTGCTCTTCAGAAAAAGGAGAACTGTAATGATAGTTACCGTAGGTTAGTCTATCCTTTTCATGCAAACCAAGTAAGTTCTCTATTTTCCTAAACTGAAAACTTTGAAACCCGCTTGCCGGAAATAAATAATTTCTAAAATCCAAAAAATCTAACGGAGTCATCGTTTCCATGATCGAAAGATGATCAAGCAACAACCCCTGTATCTCAGATACTCTTTCCAACCGTGCAATCGAAGTCCCTAAATTTTTCTCATCAACCCTTTTGGTTTTAAACATGGTGATGACAGATTCCAATTCATGGATGATTTGTTTAAACCACAACTCATAACTTTGGTGGGTTATAATAAACAACATTTCGTCATGCGCCGGAGTCTCCTGTAAATCTTCACTTCTTAATTTTTGCGCCGTCAACAATTTATCCAACCCTAGATATGATCCATAATCGATGGTTGAATACTTTTTCTTATCGCTCATTATTTATTTTTAAAACTTATTTAACAGAAAATGAAACTTCGCCAAGTCCATCTGCAGATGCGAGAACTTCATCATCTTTCTTTAAATATACGGCAGGTGTTGCCGCTCCAGCCAAAATGATACTATTATCTCCTAAAATTTCTCCATTTTCCTTGGCAAGTCGCAGCGCAGCCACCAGAGATTCCCATGGATTACCTAAAATGGCATTTGTATTACCTTCATGTACAACCTCTCCATTAATAGACAGACCTATATTGATATCTTGAATATTGGTAGATGCAGGTAGCCATTTGCCTAGGGCGTAACCTGTGGACGAACAATTGTCAGCAACTACATCTTCTAAAGAAAACTTGAAATTCTCATATCTTGAATCAATAACTTCAATGGCAATTGCAACTGACTTCACTTTTTGTTTTACAGTATCAATATTGGGTTCATCAATAACTGTATCGTTAAGAAGAAATGCAATTTCAGGCTCTGCCCGAGGATGAATATATGATTCGAGGTACAATTGATTTTCAATAAACATTTTGTCAGTAAGTCTACCCCATATAAGATCATGGATTCCCATTTGTTCCATTTTGGCCTTACTGGTAAAACCCATTTTTAATCCAACCCATTTTTCCCCTCGGATATATCGGCGTGAAAGTGAAATACTTTGTATCCCATATGCCTCTTCAAGATTAAAATTCTGAGAATGGCTTACTTGTGCAGTTGCCTCAGCATTTAATGCGGCAGAATCTAATCTTTCTGCTATTTTATTGTAATTCATATACCTTTTTACTGCTTACATATATATTACAGCAATATATGAAAATATAGGTACAATGAGGACTGGAAAGGCTCTGTTCTACTAGATTTGTGTGTTCTCTTTTAGGAAAGAAATTTCAACTAGCAATTTAATCCTCTTTTTACTGTAAAGTGAATAGAGGTTCCTACACCTAATTCTGATTCCATCCAGATTTTCCCATGGTGTAGATCTACAATTTTTTTACAATGAGCAAGTCCAATTCCTGAACCTTCAAATTTGTTTCTAGTATCAACTCGCTGGAATATATCAAACAACGAATTAATTTCTTTAGCTTCAATTCCTATTCCATTGTCTTTTATAGTAAAGGTTATAAATTCATCATCTGTATTTGAAAATATCTCGACAATTGGAGGAACGCCTTCCTTGGCAAATTTTAGTGAATTACTGATCGTGTTTTGAAATAAAAGACGCAACAAAGTTTCATCAGCATGCATCGATGGTAATTCATGTAGAATCAACTTACCTTTAGAATTTTGAATTTGAGTTATTAAATCAAAATTCACATTTTGTAACAATATATGTGTATCTACTTCGACAAAATTTACATTATTACCAAATCTCGCATATTCAAGTAAGTGAGAAATCATGTCAGTCATTCTCTTAGCTGAGATCTGAATATAATCTATATATTCATTGGCTTTAAAATTGCCAGAATCTATGATTGAATTCTTTAATAATTGACTAAAACTAAATATAGTTCTTATAGGCTCTTTTAAATCATGAGAGGCTTTATAAGCAAATTGCTCTAGCTCTCTGTTTTTTTCTATAAGTAATTTTGCATCATACTCAATCTGGATTCTCTTAGCTTCTATTTTCGCAGAATCGACAATTTGCTCATGCATACAATGTAAAGCATATAATATTTGTCCGTGCTTCTCAGAACCAGACTCTATTATCATATCATGAGTAATACTACATTTACCTCGAGCAATCTCAAGACAATGATTCAATATAGATTCAGTAAAATCGTATGTTCTATTTTCTGTCGATCTTATCATAAACTTTTTGTAGGACAGTTTCAAAATTGGATGAACAGAAAGAATGTATAGCTGGGGACTTACTGGAATTCATGAAAAATTTAAAAGCAATCGTCATTAATCCATTACCAGTTACATAACCTGAAACATCAACAATCTTTTGGATTGACTCAAATCGTTTATACAACAATGATCTAAGCTTGAATGAAGGCGGACTGGTTTGACTTATATCAAATACAACTGCAGATATACCAGTGGATTCTAAGAGATATTCTAATTGATCAAACATCGTATTAATAGAAAATTCAGACATAATTTGAATTTCCTTATATACAATAACTCTTTCATCATGAGAATAAACCATAGCTTTAATCGCGGCTATTTCTTCTGGAGTGGAGTTTTCTCCGTACACTTTCTTCTCCAATAGAAAAGAACTGATTAGTATTGGTACCATTATAACACATTGGGATTAAAAATATGGGTGTGGAAAATGGTATGAGGAAATTGGTACTTTGAGTTTACATCCAAAATTTATACCATTCAAATAATTATTAATGAACTTTGGCATAGAATTGGAGATATGCCAAGTAGATGACACTTTATTAAGTGTAGTACCTTAAATTCTTTATAGCCTATTGTTAGTGTTAAATTGTTCCTAACAATTACATTAACAAAATTTTTATTAACTTAGGTTAGAAATTCTAATCAAGTAAACACCCGAAAATGATAAACAAGGCTAATAACCTTAAGGTAGTGTACGCCCTACTTTTAATCGTCTTTGCCACATATTCTTGTGGCAATCAAGAAATCCATACTAAGAGTTCAAAACTTACTTCAAACGTACTTCTCGACCAAGAAATAAAGGTGTCTGAAAATAAAGTTGTCAATTCATCTACTCAATCCATCAATAGATACTCATCCAACTTAAGAGACTTGAATGTTGCTACGTTTGAACATTTTCAAGATAAAAAAATGCTAGATTTCTCTTTTGGTAATGCTGATGGTGCAAACTTATCAATCAAAAATATTGATATTGAATTCATTTGTCCGCAATTGCCTTATGCAGATATTCAACAAGATAAATTTGACATAGCCAATCTTGTCCTATCTGAATATTCAAGAAATGGGATCGGCATTCCTATTCAAAACAACAATACCATGTTTGCCCAGGTTACTTACTCGCCAGAACTCTTCAATGAAAAAGGTGAGTACATTTTTGAAGGAGGAAAATACCAACCCAACCCAGGTGTGCTTCCTAAAAGAATTAGCTTGGTAAATAACTGTCTTAGGCCAGGTCTTTGGGAATTTAGCGCCTCAGATGCCGTCGGAGAAATGTATCATTCTTGGTTTGAATTAGACCAAAGTTTTTATTTCGACATTATCGCTAATCAAACTGGAATTGAGAAAGCCAAGATACCCAACGACTTTAATGATCCAACAATATTTGATAAAGTTGAATTGCAATTAGATCGACTTAGATCTATTGATAGTCAAATAGGTGAATACAATATTCAATACAATTCAGACAAAGTATTGGGAGGATATTCAACGCAAGATAGCCGAAGAAAAGTCCAAAGAAAATTCTTTGAGATTGAAAGAAATGATGAACCAGTTGAAATCACACAACAAGTCCAATTGAAAGATGGCGACAAATTCTCTATGTTTTCCTTTCAAGAACCTGGTATCTATGATCCAAAAAATAGAATGAAAATGGAATTTAATCGCTCATGGGAAAGCGCCGAGATCTATAAATCAACCCCAAAAACTCTATACGACCCAAAGCAAGAATTTCTTCCAAGTGATTATTTAGAAATTAAGATTTTAAATAAAGATAAATCAGAAGCCATTGTACTTGGGAATATCCCTAGCGCACTTTTGAGCTTTAAAAATGACTTCGTCATTCCTGCTTTTGGTGCTGGAGTATTCCTTGCTTCTGAACCAATCGAAAGAAGATTACTGAGAACTACTGTCGGACCCCACCCTTCATTTGCTTACCTAGCCTCTATTGAAGACGAAAAAATGTACATGGTCAACAACCACTTATTTGGATATGAACAAATATTCCTTCGTCCAATTCAAAAAGGAGATGATATCTATCTAAGAATTACGCTTGTTTCATATGAAAGAATAACAGACCTAATCGAATTTGAAGTGAAGGTCAATAATATGAAAGAGGAAATCATTAGGAACAATGCCAATTATAAGCCCCCAATTTATGAGACATACCAAGACGACAACACTCTTTAACCCGTAAAAATTAAATGTTTTGAGCAGATTAAAAAAATCCTTACTTTTCTTTCTTTGTTTCATCATTCTTATGGCTTTTATAGGGCCAAAACTTTTGGTGAAATTCAAAGGAGAAGATACCCTCAACATTGCAACAGGTCTTATCAAACAAAGACTTGGGATGGAAGTTGAAATGGAAAGCAATCAAGAAGAAGGCTTTGTAAATGTTACCTACAAAGGGCCAGTAAACTTAGATGAAAGTATTATTGGATTTGAAGAGATTGGGGCCTCATTAGGTGAAGGAGCTACATCTCCGAATGTAGTTGTAATGCGTGGAGCAACTAGTTTTGATGCAAATGGAGACGGCAAACAAGATCTCTATTTCCCTCAAAATGGACGGCCTATAGCAAGACCGGTTGATGAAAATGGAATCCTACAAATGGACCAAAGAATGCCTGCAATTCCAGGTTCACTGTATATCAACCAAGGAAATGATGCAAGCGGTAACCCAATGTTCAAAACTCCACATGAAATTATTTCAGCCTCAAAAAACAATCAATACGTCAAGGAAGAACTTCTTATAGAAAACAAATTTGAACCAAGAGAAAACATCACCGATGATCCTTACAGACCGGGAAGAATAGGAAGAGGAGCCTTAAGCGCCGACTTCAATGGAGACGGAAGAATGGATTTGCTTGTTCTTAATGCGCAGTATGGTACTCCATTTACTGTTCCTGGCTTTGGAATGAGATTCTATCCTGGAGCAAATTATATGGGAAGAAAAGATAAGAATGATATTGAATATGTGGAAAGCCACATTCCCGAATTCTTAATGGGCGATTTAAAAGATGGGCGTAACGTTACCTTCATGAATGAACCTGAAGGAAAAAATGTTCTTTACCTCAATATGGGTGACAAAGACAATGATGGATTACCTGAATGGAAAGATGTATCTGATGAAGTTGGCTTTGACACAAACTACCATTCTACCGGTGCATCAGTGGCAGATCTTGATAGAGATGGTGATCTTGATATTTATATTGGAAATTTTTTAGATCCTGACTTCTGGGGTTTTGGAGCTGAAAAATTTGCAGGGAACAGAAATACATTATGGATTAACCAGTTATCTGAAACTGGAAAATTCACCTTTCTTGAAAAAGGCAGAGAATTCAATTGCTCCGGCTTATTTATAGAAGAAGGCCTTGATGATTCTGTGCCTTGGCCTGATAACAGAACACTAAAAGAATCTTCTGATGTCACCTATAAAGGTCAACAAATCGGAGAGAAAGCTGGACACACTTGGGCTACCATGTTTACAGACTTAAATGACGATGGATACCCCGATTTGATTTCAGCCAATGACCTTCCAAACAAAGTAAGAATTTTCATGAACCTAGAAGGTAAAGGATTCAAACACATTGATAAACTTAACGACCCAAAATACATCGGATGCTGGATGGGAATGGCAGCAGGTGATCTAAACAATGACCACAAACCAGAATTCATGGTTGGAGGATGCGGAGGTGTTACATTTTCAATTCGAAACACTACCCTATTCCTTGCTGACCTAAAAGAACTAAATGTTCAATCTCTATGTCAGATCAACGCAATGGATCAGAAAGCAAACTTCAACCACTTGGTTATGAATTTTGATAAAAACAGTTCTGATTTCACAAATATAACTTCAGATCTGAAAGTACAATTCAATGAATATACCGCTCCTGATAGTTATCACAAATTCAACATTCATCCTATCGCTCACAAAATGTTCGACTCATTGCAATATTCCAACACAATGAATGGAACTGAATTTTCTTGGAACCCAAGTTTCTTTGACATTGACAACGATAAAGATTTGGATGTTTACTTGGTCGGTTCTTTGAATAGAGGAAATGATAATTTTATTGGTGACTGGTCAGCTGGTGTTGGTAGATTACTTGAAAATAATTCTACTCCCACCGACTTTCAATTTGAAGACAGAACTTTGGAATATCGATTGTTTGATATTCAAGATTTAGACTACGATGCCAATCCACCAAAGAAACCAGCTCCCGGCACAGGATGGCATAAAGAAGATTACATCTATTTTACTGATAGAGATTCTTATTCGGGCCAAGGACTAGATGCCAGCTCAAAAAGTGAGATCAAAGATATTTTCAGAATGCATGAAGCAGCAAACGGAAATATAGCCACTGATCTAAATGCAGATGGAAAAATAGACATCATTGTACCGCATGGAGGTGGATACAGTTCTCTTAAGCCTGAAGCAAGAAACTTAAAAATTGAATTCATGGGCAAAGCCTTGGCTGTGCCTCCTCCCAACAAAATCATCAAAGCTCCTACTACTTTCGAAAAAGGAAACACCTTTGTTTACATAAACAAAAATGAAACTGGAAACAATTGGGTCAAACTTGATCTTGAGAATACCAACACAGCAAATTTATATGCTGTTGGTGCTAAGGTAATTATCAACGATGATTTTGAAAGAACGTTTGTTTTAGGAGGCCAAACAGCCAGCGCAGTACACGAACCAATACACATCGGACTAGGGACAGATGGATTGCAAAAAGTAGACGTCATTTGGCCAGATGGTGAAAGAACAGCCGAGGAGTTCTTTTTCAACGGAGAAACAAACACAACCGTAAAAATCAAAAGAAAAACGCAATTGGCTGTAACTTCTCAATAGCCATCCAAAATATATAATTCTTTAACCAACTTTTTAGGCTCTCGTACATTCATTGGACGGGAGCCTTTTTCTTAAGTAATTCTTAAATACTTATAAATCAAAGTTAAACCAGCCTACTCTTTGCTAACTTTTTTAATCTATAGAAGATCTTCAATGCAAAAGCATCGATATGAAAAAATTAAATTCTATTTCGTTTTTATTATATGCATTCACCATTTTCACGATAAGCTCATGTGACCTTGACACATTAAGTGATTTGGATAGAGATATATTAGGTGAATGGGTGGTAGATGACTATGTTTTATCTGGAGAAAATATTGCAGAGAATGGAGTCATACAGGACATGCACATGATATTTGATGACAATTACAATATCGAATTAAGTTGGTTTGAAAATGCTGATTTCTTCATAGTAGATGGCACATGGAGTTCCGATGAATCAAATGCCACCATCGATTTTAATCTAGAGAATGATGTATTCTTCTTTTGCAACGATGACAGAATAGAACTAAGCATTTTCTTTTTTGCCGGAGACATGGAATTGGATACTGACTGTGGCTCAGATTGGATGGAAATCCAACTTGAACGCCTATAATTCCAAATTACTTTTTCTGAGAAATAGCATATTCATGAACGATATTTAGTGCTTTAAATTTTAGCTTGTCATCAATTACCATTGAAATATTTTCACCATTGATACTATTACTAAATAAATGCACCCAAATCTTTGCTGCACGCAGTCCTTTGATCGCTTTCTCCAGTGCATAATTATGCCTACCTATGATTGAAATGATGGCAGTATCATGGTTAACACTGATATTTGTTACATCACCACGATCCAATTCAATTTTAAATTCATCATTAAGTAGCTTAATAGATTTGTCTGCATTATCTCTATTAACGACAAAACCTACTCCCCTTTCCGAGGATGCTTGCGAAATTAATCTCACACTAATATCTCCCTCTTCCAGTCGTGAAAATATTCTTGAATCAATACCCACTTTCCCCAACAATCCACCTCCTTCAAAACTGATTAGGCTTACATCATCGATCATTGAAACCGCTTTAATTCCTTGCCCTGTTCCATATTGATCAACCAATGTACCTGTCGACGACTCATTAAAACTATTCATAATCCTGAGAGGTATACGTGCTTCTAATAGTGGAAGTATCGTTTTAGAATGCAGTACATTAATACCAAAATTTGCCAACTCATTGGCTTCCCTATAACTGAGGTGATCAATCTTCTTTGCGTCTTTTACATATTGAGGATGACCTGAGAACACTCCATCAACATTGGTCCAATTCTGAACCTCGCTTGCATTGAGATAATTGGCAATCAATGTGGCAGTGTAATTACTCCCATTCCTTCCAAGCGTAGTAGTCAATCCATCCTGGTCAGAAGCGATAAAACCAGTTACCAAATATACTGTCTTACTTTCTGGAAACTTTATCCTCTCTTGTGTTAAATTTTTAGAATACGCATGATCCACTAGATCTTGTCCGTGGTCATTATTTGTTTTAATAATTTCTCTCGCATCCACAATAAGCGTATCAAGCATACGCTGTCGCAAATATTGGGCAATGGTTTTTACACTCATCAATTCGCCAAACGAAACCACTTGATCGTACAATCGTTTATGCTTCAACCCTAAAACACTTATCGCTTGCAATTTTTGTAACAATGTATGCTTCTCTTTGGTGAAATCAACATCCAATGTTGCAACTTTCTGATCTTCAAACAATTGATCCAACATCGCAACATCAAGCTTACCTTCAACCGCATGCTCATACAATTTTACCAATTGATCGGTTGTTTTTGCTCGCGCAGAAGCAACTACAACAATTTGGCTTTTTTTGGACTCCTCTGTAATTATATTGATCGCTTTGTCCAATGCCATTCCAGTAGCCAAAGATTTCCCGCCAAATTTCAACACTTTGATTATTCGTTCTTCCCTGTTTAGAAACGAATGAATTTCTTGACTGATCTTTTGTGTTTCAACCAAAAATCCATCATGCCCATAATCAGAATCAATTTCACGATAGATCGCATTGGGTAAATGTTTGACCATATCCTTTTGCAACTGTACTGGAATCAGCAGATCTGAAGTAATACCTATGACCAATGTAGGTATCCGAATTTGCCGCAAGGCCAAATGTTCTCCTCCTCTATTTCTACCAAGATTATGACTATCCAGGCATTTACTTAAGTAGAAATAACTTAAAGCATTGAACCTTTTTACAAATTTATCGCCTTGATATTGGATGTATGAGCTTGCTTTAAATTGATCAACCTTGTCACTCTGATCTGTTTGAGAATCTATAAACGCCTCACTGGTGCGATAAGTTAACATACCAATCGCACGCGCAGCTTTCATTCCATCCAAGCCACCATCTTTTGTCCCAAAACTTGGATCCGAAGTCATTGCCAGTCGTTGTGTTTCATGAATCGCGATGGCCCAAGCTGAAACCCTACTACTCGATGCAATCAAAATCAAATTTTCAATTGTTCCCTCATAGCTGTAAGCAAATTCAATAGCTTGATCTCCACCAAACGATCCTCCAATAGCACAATAAATATGATGTATCCCTAATTTCTCTGCCAACTTCAAATGCGCTTGAACAACGTCCCTAACTGAAAACTGAGGAAAGTCAAGGTTATCTGCAGAAGTAGTTCCATATGGTGATCCTAGTACATTTGCACAGACGATAAAGTATTCTTTTTGATTAAAATAATCTTTATTGCCAAAAAGCCCTGGCCACCAATCCATAACGTCAGAGTTAGCAGACAATGCATGAAAGACCCATACTACATTACTGCAGTCTTCATTCAATTCACCGTACGTATGGTATGAAATATTTAGATTTTCAATGGTCCGACCTGACTCTAATTGAAAACTCTCTGAAACTTGGTAATTTTTTAAATGATTCATAATCAATTTATTACTTACCAAGAGAAATATTAAAACCTCCCTGAACTGGTCAAAAGAGAGATTTTCTTCTGACTTATCTTGCATCGCTGCAGGAATTAGCACCTTCTCAACAAAACATAATTTTTGTTAAGGGTTGCTAAGGTTTCATCGGGCCTTTCCCCTCCACCTTTCTTGATAAGATATAATTTAAAGAACTTGTTTTCACAAATGTAAATCTTATTCTCAACTTAAATAGGATTTTGAAAAATATTCTATCAATCGAAAGTCAAACTGTTTACCACAAGGACAAAACCATCACTTATTGTTATTTAATCGGTTCACGGCAAAGTGAACAAAAATTATTAGTATGAACACTTTAAGAAATTCAGTTCAATTGATTGGTAACCTGGGTAAGGATATCGAAGTAAAAACATTTGACAACGGTAATTCAGTGGCCAACTTCAGTTTGGCAACCAGTGAATATTACCTTAATTCCGATGGAGAAAAAGTCCAAAACACACAATGGCACACCATTGTCGCTTGGGGCAAAAAGGGCGAACAAATGAAGTCTGCCTTGTCCAAAGGAAATCAAGTGTTAATACAAGGAAAATTGACCTATCGATCTTACGAAGACAAAGAAGGAAACAAAAAGTATGTGACTGAAGTAGTTGCAGAAAATTTCTTCAAAATGTCCAAAGAAGCATCGAAAGAAGCTTAAAAGTATTCCCGACTTTATGGTCGGGAATTTTTCTTTCCATTTATTGATTTACCAATTGGCAAATATGGACCACTAAGTATTTTACGTCGCAATCCAATATAGACACTTCAAAATTGATAATCTATCACAATTATATATTACGATTTTTTATAATATGTTATTTATTAGTCTTATGTTTGACTCGTTATAAAACACTTCCCTATAAATTTCCCCTAACAGCTTGTTGTGTGATCTTTTTATTGATCACGGATTCATTAACATTGTTAAACATAATTACATGTTGACAGTTGACAATTTATAGAGGCCGTCCCGATTAGCCAATTTTAAAAATCCACTTAATTGTGGATTTTTTTTTGCCTATAATTGAACCTTATTCTATTATGTATACCTTTATTATTATATGAGTAAAGACCAAAGTACATTAACCAAACTGCAACAATTTTGCGCCTACAAAGAACGATGTCATTCTGAAGTACGCACGAAACTTATCAAAATGGAAGTTTATGGAGATAAGCTTGAAAATATTATGAGTCAACTCATTCAAGATGATTTTCTCAATGAAGAAAGATATGCTAGATCATACGTGAGAGGTAAGTATCGTATGAATAATTGGGGTAAGAAGAAAATCATGATCAATCTAAAGTCTAAGCGAATATCAGAGTATTGCATTAAGAAAGGACTAGAAGAAATAGATCAGGAAGAATACTATTCCAACTTACTGAACATACTTGAAAAACAGATCCGCCAATATGCAAGAAAAAATTTGAACGGTTACCAGCTAAAATCCAAGTTATACCAGTTTGCCGCTGGAAAAGGCTATGAATCAGAAGTTATTTCAATGGCACTAGAAGACGTACTATAATTACTCCTCTTCTCCAGTCGAGTCTATTGCTGCCAAGGCTTGTTCAATGATTTTTCTATCATCCAAATAAGTAAACCACTTGACCACCTTTTTGATATCACTCACATACACTCTATCTTCATCATAGTCAGGTACAATATTCTCAAAATATTCCAATAATGCCATTTTATCGTCAGAAGGTTTTGGAACTGGCATTGTATCCATTTTGTCCTTCATGCGTGCAAAAACATCCACCAAAGGAATGGTATCTTCCAAAGTATATATGGCAACTGATGCCATTGGCGTAAATTGATGTTTTCTTACTGGATAGAATTTTGTACGCGCAGTGTCTAGATCCTGAAGGATCAAACCATTTTGCTTACTAGTTACCAATTTGTAAACGTTTGACATTCCACTTACTGCAATATATTCTTCTAATTTCATATGTTATTCTTCTTCATTATTAAATAAATCACCTTTCTCAATCCAAAAGTTATTTGGACCCAAACCTTGTACCATTGTAACTTTTTGCGCTGTCAATAATTCAAGCAAAGACAAAAAAGTCACAATTGCCTCAATTCTATTTTCTAGTGTGGCAAACAGGTCCTGGAAAGAGTTCCTAGGATTCAATTCTAGAGCTTCAAAAATCTTCTTTCGTTGTGTTTTTATGGTATATGGATACTTGATAATCTGGTGTACCACCCGCTCTATCCTACTTTCATACCTACTCATTACAGATTCAAAGGCCTTAAATAGCTTCGAGAGACTCAAAGATTCTAACTCAATGTCTACCAAAGCTCTTGTCGCCAATTGCTTTAATTCCGCCTTAGCAAACCCTCTGCTATGCTTTAATGATCTCTGCAACTCAAGATCTTTCAGATTGTCAATGATGTCCTTATATCGCTGATATTCCAATAATTTTTCAACCAATTCATGCCTAGGATCAATCTCATTGCCATCTTCATCCAATTCTTTCCGAGGAATCAGCATTTTAGCTTTAATTCTCATCAATGTAGCAGCAACCAAAATGAATTCAGAAGCAACATCGATATTTAAGTCCTCCAATTGTTGGATATAAGCTAGGAAATCATCTGTGATTTGAGATATATCAATATCGTGGATATCAAGCTCATCACGCTCGATAAAGAACAATAAAAGGTCAAACGGTCCTTCAAATTGTTGAATCTTTATTTTATATCCTTCCACGCCGCAAAGATATTTTTTTCGCACTCAAATCAATGTCTACAACCACATTATTAATTAGTTAAAAGGTCGTTAAATGGTACATAATTTGGACTATTCCGTAACAATTAAGTGTTACATTCGTTTATAATTCGAACCAAACATGATTTCCTTGAAATATCTGGTAGTTTTTATATTTTCATTAACAACGCTGTTTCTTAGTGCTCAGGATGAAAATCAGGTTATTCAATTTTCAGGAGTTGTTGTCACCGAAGATCTTAATGGTGACATTTTACCTCTTCCGTATACCAATGTTTCAATTTTAAATACATCAAGAGGAGCCGTAACTGAAATTGATGGATTTTTTAGTCTAGTAGCTGAGACAGGTGATACAATCGTATTCAGTAGAGTTGGTTTTGAATCTGTCCAAAAAGTAATTCCAGACACTTTAACCAACTATTTCTATAGCTGGTATCAAGTAATGAGTAAGGGGAATATTTTGTTACCAGAAGCAGTTATCAAGCCATGGCCTTCCAAAGAAAACTATAAAATCGAGTTTTTAGCGATCAATGTAGACAATGAAATGAGAAAATTGGCTGAAGCCAACTTAGCGCAGAAAGTCCTTGACGAATTGATTTACGCCATACCTCAAGATGGCACTGAATCGTACAATTACTTAGTCAAACAACAGTTTGAAGATTATCGGACAGCTGGACAATTTAAACCTCAACAGATTTTCAATCCAGCAGCGTGGGCAGAATTTATCAAAGCCTGGAAAAGAGGAGACTTTAAGCGAAAATAATTTTAGCTTAGTGCCATGAGTACCCTTCAAATTATTGCCACCCTTTTTAGTTTAACCTATATATTTTTCGCTACTAAAAACAAAGCAATTTGTTTTCTATTTGGAGCCATCGCTTCTGCATGTTGGGCCTATGAAAGTTTTTATAATCTTAATTTAAAGTTTGATGCGCTTCTGCAAATATTTTATGTAGGCATGTCTTTCTATGGCGCTTATCATTGGAGTAAAGGAGACAATTCAGAAACAACAAGTATTAAGAAGCTAGATCTCAAATGGAATATGTTGGTTATTGTCATTGGCATTTTGGTTTCATTCGCTTGCGCAAATATTGCTTTACGGTTCTTTGATACCAACTATGCATACATAGATGCTTTGACTACAGGGTTTTCAATCATTGCTACCTTTCTTTTGGCAAAGCGATACATAGAAAATTGGATATTTTGGTTATTTATAAATCCAATCTATATGTACATCTATTACGTTTCAGGAGGCACCTTATTTGCGCTAATCAGTATAGTTTATACCGTAATGGCTATAAAGGGATATATTGATTGGAAGAAAGAATTGACATTAACTTCTTGATACTTTAATCCATGCCAAACAGGCCTTGCCGACTCAAGACAAATTAGAATGATTTAAGAAATCAAGGATCATGGAGCACTAGCTAAACCTTTCTGTCTATTAATTTAACAAACATTAAAGACAACCCTTAGTGTGTATTTATGTACTATAAAGAATAGTAAACATTAGAATATAAAAAAACTTGAGAAGTGTTGGATTTTTGATTTGGTAATCCAAATCAAAACAATCCAGATATAGTGTGAAGAGTAAAATTACGCTGTTTCAACCATACATGTATCCAATAATCTATTGCAGAAATACTGAATCATATTTTCAATTTGATCTTTCTGATTGGTACCACATTTAATTTCAGTCAATGAAGGAAGGTTATTGCAACAGAAATGATTGTTGATTGACATCTCAACAACAGATGTCGCCATGGTCATAGGATATTCAAAAGTACTATCAATGTTATTAAAAATGCTTGCCAATGCACTACACAATTTTTTGTATGACTCAAAATATCCTGAATCGTTTTGAGCCATCACTTTTTTAGTTCTTACAATTTTGTAAAACTGCTCATTAACGATACTCTGCAATTTGCACATATCCAAGATGGATTGATTTTTTGCAGAAGCAGAAATATTAACCAAATTATGGATTGCAGTTTTTAATTGCTCTCTCGGATCATCTATACTCATGGTGTGTACCTGAATATGATACAGTAAAAACTCCCAATACCAAGCAGATAAATAAACGAGCAAACTGTGCTTATTTTTGAAATATCTATAAATAGACGCTTCAGTTGAGTTTATCTTCTGGCCCAATTTCTTGAAAGTAAATTTATCATATCCTAATTCATCAATCATATCAACAGCAGCAAGAATAATCTTTTTACCTAAATCAGAATCTATTGGATTCTTGAGATAAACATCTGGATTGATTCGTGGATTTATATAAACTTCCATTTGGTAATTATTGGTTATGAGGTTATACTAGCCTACTAGCACTTTTAAAAATAAGCCTATGCCGATTATGCACTCTTTCTAAGCGTAGTATATTCTGAAAGATGTAAAACTCGCTTTTGCAAACGTTTTCTTGCTTTGTGAATAAAGCTCTTTACACTACCCAATGGCATATCCAACTTATCAGATATTTCTTTGTAAGCATAACCATCAACCATCATCTTAAATGGCTCTTTCAAATTGGCAGGAAGTTTCTCTACTTCTTCAACCAATAGCTCATACATAATATTTGCCTCACCAAGATTTTTTACATTCATGTCCTTACTTGAATAAGGTACATAGCTAGACAATTCTTCTCTTCCAACAAATTTGCTATTCTTACGAATATCATTAATGAAATTGTTTCTCATGATTGTAAACAACCATGCTTTAAGATTTGTCCCCTTCTTAAACTGATGTATTTTATCAAATGCCTTCAACATAGTCTGTTGAACCAAGTCCTGACCGTTTACAGAATCCTTAGTAAGTGAATATGCATAGTTCTCTAATTGCGGCTTCAAAGAGATAATTTTCGAATTTAATACTTGCTCTGTCATCATTTATCAATTTTGTTACTCAAATATATGATAGTAATACTATTAATGTCAATATTTTAACTATTATTTTCCAAAGTATTTCAATATTATTACATTTTGAGGGCTAAAACGACAAAAAAGGCCTAGGAAATTGTCCCTAGGCCTTTTTTAAGTATTATTTAAGTATTCTCAAATATTGGATTTATCCTCCAAAATCATCAAATGCTATGTTCTCTTCTGGTACTCCTAGTGAATCTAGTGCATCAATTACAGATTTATTCATCATCGGCGGCCCACAGAAATAATATTCGATTTCTTCTGGTTCCGGATGTTTGCTTAGATACTGCTCTACACATACTGGCATGATGAATCCTTGGAAACCATCACCTGGAGCATCAATATTCTCTTTCACTTGCCAATTGTCTTCAGGCAATGGATTATCTAGCGAGATATGAAACTTAAAGTTTGGAAAATCTCTTTCTATTTGTCTAAACTCCTCTACGTAGAACAATTCTCTCTTTGTTCTACCTCCATACCAGAAACTTACCTTTCTATCTGTAGTCTTCAATGTATGGAACAAGTGGAATAAGTGCGATCTTAATGGAGCCATACCAGCTCCTCCTCCGATATAAACCATCTCTTTTTTCGTCTCTTTGATAAAGAATTCACCATATGGTCCACTCACTGTACATTTATCACCTGGCTTCAATCCAAAGACATATGATGAACATACTCCTGGATTTACATCCATCCATCCATTCTTAGCTCTATCAAATGGTGGTGTTGCAATTCTAATATTCAATTTGACGATGTTACCTTCTGCTGGGTGATTGGCCATTGAATAAGCTCTAAATTGCTCTTCTTCATTTACCATCTTAAGATCCCACAATTTGAACTTATCCCATTCTGACTGAAATTTATCTGGGGAATCATGATGATCTGGGTGAGCAGTAATATCCATTTCTTTAAAGTCTACTACAACCTCAGGAACATCAATCTGAATATATCCACCTGACTCAAAATCCAAAGACTCTCCTTCTGGCAACTTAACTACAAATTCTTTAATAAAAGAGGCAACGTTATTATTACTTACTACCTCACACTCCCATTTCTTAATTCCGAAAACTTCCTCAGGTACACTGATCTCCATGTCTTCTCTTACTTTCACTTGACAAGCCAATCTCTTATTCTCAGCAGCTTCTTTTCTTGTCAAGTGATTCATCTCGGTTGGTAATACATCACCTCCACCTGCATGTACATGACATTCACACATGGCACATGTTCCTCCACCTCCGCATGCGGAAGGAAGGAAGATACTTTTTTCAGAAAGTACAGTTAGTAGTGTACTACCTGGCTGAACCATCATTGGATTCTCTTCATCACCGTTTACGATGATTTTAACCTCACCTTGAGGTACCAACTGCTTTCTTGCATAGATTAACATCCAACTCAAAAGAAGAATTACACCGCATAATACGATGAGTGGTCCGGCATACTCCATCACTGAAAACAAGAATATCATATCTTAAATCTTTTATTGTTATTAAAATGCAGCAGGATCAATTCCCATCAAACTCATAAACGCCATTCCCATCAATCCAGTCAATAAAAATGCCATTCCCAATCCTCTTAATGGACCAGGTACTGCAGAATATTGAATCTTTTCTCTGATGGCAGCAATCGCGATGATCGCTAAAAACCATCCAAATCCACCTCCGAGTCCGAAAGCAATTGATTCAGAGAAATTATATTCCTTGGATACCATAAACAATGATCCTCCTAAAATAGCACAGTTTACTGTTATCAATGGAAGGAAGATTCCCAATGAGTTGTAAAGTGATGGTGAGAATTTTTCTACAACCATCTCTACAAGCTGAACCATTGATGCTATTACTGCAATAAATAAAATGAGTCTTAAGAAAGTAAGATCGATTCCAAAAACTCCAGTTTCTGCAAGTAAGTAATTACTGATTATCCAGTTAATAGGCATGGTAATTCCCAAAACGAAAATTACAGCTAGTCCCAATCCAAACGCAGTTTTTACTGTTTTAGAAACAGCCAAATAAGAACACATTCCAAGAAAATATGCCAAGGCAAGGTTTTCTATAAATGCAGACTTAATAAATATATTTAATAATTGTGATTCCATTTTCTTATTTGATTATGATACGTCAATCAGATCTCTATTCCATGATCTATGAATCCAAATTAGTATTCCGATAACAAACATCGCTGATGGGAATAAAACCATCAATCCGTTTGGCGTATACCAATCACCTAAAATTTGAATATTATAAAATGTGCCTTTCCCGAAAAGTTCTCTAATGGCTGCTACTGCAATCAATATGATTCCATAACCGATTCCATTTCCAATTCCATCAAGAAAAGACTTCCAAGGTCCGTTGGCCATTGCAAAGGCCTCCAATCTTCCCATCACAATACAATTTGTAATGATCAACCCAATGAAAACTGACAATTCAGTAAATACAGTATAATTGGCTGCTTTTAAAACCAACTCAACAATTGTTACCAAGGTTGCAATAGCGACCAATTGAACAATCATCCTTACCGACTTAGGAATAGAGTTTCTTAGTAATGAAATAATAAGATTTGAAAATGCACAAACAAAAACTACGGCAATCGCCATAACAAATGATGCATCAACCTTGGTTGTAACTGCCAATGCAGAACAAATACCTAGTACCTGAACTGTAATTGGGTTGTTGTCATTTAGCGGATCGGTCAATAACTTTCTTTCCTTTTTACCAAAGGCAAAAGTTGGTTCCTTCTCTGCTACTTTTGTAATTTCTGACATAAATATCTTTTTAAGGACTACCCTTTTATCGTATTAAAATATGAATCATAATATTGAAGACCTCGATCTAACATCTCAGTAACTCCATCTGCTGTAATCGTTGCTCCTGAAATACCATCCACTTCATGGATTGGATCTTTTGCTCCTCCTTTTCTTACATAGATAGATTTGAAATTTCCATCTTCGTCATAAATCTTCTTTCCTTTAAACTGCTCTTTAAAAGCACCATTGTCTTTAATCTCAGCACCCAAACCAGGCGTTTCTCCTTTGTGTCCAAAAGCAATTCCTGCCAATGTATTCAAGTCATCTTCTAAAGCAACATATCCCCATATATCATCCCAAAGTCCACTCCCTCTTACTGATGCGATATAGAACTTTTTACCGCCATCACCTTGATATTCAAATACAGGCAAATACTTTTCTTCATCAGCTATTTTCTTCTCTGTTTTCAGAGATATATTTTCTGCTTTGGATCCACCATGTCTTGCTTTGATTAAAGCTTCATCTATAGCTTCGCCAGAAATAGAAACTACTGATTGTTTCATCTTAGTACTGAAGAGGGTTTCAATTTCCTCACCTTCCATTTCATCCAATTTCTTTGGCAGCTGATTTTCTATCGCAGATAGAATGGCTGTCTTATTGTAAAGCGCTTCATTTTTGTCATGAATTGGTTTCAATCCATTGAACAAAGCAGCTAAAATAACTGCTACAACAGCAGTCATAATAAACACGAATACGATTGTTGATCTTGTACTATGCACTTTGTAAACGTTTTTTCATGTTAGCCTCTAATACGTAGTGATCTATTAAAGGTGCAAATGTATTTAAGAACAATATTGCAAGCATCCATCCTTCAGGATACGCTGGATTCAATACCCTTACGATCATTCCAATAAATCCTATCAGAAATCCGTAAATCCATTTACCGATATTGGTAGATGCGGCTGTTACTGGATCTGTTGCCATAAATGCCATTGCAAAAAAGAAACTACCCATATAGAATTGGTAAATCCAAGGAACCTGCATGAATTCGGTTGCTCCCCATCCATTCAATATCCAACCCATCGCAATTGCTCCTAGCAACATGGACAACATAATTCTCCAAGATGCAATTCCTGTTGCGATCAGGATAATAGCTCCTATAATAATTAGCGGCTTAGAAGTTTCCCCGATTGAACCTGGAATCGTTCCCCACCACATCTGAGTAGTTGTATATACGTCGGTAACTGCAGACCATCCACCCTTTGATGCTAGAGCCAAAGGCGTTGCTCCAGAATAACCGTCAACGACGGAGGAACTGGCGGTGAAGGTGGCTATGTCCATCCATTCAAATAAATGATTGAACAAGTTGTGAGCCCATCCATAATCTGGAGACATACCAGCTGAAATCCCTTCAAATCCTGAAACCCATACCTCATCTCCTGAAATGGTTGTTGGATAAGCAAAGAATACAAACACCCTTGACAATAGGGCTATATTCCAAATGTTCATCCCTGTTCCACCAAATGCTTCTTTACCAATGATTACAGCAAATACGATTGACAAAGCCAAAATCCACATTGGAATGTCTGGTGGCATAATCAATGGAATCAATGCTCCAGAAACCAAAAATCCTTCTTCTATGGCATGTCCTTTCTTCGCTGCAAAATAAAACTCGATACCAAGACCGACCAAATTAGAAACTACAAATATTGGTAGCAATTTAATCAGACCATGGAACAACTTAAGGTGGAATCCTTCTAAGAATCCAGGATATTCACCCATTGCAATGAAGTGCTGATGACCTATATTATAGGTTCCGAATAAATAACACAATTGCATTGCCAATACAACATGAATCATGGTCCTTTTTAGATCCATTCCATCTCGTACATGTACTCCTCCTGAAGTAACACTATTCGGTGAATAAGCAAAAGTGAAGAACCCATCATACAGTGTATGAAGAAATGGACTTTTTTTCTTGTCCGGTTCGATCTTCTTGATAAAATTGAGTAATCCCATTGGTTATATCTTCGCTGTGTATTTTTTAAATTATACTTGTTCTTTTAAATAATCTAAACCATCTCGCAAAATTGCTTGAAGAGGTTGTTTAGATGTGCAGGCAAATTCAGCTACTGCAATGTCTTCTTCAAGAAGCTCATTTATTCCAAGACCTTCCATTCTTTCTATGTTACCAGTAAGAATAGCCTTCATCAAATGTTGTGGATAAATATCCATAGGCAACATCTTTTCATATTGTCCAGTTACAACAAAAGCTCTCTTTTCTCCATGCGTATTTGTATCTACTTCAAACTCATGGTCAGGGAACAAAAAGTTTGGAAATGTTCCTGATACACTTGGCCTTGGTTTGATCGGCAACAACCATCCAAATGGCTCATAGTAATCTCCTTCTGAAATCACTGAAATTTGGTCATCTCCTGCGTTCAAATATTGTGATTCGGTAACTTTTTCACCAGTCAATATGTCTCCCGCAATGATCCTATTCTTATCTCCTTCCAATTGTCCAGCCACCAATTCTCCTACGTTTGCTCCTTTAAATGTCTTCACATACGTTGGGTTAGCAACCTTTCCTCCAATCGAAACAATTTTTGTTTGCTTTAGTTGACCCGTATTGAATAAAGCTCCAAGTGTCAAAACTTCATCAATTGGCATAGTCCATACGACATCAGCCCCTTTGATCGGCTTGATATGGTGAATCTGAATTCCTACATTTCCTGCTGGATGTGGCCCATCAAAATAATGTACCTCAGCATTATGAACATTTGAACCAAATTCCGCTTGGGTTGGATTAAAAGAAATATAGACTTGACCTGAGGTAAGTTTATTTAAAACGTCTATTCCTTTATTAAGATCTGAACCTCTACCTGATAGCAACAATGATGTATCTGCCGCTAATGGAGCAGTATTAAAACCTGAAATAAATATATCTCTAGGGGTTACTTCTGGATCAGCTATAGTTCCAAATGGTCTTTGTATGATTGAACCCAAAGTTCCTGTAGATTTAAGAAAACCAATCAAATCTTCTCTGCTCGAATCAGCCAAAGATGGGACATCAAATTGCTTATATTTTTGTTCTTTATCAGCTAGAATCACCACTTCGCTAATGGCCCTTTTCTGACCTCGGTTTATTTCTATCACCTCACCACTTACTGGTGCAACATATAGAATGTCCGGATTCGGTTTATCGAAAAATAATGGGTCTCCAGCTTTCACTTCACTACCAATTTCCACGACCATTTTAGGTATCGGTGCTATTCCTCTGAAATTTCCTGGCCTTACGGCAAATCTTGATATTTGACCTTCATGGACAACTTCACCAGTAGGACTACCAGCGATCTTGATATCATGACCTTTTTTTAGCTTATGAAAATTACTCCCAGCAATTGAAGATGGCGCTTTGGGTTTCATCATTTCACTTACATTGGGCCAAACACTCATGTTGTTTGTTTCGGTATCTATCCCGGATTTTTTAGCTTCAATTTGGATAAGATTATCAGCCAATGAAATCAGGACAGCCAAGACAACGATTACCCCGATAACCAATAGTGCAATTTGGAACATAGAATTGTGTGCAACTAGTTAAAAATTCTTCAAAATCAGTACTCCACTCATTATTTCAGCGCAAATATATAAAGGTTTTTATTATATCTTAAGATGCTTTTACGTAAATATTACCACCTGAGAATAATAGTTTTAAGACTAGAATTTTCGCAAAAAGAAGGTCGTAAAATTAAATTGCACTTAAACTCATATTAAAGATATTTATATGCATAAAAATGAATTAGGAGGCAATTTAATTTGGAATAAACAAGTATTTGAGAAAGATATATTTGCGAAAGCGATCAGAAACAAATTCACGAATTACCTAAAATCTTGTTAATTCAATCATATTTTTAATTTTCAAATAGAAAACAACGTTATAAATTGTGTAAAAAACACACTTATCTATTAAATATGACATTAAAAAGCCTTTTATCCTCGCTATTTATTTTAATCATGGTTAATATCAGCCTAGCCCAAGAAGACACGGTCAGGTATCAAGATGAAGTTTACGTTGATTTTATCAAAAGTGTGGCATTTCACCAAGTTGGACTTCCTACCTCTTATCCTACTATTCAACTAGACAATGGAAGATTGTTTTTATCTTTTGATGATATGGGTGGTTCATTTTATGATTATACCTACGAAGTGCAGCATTGTACCAAAGATTGGGTTCCTAGCGATATAAATGAATTGGAATTTTTAGATGGATT
The DNA here is from genome assembly GCA_937950315.1 of uncultured Saprospiraceae bacterium. Classification (GTDB taxonomy): domain Bacteria; phylum Bacteroidota; class Bacteroidia; order Chitinophagales; family Saprospiraceae; genus JAHDBF01. The sequence goes on along the minus strand of CALFDU010000021.1, from coordinate 82,689 downwards.
TAACGGGGAGCGAATAGAAATGTTTAATACTGCTGAAAATACCTTTGTCGATTACACCAATTATCAGCTTATTATCCCCAATCGTGATATGAATTTCAAAATCTCGGGCAATTACCTACTCATAATCAATGACGAAAATGGGCTTCCCGTGATTACAAGACGCTTTATTGTTGCTAAGCCGAAAGTAGTGGTAGTAGTTAAAACAACCAAATCTCCTGACGTTGAGTATATCAATTCTTATCAAGGTGTCACTTTTGAGGTAAATAAAAAAGACACCTACATTTCAAATCCTAAAGAAGAGCTATATGCCACCATCATACAAAATGGAAGGTGGTTTGAATCCATCGATAACTTGAAGCCTACCAGCATCATCGCCGATAGAATAACATTCAACAATGGCATGCCCTACTCTTTCCCTGGACTGAAAGAACATAGAAGTTTTGATATCAGAACCCTTGAAGCGGCAACCAGAAATGTCCATAGTATTGATCTAGAGGCAAATGGAACAAAAGCAATTCTTGAATTGTCAAAGTCTCGGTACTTTGGAAATTACGTTTTTGAAAACGACGCGAATGGGGCTTTCGTTTTGGCAAATGATAACGGAGAAAATGATGAAGTAACAGGTGACTATGTAGATGTCTATTTTACATTAAAAACGATGGAAGTCGAAGACAAAGATGTATACATTTTAGGAAGGTTCAATGACTGGACACCGAGTCCGCTGTATAAGATGAACTATGACTACGATCGAAAAGTCTACAAAAACAATCTTTTCTTCAAACAAGGCTATTACGATTATCTCTATGGGGTTATGGATGAAACAGGCTCCGTCGACACTGAATTACTAGAAGGGAATAGCCATCAAACTGAAAATGATTATCTCATTGTGATATATCAAAGATCATATAGTGAAAACTATGATGAGGTAATAGGGCTGAGTTATAGAAGCTCGGTAAAAAATTAATTGGGCTTTATCTTTATAATTTGCTACTTGATAGATTTTATTTGATGAATTTATATGTATAATTGATATTTATATATCGTTTATTACAAACATCATCAAATGAAACAATTGCTGCTGACTTTTATAGCACTAAGTTTCTTTAGCTTGCAATCAACTGGCCAGAAGACGCTTTCATTACAGGATTGTATTTCTATGGCATTGGAAAGAAGTCTTGCTTTACAAGAAGCTGACATCTCAATTGCCAATGCTGAAATTACAAATAGACAAGCAAAAAACAATCGCAACCCCAATCTACAAGGCTTCGGTGGACTCAATACAAATTTTGGTAGAAGCATCGATCCTACCACAAATGAATTTATAACATCTCGATTTACATCTAACAATTACGGCTTATCTAGTAACGTATTATTATATGGAGGAAGTAGATTAAAGAATGCCATCAAACAATCTGAAATTGACTTCAATGCAGCCAGAGAACAACGGAGACAATCCGAAGCTGATATTGCGCTTCAAGTAGCTACAGCATATCTGAATACTTTGTTTGCAATGGAAAACATCAATGTTGCTGAAGCACAACTAAAACAAACACAAGAGCAATTAGATTTTATCAGCAAATTGATAGACGCCGGTGCCAGACCTAAAAATGATAAACTCGATATTCTAGCACAGATTTCATCTAATGAATCAAACATCATTTTGGCAGAAAACAACAAAGCCATTTCCATGCTTCAATTGAAGCAACTAATCAGAGTTTCACCAGAAGAAGAAATTAATATTATTGCTCCAAACGATATTGACACAAGTGTCGATCCAGATCTCGTAAACTTTATAGAAGTATACGAATTAACACTACGATCACAACCAGCCATCAAGGCAGCTCTGCTACAGGAAGAGAGTGCTGCTTATAACATCAAAATTGCGAAGGCAGACTTACTTCCTACATTGTCTCTTGGAGGTAATTTAAGCTCAGCTTATTCTAACAGAGGATTCAGATTAGATGGAACAGAAGTGATTGCAATCAATCAAACCATCGACTTTAACGGTACGCCAGTAGTCGTAACTACAATGCAAGAAATCCCAGTGACAAGAGATGCAAGTTTCTTTGAACAAATTCAAGACAATACTTCTTTTGGAGTTGGATTGAATTTATCCATACCTATTTACAATCGTGGTCTAACCAAAAGCAATATCCAGCGAGCAGAATTAGGCGTCAAGTCTAGTCAACTCGCTACAGCAAGATTAAAAGAAAATATTCAAATCTTAGTTCAACAAACGTTGGCAGATGCTCGTGCTGCAAAAAAAGCATTGGCTGCGTCCAACAATATCGTTGAAGCCAGAAAAGCTGCTTTGGACAATGCCATAAAATTATTTGAAGCAGGCTCACTCAATACATTTGATCTTACAAACATCCAAACTCAATACGATAATGCGTCGCTAAATTTCCTTATTGATAAATACAATTATCTATTTGCAATCAAGGTCCTTGAATTCTATATGGGCAAACCTTTCAAACTTTAAACAATGGCTAAGAAAAAAAACAGAAGAAGGTGGATCGTACTTTCAATCCTTGCTCTATTTGTAATAATTGCTGCAGGAATGGCGATTAAAAACAAAGAGCCAGACGGTGTTGAAATAATCCTTGACAATGCAAAGGAAAGAACCATCCATGAAACTGTGTCTGCAAGCGGAAGAATATTTCCAGAAAAAGAAGTAAAGATTTCCTCTGATGTTTCTGGAGAGATTGTGGAATTGTATGTAGCTGAAGGCGATTCAGTTATAGCTGGACAAATATTGGTAAAAATTGATCCAGATGCATATCTATCGGCAGTGCAGAGAGGTAAAGCATCTGTCAATAGCGCCAAAGCCCAATCTTCAATATCTAGAAGTCAGATCGAATCAAGTATTGCACAAAAGGAACAAATCATTGCACAATTAGGCAATGCTAAAAAAATCCATGAGCGAAATGTAAACCTTCATAAAGATGGCGTTATATCGGATGTCGAACTCGAGCAATCAGGATCTAATTTGGAAAGCCTGGAAGCCAATTTACGTGCGGCGGAAGCAAGTATTCGCTCAGCAAACCAAAGTGCAGAAGGAGCTGACTTTAATGTCCAAAGCGCAGAAGCCACATTAAATGAACTTAAAACCAGCCTCAATAGAACCACCATCAAAGCACCAGTAAGTGGAATCATTTCATCATTGTCCGTAGAACAAGGAGAAAGAGTGGTTGGAACCATGCAAATGTCTGGAACCGAAATGATGAGAATATCCAATCTTAACATCATGGAAGTTGAAGTAGAAGTTTCAGAAAACGACATCGTTAAAGTTGAAATGGGCGACTCTGTAAAGATCGAAGTTGATGCTTACATAGACCTGTCTTTCAAAGGAAGAATTACTGAAATCGCAAATTCTGCTTCAAATCTAAACACAGGATTAGGAGCAAGTATTAGTACAGACCAAGTAACCAACTTTCCTGTCAAAATTAGAATACTTCCAGAATCATATGCTACTTTGGTCACCAAAGGAAGACCATATCCCTTCAGACCTGGTATGTCTGCCTCTGTGGATATTTATACTGATGTTGCCAAAAATGTTGTTACTGTTCCTATACAAGCTGTTACAACAAGAGTAAATAAAGATGGAGATGAAGATATTGAAAAGTTTGATGAAGTTCTTTTTGTATTTGAAGCAGATACCGTAAGAACAATTAAAGTAAAATCTGGCATTCAGAATGATGAATATATTCAAATATTATCCGGAGTAAACAATGGACAAGAAATCGTAAGTGGACCATATAGCGCAGTTTCCAAAAAATTAAATGTGGGAACCACAGCAAGAATTCAAGAAGAAGGAGATGACAAAAAAGGAAAAAGCGAAAAATAAAGCGTTAGCAATTTTTATAAAAAATCCAGAACTAGGCAAAGCCAAAACTAGAATTGCAAAAGATTCAGATGATGAAACAGCACTAGCTATTTATAAAAAGTTACTAAACATCACCCACAACATAACCTCAAAAGTTGATACAAATAGATATGTATTTTACAGTCAATTTATTGATGAAAACGATAAATGGACCTCACCAACTTATTCAAAAAAATTGCAAGGTGGTGATGACTTAGGTGAGAAAATGTCCAATGGATTTCAAGTATTGTTTAATGAACAGTACGCCAAGGTAATTCTTATTGGGAGCGATTGTCCTTATATTACTGAAGACATTCTGCAAGAAGCTTACGACCAACTAGATGATCACAATATCGTTCTTGGACCTACATTTGATGGTGGATATTATTTAATAGGTATGAACCAATTTAGCCCCATAGTATTCACAGAAATAGAATGGTCTACAGAATCAGTTCTTGATACAACCATAGAAAGAGCTGCATCTGTTGGTTATAATTGCCACCTATTACCACGACTTAAAGACATCGATCATTTAAGTGATTGGGAAGAATACAAAAGCAAGTTTAACTAATTACTTTTTGGCTCGATAATCAATGTAAGCCCTTAAGTTGTTCAATTGCTCTTCGTTCATTTTTTCTGCAGTGTAGTGCGGCATATATGACTTTTTCATCACGTAACTGGGAACACCATATCTAATCACTTGATACATAGAATTTCGTTTAAAACCATTTGCTTTTCGACTCAGGTATTGAAATGTCATTTTCGTATCATCAAGTGTCAAATAACTATACTTTCCTTCTTCATGACAGTGCAAGCAACTTCTTTCGTACAACATTTTTCCCATCTGTAAATCTGGGCTTTCAAAAATTAAGTTCTTTCTCTCAATTGGAGGATTTATAAAAGTAGCCGGAGAACCAGCCAAGTATTTTGACTTTACTAGTTCAATGGCTTCCTCTTTTGAAGAGGTACCGTTTATTGCATCTTCGACAAGGTCTCTCTCAACAGCTGACATATTAAGATCTCCTACTTTTAAATCAATATCATACATGTAGGAAAGAATTGACTCGATTTCCCAATCGTCTAAGGCTCTCCCTTGAGCACATTCTGTAGCACACAACTGTATCGCATTACGAATATCATTCCTAGCATCAAAAACTAAATCTCCATACTTTTTATAATAGTCATCATTGTAAAATGAAGTTCGATTAACTGCACCATAAAGGGTTGTTCCTTGTAGAAATGGTAAATCATTTTCAATAGAATACCGCAATCTAGCTTCTGGATCTGATACACTAAGATCAGGATCTTCTTTCACTAGATTATGACAAGATGTACATACAAAGTGTTTACTTTGTTTTTTTACTTTATTCCCTTTGTGATTTTCAGTAAATCCGTATTTAATTATCTCCTCTCCTCTCTTGGAAGATACTCCTTCAATGCTTCTATCGATTGGATGAGGTAAATCCGAATCTCCTAATTCAAGCAACAAACCATTTACGGTCTGATCTAGCTTGACAGATTTGGGATTTGAATCAAATGCAGCATTTAAGATAATGATGCAAACAATAATTAGAAGCGTGTACAAATTCTTAATCATAATGCAAACAATCTTGAAATTACAAAACCCATTCTAAATTCTCCTTCAGCCCAATCTGCTGTATTATTAGGAATATAATCTGTTGCCATCAATCCTCTAGCATTGGTGAAGTTCAATTGGAATGTATGACCGCCACCTGTCTCCCACTCTACAGCAAAACCGGTAGTCGGGAAATACAAAGGATTGTTTTCCTTTTGTAAATCTCTTGCTGCATTAAATGGAAATATCCCTTCCGCAATTACTCCAAAAGCCCTCGTTATTTGATACTTAACGGCTACGCCTACAGATACCAAATCATTTTTATCACCTTCTCTTACTACGTTTCTATAGGTAAAGCCTAGATTGGCTTGCAGACTTAATTTGTTGGCGATTTTCTTACCTGCCATGATTTGCATATGATACACCAATCTGTGTGCAGGAACTTCAAAGGAAGACAAAGAAGGTTCACTACTTGTAGATTTAGGCATTGTACTTAATGAGGCCAAACCGTATACAGATAAAGTAAAAGGAAAACTGCTACCTGACCTGTCATCAGCAAGCATGAATTTTGTAGAAAAATTTACATTCTGCCTTAGCTCATCAGAACCTTTTGTTCTGCTAATTCCAATCATCAATTTATCAGTCAAACCGTAATCAAACCCAATCATTACATCTGCTGCATTCTCTAAACCATAAAATGTAGGCCATCCACCTACAGCACCTGCAAAATCCCCAAACTTATGTCCAACTCTAAAATCCAATTTTCGTTTAGCCAAAGTTTCAATAGAAACTGAATTTATTATTCTTGTGTCTTTAAAAACTCTTGGATCATCTTTTTGTGCAAACAATGATGTTGCTAAAATCACAATCAATAAAGTCCATCTACATTTCATATTGTTTCTTTTAGTGAGGTTCATTTTTTATTGTTGGTAGTCTCCTTCCACCCAACACTTTATCATTCTAAACTCGACGGAATCCAACTGTGGCCACCCTTCTTGAGGCATATCCATCTTAATCAATACTCTTGTCTCAAATCTGTTAAAGGTCAGTGTATTTGCCATAGCATCATTGTAGCTAGTGTAATCTGGAAATACACCACCTGTAACATGACATTCGGTAGTGCCAGCACCACATGATCCAGTAAGTATATTTCGGATATCACTGTACGTTGTAATCTCACTTTCTTCGCATGCATCAGAACTAAGTAATACATCTCTTGTGCAACCTTGTGGCAACAAAAGTGTTATTGTGAGTGTAGCAATTAGAATTAGGGGTATAATCTTCATATTTTTGAGAAAATTTATATTCACAATTTTAGTTAATATATTACACTTATTAATCATATTTTAGAAATTTAAACATATGTATCCACCAGAATTAGTCGCACCGCTCGCTCAAGACTTAACAGACTTCGGTTTTACAGGGCTTCAAACAGCGGAAGCTGTAGACCAAGCTTTATCAAGCAAAACAGGAACTACACTTGTTGTTGTAAATTCTGTCTGTGGTTGCGCTGCCGCAAATGCTAGACCAGGAGCTAAAATGGCCGCACAATCTGAAATAAAACCAGATAATCTAGTTACAGTATTTGCTGGCGTAGACAGAGATGCAGTTGAAAAAGCTAGGGAATTTTTACTCCCGTATCCGCCTTCTTCACCTGCCATTGCATTGTTCAAAGAAGGCAAACTTGTTCACATGCTAGAGAGACATCACATCGAAGGCAATACGGCTCAAGCAATTGCTCACAATCTTGTGCAAGCTTTTGAGACTCATTGTAAATAAGAAACACAATCAATAAAGAAAAAGGAGCGATTTAGTAAATCGCTCCTTTTTCTTTATTGCTCATTACCTCAGTTATTCATTACCTCAGCAAGGTAACATGGCCTTTGGCACTCTCATTGCCACCCCTAGGTCCGATATACCTAAGCTCCCATACATAAACCCCTTGAGGAGATAGATCGCCATCATTTTGTTTGGTTCCATTCCATCCCCTGAAAGGATCAGTGGTGCTATATACCTGCTCACCCCACCTGTTCCAAATATTCATTTCAAAATCCCTCAATCCTGATAAAAATCCTTTGCCAATAAATACATCATTCTTTCCATCTCCATTTGGAGTAAATGCATTTGGTAAGAAATAATCTACCAATGGTCTTATGTCAATGGTCTGAATTAGCGTATCAGGACAACCTGTTTGATGAAAGGCAATTAATTGTATATCATAAATTCCTGTATCCTGAAAAGTATAGTTTGGATTCTGCTCTAATGACACAAACTCTCCATCAAAGTTCCATTGTTGTGCAACCGAATTTTGAGACAAATCAGTAAAAAATAATTCTTTATTAAACACATCTGGATTATCAGGGGTGAAAGTAAAATCAGCGATTGGACTTTCCTCGATGGTTATCCAATTAGGATAATTCTGACTTGTTTCACATCCAATTGGAGAAATAATTTCTAGATCAACTGAATAAACTCCAGGCTCTTCATATATGTGAACAGGGCTTATTGAATCCGAAGTATTCCCATCCCCAAAATCCCAATTGATTGTATATTCTTCGTTTACCGGTTCTGATAAATTTGCAAAGGAAATTTCGCCAAGAGGTGCACATGCCAAGAACTTATCTGGCTGTACAATAAGTAAAGGAGGAACAGGAAACCATTCAATTTCTGCAATCTCAGTATCGGAACAACCATTTGAATCAGTCGAAGTCAGCGCAACTACTTGAAGTCCAGGCTCTTGGAATAAATGACTTGGATTGGGCTGATCCGAGGTGCCAGCTCCATTAAAGTCCCAGTCCCAAGCAACTATATCATCCGCGCCCGTAACTGATAAATCATTAAAAACGATAGGACCTGCAACACAGGTATCAAATTCAAATTCATATTCAGCATCAATGCTAGGGAAAATATTAACCAAAACATCTGCGGTATCAGAACATTCAGTACCCTCATTCAATATCATACTACCTGTATATGTCCCTATGTCTGGAAATGTGACCGAAACATCTTTGGTAGAAAATCTTGTTGTATCTCCTGGTGCTATTTCAAACCACCAACTATAACTTTGAATTGAAGATTCTTGAAAGCTATTATTTACAATATCAACAGTATTCTCCCCGCAAGAGGCAATATTAAAAGTTAAGTCGTCTGCATTAAAACCAGCATCAATTTCAGCAACCACCGTTGGTGTACAAATCACAACGTTAAACTGAAAATCTCTTCTTATTTCCCCTAACAACACGCCATCTCGAAACTCTTTCACACATACTCCTACGACAAATTGTCCCAATTGGGTGGGTGCTCCTGAAATCAATCCAGTTGCAGCATTAATGGTTACAATTGGATCTCCTCCAAGCGGTTGGTCTTCGGTAAAAGGTGGTGCAAACACAACATCATTAAATTCTGGAGGACATATTGCAGGATTTGGCGTGACTCCAGTACAAGAATTTGCGTTTCCTGTGCCCATCGAACCATCGGTTCCTCCAGCTTGAAGTGGAGCACAAAATTCATACACCAATACATCACCTTCTGCATCAACTGCCGAGTGGTCAAAATTAATATTGAAATTGGCACAGATAAAAATCGGCGGAAATTCATTAAACTGAGGACTGTTATTACACAAGGCCAATGATTCTGCTGTAACTTCTATCTGAAAAGCTGCACCAGTATCTCCTGGATTTATTAAATTATTAATTGTTGGATTTCTGCAACATCTTTGGTAAGCAATAAGAAAATCCCTACCATCCAAAGGAAGAAAAACACTGAAAGCATATTTGGCTTTTTCTATCCCAACTCCAGAAGGTATATCTACACAAGGATCATCATCAAATGGAACGCTTGCACGATCAAAAAAATCTTGATTTTCAATCGCTCGAAAGAAACTCCATCCACCTCCACTACTTGCCCAAACACCAAAATCTGCATCATTGTTAAATTGAGCACCACCGCTAAAAAGATCTCTATATATCGTGAATTCAACCCGCAATTCAACTCCGGTTGTATCGACATTGAACCCCAAGCATTCATAAGTTACATCTCCTCCTACAATATGCGTTGCATAACTGTCAGATGGAAGTAAAAAAATAATAGAACAAATAATGATAATTAATCTTGTCATGTTCAACTTATATTTAATTTGGAAGTTATTACTAAAATATTGAATAATCGATATACTTATCGATTATTTCATGCGTTTATAGGCTTGTATGTTGTTTAAAGGACACACATATAACTAACGATTCTAACCACAAACTTGTTATCGCCCCTATGGTGAAAAATATTGCTTTCTATTCTGACCAAGTCCGTCAAGGCAAAGTCATTGTGTTCCCTACGGATACTATTTGGGGAATTGGTTGCGATGCGACCAATCTTAGTGCCGTAAAATATGTTTACGAAGTAAAGAAAAGGGATCTCAATAAGCCATGTATATTACTTATTGACAGCATTCAAAACCTCAAAAAGTACGTCTCCAACTTGCATCCAAGAATTGAAAATCTACTTATTCACTATAAGAAGCCTATTAGTATTATCTACAAGGCAAGTGATTTGTTGCATCCACAAATACTAAATCATGATGGAACTGTAGCAATTAGAGTTACCAACAATCCATTTTGTAAGGAATTAATACAGAATCTAGGCAGACCAGTTATTTCTACCAGCGCGAATGTTCAAGGAGAACCTTTTCCTAAATCTTTTGAAGATATATCGAAAGAAATTATCGAAGGTGCAGACATCGTCGTAGATAAAATTTACGACAGTGGCATCAATGAAGAACCTTCCATGCTCCTTAGTTTTAATGACGAAGGCGAACTAAAATTCATTAGAAGCTAGTCGCTTGACGGGATCGTCTTTTGACAATATTTCAATGGCTTTTAATACGAGTGGATCTCTTTTTTGAAAATACTCATAGTAAGCCTTTTTGCCATACCAACTATATATCAATTCAGCTCGAATTTTTCTGATTGAAGATCCAAACTTGTCTGTTATTTCAAAAGGCAGAGGAATATTTTCATCCATTAGTTTTTCCAAATCAATGGCTGATCTACCTGGCAAAATCCTCTGACAAACATAATCAGTAATCTCACTATTGTACTCAGACTCCTGATTCATTTCCATTTCAAGATCAGGAATAATTCCTCCATTGTTTTGAATCTTTCTTTTTAACTTTTTAGTGTAAAAAGTTGAGTCTGCTTGCAGCTGTGCATCGTTTTGAATTTCATACGGTTTTTGAATAAAACGTCCTGATGGAGTCGCATACCTGGCTACTGTTAATCTGATGGCACCGCCTGTCTTCAATGGGAAAATTTCTTGAACCAACCCTTTTCCATAGGTCGCTTGCCCAATAAGAACACCCCTATCCCAATCTTGTACAGCTCCAGCTATAATCTCACTAGCTGAAGCAGAGTTTTCATTAATCAGGACTACGAGGTTTTTAACCTTATAAAAATTTCTTCCCGAAGACTTGTATTCTTTGCGCTTTCTATGTTCTCCTTCAGTAAAGCTGAGAACTCTATCTTTTGTTGGAAAAAGTTGACTTAAGATCCTTAAAGTTTGAGGAACAAACCCTCCTGGGTTATCTCTTAAATCCAAAATGAGGTTGAACTCATCCTTGCCTGCCTTTTCAGATATTGATTCTAATGACTTAAAAAATTGATCATATGTGTTGGCACTGAATCTTTTAATTTTGATGTATCCGTGATTGTTATCAATCACATAATGACTAGAAGCAGATTGACTCTCTATCTCGGTAAGGGCTATTTTCTTACTAAACTTTTCTGCACCAGAACTTAATACTTCAAATTCAAGTGATCCATTTTCTGTCTTTCTAAGTAGTTCTTGTACAAACTTGATGTTTCGGTTTTTATTGACCAAAGTATCATCTTCAATTCTAAGAATTACATCTCCTGGTTTGATTCCTGCTTTTTCAGCATTTGATTCAGGCACAACATAATTCACATAAAGCGAATCTTCAATAAATTTAGATTCAATTCCAATCCCTTTATGCTTTCCTTGCATTTTCTGATTGTACTCTTCTAATTCGTCGGCACTAATATAACTGGAATGAGGATCTAGCTGCTGAACAATTGCCTCTATGGCTTTTAGGGAAATATTTTCTGAATCGACTACATCAACATAGCTATTTTCAACAACACGAATAATTTCTTCAATTCTTCCCATACCTGTTCCAGATGAACTCGGATCTAAGGTCGAAGCGCTTAAAAGAGAAAGATCGTTTTTGTTGTCAAATAGATTGTAACCTAAGAACATTCCGATTACCATACTAACAGCAAGTAACAATGGTTCTAAAGTTTTATACTTGTATTTTTGATTTTCTTTTGGAGTCATTGCATAATTCGATTGATCTAATACCTGAATTCAATGCATGGCAATGACAGAATATTGATAGGAATCATTTATTAACAGAGGATTAAACTCCGAGATAGTTTTTCAACAATTTACTTCTACTTGCAGATCTCAATTTATTGATTGCTTTGTCTTTGATTTGTCTCACCCTTTCTCTGGTCAAGCCAAATCTTGATCCTATGTCCTCAAGTGACATTGGGTGTTCAACACCAATACCAAAATACAGCTTAATCACATCACACTGCCTTTCAGTAAGTGTGTTAAGAGATCTTTCTATTTCTTTTCTTAAAGAGTCTACATATTCCAATCCAGTATCTGTATCAGGAGTATTGAAATTCTCAAGTACATCCAACAATGAATTGTCTTCACCGTCAACAAATGGCGCATCCATAGAAACGTGTCTTGAAGCAACACCAAGTGTTGTTTCCACTTCTTCCGTTGTTATCTCAAGAATATTTGCTAATTCTTCTGAAGATGGCTCTCTTTCAAACTCTTGTTCTAATTCTGAAAATGCTCTGTTGATCTTATTCAGTGACCCTACTTTATTAAGAGGAAGCCTTACAATTCTTGATTGTTCAGCCAAAGCTTGAAGAATTGATTGTCTAATCCACCAAACTGCATAAGAAATAAACTTAAATCCTCTTGTTTCATCAAAACGTTGCGCGGCTTTGATCAAACCCAAATTACCTTCATTGATCAAATCACTCAATGAAAGACCTTGATTCTGATATTGTTTTGCTACAGAAACTACGAATCTTAAATTAGCCTTTGTCAATTGTTCCAATGCTTCTTGGTCTCCTTCCTTAATCCTTTGGGCAAGATGTACTTCTTCCTCGGGAGTTAACAAATCAACCTTTCCAATTTCCTGCAAATACTTCTCGAGTGATTGACTTTCTCGATTTGTGATTGACTTGGTAATCTTCAATTGCCTCATGTAGGTGTGATTTCGATTTAATACTAAATATACAAATATCGGGTCTTTTTTCGCAAAGTCAAACTTTACATTAGATTAATGTATTAAACAAAAAAAAGTTCTTTTCTTTTGTTTTATCGGAAAATTATTTTTCCTTGCGAGTATTAAATAATACTATAGCTATTAACGACTCATAATCAGCGTTTTACACAAAATATGACTAATAAAAGAATATCATTCGAACAAGAATTCATTTTTAAAGCTTCTCCAGCTATATTATATCAGTTTATTACATCACCTGACCGTTTGGTTAGTTGGTTCTGTGATGGTGCTGACATCAACGATGAGATCTATACATTTGAATGGGATGGATCGGAAGAAGAATGGGAAATGTTGGACGATATTCAAGAAGAAAGGGTGAAATTCAAAATTCTCGACAATGATGAAGATGAATTCCTGGAATTTAGGATGTACAAATCAGATATTACCAATGAAACAATCTTAGAGTTGACCGCTTTTGCTGATGATGACGAAGTCGATGAAGAGATGACTTTCTGGGAAAATCAAATCAAGAAATTAAAAATCGTTTGTGGAGGCTAATTCTATCTAAAATTAGGCTTCCTTTTCTCTAAAAACGCTGATACTCCTTCTTTACACTCACTAGAATTGAGGCTTTCGCCAAATATTCTTACTTCCATTTCAGCACCATCTTCATTTTTGTCAAAGTAGGCATTTATGGTTTTTATTGAATTGGAAATAGCTTTAGGACCTTTCTTAGATATTTTAGCAATGATTTCTTTTGCCTTACTTATATGCATTCCAGTTTCAACTACATGGTTAACCAAGCCAACCCTATGTGCTTCATTAGCATCGATCATATCAGCTGTTAACGTGTACTCCATAGCCTTTGATTTGCCTACGAGCATACTTAATCTTTGCGTCCCTGCATATCCAGGTATAAGACCTAGTTTTACTTCTGGTTGACCAAACATTGCTTCATTGGTTGCTATTCTCATGTGACAAGCCATTGCGAGCTCACATCCCGCACCAAGTGCATATCCATGAACAGCTGCAATCACAGGTATATGAAATGCTTCTATCTGATTAAAGATACGATGTCCTTTGGCTGAAAGCTCTGATCCAGATTTGACATCCAAAGCCATAAACTCGGTAATATCTGCTCCAGCAGCGAAAGCTTTTTCTCCGGCACCTTGGATTATTACTCCAAATAGATTTTCATTCACCAATCGCTCTGAAAATAAAAAATCCAATTCAGACATAACTTGCTTGTTTAAAGCATTTAGAGATTTCTCTCTGTTAATGGTAAGAATGGCGATATGATCTTGTATTTCGAGTATAATTGCTGATAATTCCATGGTCTGTAAATTTTGAGTTTAGGCATAAAAAAAAGAGGCTTTCACAAGCCTCTTTCACAAATATATTGAAAGTCAATTTATTTTACTTTATTGATTATCGCTTTAAATGCGTCAGGATTGTTCATTGCTAAATCAGCAAGTACTTTCCTATTTAAATCAATGTTGTTCTCTTTTAAAGCGTGCATAAATCTTGAATAGGACAACCCCTCTTGTCTAGCACCGGCATTGATTCTCTGAATCCATAACCTTCTAAAAGCTCTTTTCTTGTTTTTTCTATCTCTGTAAGCGTAGGACCATGCTTTTTCAACAGCATTTTTTGCTACTGTATAAACATTTTTTCTAGCACCAAAATAACCTTTGGCCGCCTTTAAGTACTTTTTTCTTCTTCTTTTAGAAGCAACAGAATTAACTGAACGTGGCATATTTCTGTGTTTTTGTTATTGCAGGGGCTCTTCTTGTCGAGCACTTGACCATGCAAAACGGTTAACAATAAATTATTTCTTTTTCCCAAGTAATCTTAAAATTCTAGGAGTATCAGCTTTTGAAGCCATTGTTGATCCTTCTAGATTTCTCTTTTGCTTGGTAGTTTTGTTTCTCATCATGTGAGAAGTCTTGGCTTGGAAACGTTTAACTTTTCCCTTCGCTGTCAATTTGAAACGCTTTTTTGCGCTTGAATGTGTCTTAACTTTTGGCATAATACCTTATTTAGGTGCGCAAAGATATAATAATTATACTTGCAGGTAAACTTTTAAGATTTCTTTTTCTTTAATGGCGAAATGATGACAATCATTCTTCTTCCTTCCATTTTAGGCAATGCTTCTGCTCCGCCTAAATCTTCTAGTTCTTTGATGAATCTCAACAACAACAATTGCCCCCTATCTTTAAATACGATGGTTCTTCCTCTAAAAAACACGTATGCTTTTACTTTTGAACCTTCTGAAAGAAATTTCTTAGCATGTTTTAGTTTGAAATCAAAATCATGGTCATCTGTATTTGGACCAAATCTGATCTCTTTTATGACTGTCTTCGCTGTTTTGGACTTAATTTCCTTGTCTTTCTTCTTTTTAAGATAAAGGAATTTATTGTAGTCAATAATTTTACAAACTGGTGGTTCAGCTTTAGGACTGATCTCTACCAAATCAAGATCCATGGCATCAGCCCATGCAATAGCACTTCTGGTATCTACCACTCCTGATTCTATTTTTTGTTGAGCCACTTCTGAAATTTTATCGAAGTTGTCTCCAACCAATCTGATTTTGGTCGCTCTAATATTCCTATTAGTTCTAAATTCTGGCTCTTTGACTCTTTGAAAGGGTCTTCTTGGTTTACGCAAATGTATTTGTTTTGTTAATAATTAGCTGATTTTACAACGTTTTTAAACTTCTATTAAGTTCAAAAATAGTTATTTATTTTTCGTTTCTTCTTTTATTGAATTCTTTCCAAGTTTAATTTCTAGACTTTCTTTGTTGCCCGCCAACAATGCTTTCAACTCTGATCCTTCTTTCGGATTTTCACTTAGAATGAATTCAGCAATTGGATCTTCTATATATTTTTGTATTGCTCTATTTAATGGTCTAGCACCAAATTGAGGATCAAATCCTTTCTCTGAAACAAATTTCTTAGCACCATCAGTAAGACTTAAACTGAAACCCATTTTATCCAATCTTTTGTAAAGATCTTTCAAACTGATATCAATGATCTTGAAGATATCATCTTGGTCTAGACTATTGAAAATTACAATATCATCGATTCTATTTAAAAACTCAGGTGAAAATGTCTTTTTCAATGCACTCTGAATGACTGATTTTCCATGTTCATCAGAAGATTCTTTTCTAGAGTTGGTTGCAAAACCTACACCTTGTCCAAAATCTTTCAATTGTCTAACTCCAATATTAGAAGTCATGATAATCATGGTATTTTTAAAATCAACTTTTCTGCCCATACCGTCGGTCAACATACCATCATCCAATACCTGCAAAAGAATATTATAGATATCTGGATGCGCTTTTTCAATTTCATCAAGAAGGATCACTGAATAAGGTTTTCTTCTCACCTTCTCAGTCAATTGACCACCCTCTTCATATCCAACGTAACCCGGAGGAGCTCCTATCAATCTACTGACAGAAAACTTCTCCATATATTCAGTCATATCTATTCTTATCAAAGCATCAGCTGAATCAAAAACATGCTCAGCCAAGGACTTTGCTAATTGAGTTTTACCCACACCTGTTGGACCTAAGAATATAAATGAACCAATCGGCTTTGATGGATCTTTTAATCCTATTCTATTTCTTCTTATTGCTTTTGTAACCTTGGCAACTGCTTCATCTTGACCAATGATGTGATTCTTTAGGACCTCATCCATTCCTACCAATCGTTTGCTCTCATTTTGAGCAACTTTTGTCACTGGAATACCTGTTATCATTGAGACAACTTCAGCTATATCCTCTTCATTTACCGGGTATCTGGCAGTCTTAGACTCCTCTTCCCATGCTTTTTGTCCTTCTTCAAGTTTTCTTGTAAGCTTGGATTCATGGTCTCTTAAATCAGCGGCTTTTTCATATTGTTGATTCTTAACCGCTGAGTTTTTATTTACCTTAACTTCTTCAATCTCTTTTTCAAGATCTTCAATATATTTTGGTACATGGATGTTCTTTAAGTGGGTTCTAGCACCTACTTCATCCATTACATCAATAGCCTTGTCTGGCAAAAATCGATCACTGATATACCTTGTACTTAAATTCACACAAGCTTCGACTGCTTCATTAGAATAGACTACATTATGGAAATCTTCATACTTATTCTTAATATTATTTAGGATGTGTACGGTTTCTTCTGGTGAAGGCGGATCGACAATTACCTTTTGGAATCTACGATCCAATGCTCCATCTTTTTCAATATATTGTCTATACTCATCCAGAGTACTTGCTCCTATACATTGCAACTCTCCTCTTGCCAAAGCGGGCTTAAAAATATTTGAGGCATCTAAAGAACCTGTTGCACCACCCGCGCCAACAATCGTATGTATTTCATCAATAAATAAAATGACATCCCTTGTTTTTTCCAATTCAGACATGATGGCTTTCATCCTTTCTTCAAACTGACCTCTATACTTTGTTCCGGCAACCAATGCTGCTAAATCAAGCATCACAATCCTTTTATCAAAAAGAGTTCTTGATACCTTTCTTTGGGTTATTCTAAGTGCCAATCCTTCTGCAATTGCTGTTTTACCTACTCCTGGCTCGCCAATTAAAATTGGATTATTTTTCTTTCTTCTGGATAAAATCTGCGAAACTCGTTCAATTTCGACTTCTCTTCCTATGATCGGATCCAGTTTGTCCTCCTCTGCTAGTTTGGTAACATCCCTTCCAAAATTATCTAAAACTGGAGTTCTTGATTTTGAGTTGCCTCTTTTCCTAGCTAGAGATTCAGGCGTTTCCTCCTCTTCAAATGGAATATCAGAATCTGAAGCAGACGCTGAGAAAAAATCAGATACTTCAGATTTGTCTTCTTGACTTACATATTCTAACTCTGATTTAAAAGAATCATAGTCTATTTCAAACCTGTGCAAGATTTTAGAAGCTAGGTTTTCTTCATGTTTTAAAATCGATAAAATGATGTGTTCAGGATTTATTTCTGTATTCCTCAACAACTTTGCTTCTAAGAAGCTCACTTTCAGTACTTTCTCTGCATGTTTATTCAATGGAATACTACCCACATTCAATGTAGATTCAGAACTATTCTTCTGAGGCTTGATATTTTCTTTGATTTTATACTTTAATTCATCTAAATCTAATTCTAGTGAATCCAGTACTTTTACGACGATACTTTCTGTATCCTTCAGAATACCTAAAAGTATATGTTCTGTTCCAATGTAATCACAGCCTGTGTTTAATGCTGCATCTCTACTGTGAGAAATGATTTTTTTGACCTTTGGACTAAATTTATTGTTCATTCAACGTTCTTATATTGCTCATATAAAGTTAACCTTAATATTAGCATTATGAAATCAATTAATTATATATTAAACTTTTTATTAAGCTAAAGTTCAATGCGATGATAAATTCTAACGCATATCCTACTAATAAAGATACTCTCTAACAACATTAAAAAATGTGCCAAGCATTATTTATGTGCTATTTTGTCATGTAATGGATTTTAAAACAGCCATTCTCGTAAGAAAAAGAAATAAAAAGATATTTTTGTCAGCGTAAAATGGTAGAAAGATGAAATACTCGTTAGACAAACAAGAGAAATACACAATATTTGGACTAGATGAACCTAATCTAAATTCACTTATTGCACCTAATTTAAAATCAGAGTTTGTGTTTCTTCGTAATGAAGGCGTTAAAAATCTAATTTTAAATGTAACTGACGTACAATACGTCGATTCTTCGGGCTTAAGTGCAATCCTAACCGCCAACAGACTTTGGAAGGACTATGGAACATTTATACTTACAGGAGTATCTTTCCCAGCTGTGACTAAATTGATTGAAATTTCACGTCTAGAGACTATCTTAACAATCATCCCTACTCTACAAGAATCCATTGATTATGTATTCATGGAGGAAATTCAAAGAGAATTGAAAGGGGGTGATGGTGAAGAGGAATGAAAAAATTCCATTTGACCATATTAGGTGCCAACGCTGCTGGACCAGGATATGGAAGAATAACTTCATGTCAATACTTGATGTATGATAATGCTGCTTTCTTAATTGATTGCGGAGAGGCATGTCAGATAAGAATCTCCGAATACAAGCTCAAGGCAAATAAGATTAACACCATATGCATCAGCCATTTACATGGAGACCATTGCTTTGGACTGCCAGGATTACTTACATCCTTTAGCAATGCAAACCGTTCAAAAGCTTTGACAGTTATAGGTCCAAAAGGAATTAAGGCTTTCGTTGATGATATTATAGCTCATACCTATTCCAGAATAAATTATCCTTTATCGTTTATTGAGTTGGATCATTCTAACCAAACAGAAGTTGTTTTCACCAATGATGATTTTGAGGTTTCTGCCTTCCCATTAAAACATAGAATTCCCACGTACGGCTATCGATTTCAGGAAAAGGCTCATCAATTAAACATTAAAAAAGAAGCGATTGAAAAGTTTCAATTAAGTATTCCTGAAATCAAAAAGATCAAACAAGGAATTGATGTAATAAGAAACAATAAAGAAATCATTAAATGGCAAGATAGCTGTATAAATCCTTCTCTACCAAGATCTTATAGTTATTGCAGTGACACTGTTTACGATGAAGATATATGCAAGTATATTTCTGAATCTCAATATCTGTATCACGAAACAACCTACTTACACGAACTTTCTCATCTCGCTAAGGAAAGAATGCATTCAACAGCTTTGGAGGCAGGGCAAATTGCATTGAAAGCCAATGTGCAAAATCTTATTATTGGACACTATTCAAGTAGATATAGAAAAGTAGACTCTCTTGTTGAAGAAGCCTCTTCTGTCTTTACAAATGTGTTGAAGGGTTACGATGGTTTTATGCTCGATTTCCCAAAAATTAAAGTCCCTTCAAGCTCATAATTCAATAGATTAAAAATCATTTCAATTTCCTTATTGAAAATTATATTTATTTAAAAATGCAACTATCTTTGCACTTCGATTAAAGGTCGATCGGTTAGCTCAGTTGGTAGAGCAACGCCCTTTTAAGGCGTGGGTCCTGGGTTCGAGCCCCAGACCGATCACAAAAGGAGGTCATTTTGACCTTCTTTTTTTTTGCTCTCTATTCACGATTAAAACCACTCATCCTTAGACATTTGCGCAAGCGAAAAAAAAACTGAAATCAGATTGAAACGATAATGAACAACTGATGCATTCTAAGTTATTCAAGTATTTAATCGGCTTATTATATTGGACAAAATGAATAAATAAAGCACAATATTCTATTATTCCATTCATATTACATATTTTTGTAATATGATCTTCATTCCTGCAAAATTAGATATCCTTTCCATCAGGTCCAGAGATGCTTTGATGGAAATTCAGAACAAGAGTTCAGATGGTTTATCTCCATCAAGAATCATCCTTTGGTATTTGGAAAATGCAGAATTGGAAAAAGAAATAGGACTTCATGATATTTCACCTACTATTCTTAGAAAACATTATCCGGTTCTGATCAAGTTTCAAAAGATCAGATACTTTTTCAAGAATTATCTTCTTTTATATCGGTACTTAGGTGAATGTAAAAAAGCTGTGAAGGAATTTAAAACATTGCAAAAAAACCATTGGGTAAATAAGTATCAGATATTGGCACAAAATGAATTGGAGCTGTATTGTGGAGACATCATTGATCGACAAATCTTCATTAGAAATAGTTACAATCTTACAATTGATAGCAGCTACTTAAGTCCAATCGTTGATTTTTTAGAATTGCATGAATCTGCCGCACAGGAAGTAAACTTCAATTAATTTCCACAAACTTCTATTTCTGCTAACAACTCAGCACCTAGTTTTACTTCAAATCCTGCATCTAATGTGATTGATGTTTCTGACTGAAACAACACGTCATGGCCACTTAATATTGTCGTGTTTCCCATTAGATCCAAAACAGCTCCATAATTCTGGCTAGGAATAGGATCGATCACAAGATTGTGTGTATGCTTGCAGATCTCGAGTGAATATGAATTTGTTAAGCCTGAACCTTCTGTGATTTCATTCATCCCATTCACCAATATGTCTGCGGAATAAACCACATCTACATTATTGGCAAAAGGCCATTTTATAACCAACGAATCAACAGAGGTCGCTTGCTCTATACCAAAGTGTAAGTAATCAGAGTTCTGACAGTGAAATGATACTGCAGAGTGTTTGTGCTGGATGGTTTTTGCGCCATTAATCCAACATTCAACCAATGCCCCATACGCTGCATTATTAGAACTAGTACCTTTTAGGTTTAGCTTTATGAAGTTGTTTTCCGATAATTCATTATTTACATAAAGTCTGTAATTATTATCATTTCTTGAGCAGATAGCAATATCCAATTTACCGTCATTGTTTACATCTCCTATAGCATTGGCAATCGCTTCAAGATTATCCTGACCAGTGATTCCACCATTGTTGGCCAATGGCTCGGAAAATATTCCATTAACATTTACGTAAAAATAATTAGGCTCAGTACTTACTTGAGACAAAACATAAAGATCATCATCTCTATCATTATCAAAATCGAAAAAATTACCCGTCCAAGACCACTCATGAGCTAAGACTCCTGCAGGTGCTGCTACATCTGTAAAGGTATTGTCACCATTGTTTCTCAACAAGGCTGCATCTTCAACATTGGTAATATAAATATCAAAATCTCCATCATTATCGTAATCAGAGATTCCGGCATTCATGGATTCAATAGCGATATTAGACATGGAAGGAACAGAAACATCAATGAATTGAAAATTACCAATATTCATATACAATGAATTTTCAAATGCATGAAAATCATTAATGACATACATATCCAAATCATTGTCCATATCGAAGTCAAAAAAAGCAGTACAGAAACTAGTTCTTACACCATTACCAGTTGAAGATGAAAGTGTGACATCTTCATAGGAAGCTGATTGCGGGTTCCATCTGTACATTTCATTTTCATGACCATTCAATGTGATTCCATCATCATCATAATTGGTTATATACAAATCAAGGAATCCATCTTTGTTTAAATCTCCAAAGTTTCCCCCTTCCGTCAAAACATTTTGTGTAGACAATCCTCTCAAAATAGAAACATCTGTAAATGACATACTGCCATCATTTTCATAAAGCTTATTGGGTCCATCCAGCGCAGCTACAAAAATATCTCGATCGCCATCATCATCATAGTCGATCCATAAAATTTGTCTGTGATCTGAAAAGTTATCTACAAAAGGTGGATCAACCAATTCAAATCCATCACCAGTGTTCTCATAAAAATGTATTGGCAATCCAGTTCTAGTGCCAAAGGTCAAATCATCTAAGCCATCTTCATTAAAATCAGCAAAGCTCACTGTACCACCGCCAAATGGAGTCCCACCTCCAAACGAATTAACTATGCTAAAATTTCCATCTTGTCGAGTAAAATCCTGCCCAAAAAGGAAAGTGGATAACAAAATAAGGTAGAAGATGATAAGATTGGTTCTCATTTTAGTTGAATATTACATGACAGGGTTTAATCAAATATAATAAATGACTTAGACATTATATATCGATTATCTATTGACTTCTTACTTTTTAAGTTGATTTCTATGCAAATGGAAGATTATCGTATCCCAAGTTCGATTATTAAAGATTACATTATTATTTAACTGTTTGAATTTACCGAATCCTAAAGATCTTAAAACCGAACATGAAGCTAGATTTTCTGGTCGGGTATATGCTTCGATCATATTTAGATTCAAAATATCAAAAGCAAATTGACATACATGGGATGCTGCTTCTTTCATAAGACCCAATCCTTGAAAGTTTTGCTTCATCATGAATCCAATTTCAGCCGTTTTAAATTTAGTTTCGTAATTCCAAAGCGTAATAGTGCCTATTGCTTGTTTTGTAGACTTGAGTTCGAGTACCCAAAACCAAGCAATATTTTGTCCGCATAAATCTAAAATATTTGCACAAAGCGATTTTGCCTCTGACATTTTATTCATTAATGGTCGTTCTACATATCGCATCACCACTTTATCAGATCGTATTTCAAAAAGCAGAATTGTATCTTCCAATGTTATCGGTCTCAGTTGGAGTCGTTTTGTTTCAATTATAGAAGACACCTTTGCTTAAAATTTTAAATGTGGAATCGGTAAATTTCATAACTTACCACACAAGATAAAATTAACGAACCTTATTTTCAGTTTAAAGTTATGATCAAAAAAGAATGGTGTTTCCCTGTGTTAGGAAATGGTGACTTCGTTTATAAAAAATTAGATTTAAGTATAAATGGAGATTTGGGAAAAAGCAATTCGGAGAACTGGTATCAATATCTTGAAGAACTGCCAACAACTGACCCTACGATAATTCACTATGGTGGATATTTAGAAAAACGTTTCTTTTATTCAAATGAAGAATTGTTTGGGAAAGGTGCAACTAGGAGAGATATTCATTTAGGAATAGATTTGTGGGCGCAAGAAAACACAATGGTGTATGCTCCACTAGAAGGTGTTGTTCATTCCATTCAGTACAATGAAGCATCCTTAGACTACGGCCATACCGTTATACTAAAACACAAGGTTGGCAATCAAAAATTTTATAGCCTTTATGGTCACTTAAGCTCCTGGCATTGTAGCATGCTCAAATCAAATATGAAAATTGCAAAAGGAGATTCATTCTGCAAAATTGGAGGACATGCTGAAAATGGTGGTTGGCCTCCTCATCTTCATCTGCAATTGATTAACAATCTAGGAGATTATGCTGGAGATTACCCTGGAGTATCATCAGCATTAAAAATTGATTTTTTTCGTAATAATTGCCCAGATCCTAGCCCACTTATCT
Organism: uncultured Saprospiraceae bacterium; assembly: GCA_937950315.1. GTDB lineage: Bacteria > Bacteroidota > Bacteroidia > Chitinophagales > Saprospiraceae > JAHDBF01. The sequence goes on along the minus strand of CALFDU010000021.1, from coordinate 59,115 downwards.
AATATCTATTGCTGAAATTATGGTTTAATCCTTATGATAATGGATATAACCTATAGAATATTATACTTTTGCAATAAAAAATGAAGATTGCATCTAAACTTTCTATTCTATTCCTAGCCTATCTATCAGCTGTCATCATTTCAAGCTGTTGCGGCGAATCAGATTCAGCATTAAATGGGATGATCAATACAGTTATTCTCCTTGATTACGATGTTAATCCAGAGGCTGTGAATAATGAAGTCATAAGAACAGGATTTATTCTTAACTATTTCCCAGATACAGATTTAGTTTATACAGATTTCAATCCTATAGGAGAAGTTTATGGTCAAGATTGCTTCAGTAGTGTATTGAATTCTCTAGATGAATCTACCTTGGGTATTAGTTTCAGCAAAGATGTTACAATAGGCGCCAATACTTTCAACGCAGGAACGAATTTGCGCGACTTCAATCAGTTTTCATCTATTGAAATAACAAACACTTGTTCAACGCGTACGTTCTGTGAAGTATCGGTAGGCTTCCCTACTTCTCTTGTAGAAAGTATGTCAGTAACTGATGGTCCACTTACTATCAACTTCACAGCGCAAACGAATGATGGTATTAGTTTCAATCATGATTTTGATACTATGATTGATTTATTGTAATTACTTGATGATCAATTGCTGACTATATACTCGTTCTCCATTATCAAGAACTAAAAAATAGTTTCCGCCAACAGTAAAATCATCGATGCTAATAACATTCCGACCAACATGCGTATCCATCACTTGAGAATACAATTTCTTTCCGTCTAATTGATAGATACTTACCACTATTTTACCTGCCTTTTCTGTCTCATAATCAAAAGAGAAAGTTCCATGAGTTGGATTAGGATATGCATTGCCGATAGTGGTATTTGACTCGAAAACATCATAAGTTGATGTAGTCATCACCTCAGATTTTTCAAATGTAGTTATACCTGTTGATGATCCTTCGAAGTCAATAAAATGCAACTTATAAGTTTTATTTTCATCGGTCTTTATAAAATATACTCTATCTAAAACTAAAGACCATTGTAGGGTTGCAATATCAATGTCCTTCCAGTCAAACCCAATAACATCGGTTGAAGAACTATAATCAGATGTGTAATCTGATTCAGATACACTTACAGGATCAATCCCATCAGCCTGCGCTACTTGCACGCCATCAGCAGTAAGAATTCCCGTAACAATATAATTTATGATTTCATCCGGACCTGCTTCAAGGTATGTAGAATATCTTGTATAGGTAAGGTCCCATCCATCTGGCTCTAAATCCAACATTTCCTCTGAATCAAAAGAATAGTAAGCCAAGTGTTTTCCCGAATATCCAGATTTATCAAAGGAAACACTTTTTTGGTTAGATCCATCCAAATCAGCATATTTGAATGTATACTCAGTTAGATTTATTGCTTCTATCTGAAGCTTGATCATCTTTCCATTTCTTAATTTCAAAGCAAACATCTTAACGCCTGTCACTGACATGGTTGCAGGATTATAAAATCCCCATCCAAAATCTGAAAAGTCAGCAGGGTCTCTACCTTCATTAAAGGCACCACTTTGCCAAGACTTATCATTATTATAAATTCTATTTGTCAAATCAGCTTCTGTCACAGCAGTAGAAAAATTTCCAGCGCCAAGGTCATACAATTCTATTTCTTCCCCCATTAAAGATGCAGACTCATTTATAAATATACCAGCATCTTGAAATCCAAATACCGTAAAAGCGATATCCCATTGATCTCCATCTATAACTGTCTTCTCTCCTGAGTCGACATCATAAAATGTCTGTAAACCGTAGCCAGCTCCAACAGAAATCTGATCAATTTCTTGAGCGCTTACAGTACTTATTGTAATTAATGCAAAAAAGGTGATTATCAATAATCTCATAATTGTGTTTTTATTTCTTGTCACAAATGTATTATACCTTTCTTCATAAAAATACCGCTAAACAAGAAATGAATAACGGTATTTGAAAATTACATTATTTAGACTTATTCTAAATAAAAATTACTTTCATCAGCATAAACAACATAAAATCATATGTTTTACCTTTACTTTTATCATTTTAATCTAAATAGCCAAAATCTATATTCTTTTGATAGTTTGTAAAAATAACGATAAAAGCAAATGGAGAGAACACTTACTTAGGGATGGTTTGGTTCTTATTCAATATGATGAAAAGTCGAAAAACCTATTGGACATTGAGGTTGATGAAAAAGTAGTTCAATACTTTTTCTGCGTAAAAGGAGCAATGAATTTTGCTTTTTATGGAGGTTCTTACAACATGCCTTTGTCCGCGGGCAACAATTGCTTTTTCTATAATCCGACTGAAATACTAAAGCCTACCATTACAACTGAAGAAGACACACAACTCATTTTCTTATTCTGTTCGCTAGAAAAAATACATCAGCTATTTTTAGACAGCAGCAATGAGCTAGAATTTTTAAATAGTGAAAATGTAAATCAAAAGATTTATAAAAAAGACCATATTAGTACTAATCTAAATTTGGTATTGAAACAAATTTTAGAAATAAATGACACCGGAAAAACAGGAGACATTTTCAGATATGCCAAATCTCTTGAAATTCTAAGTATTTACTTTTCTAGGCAAGCAAAAGAAGAAAATACATCTTGTCCATATTTACAAGATGAAGATAGCGTCAAGAAAATAAAAAAGGCGAAGGACATATTAATTGCCCGCATGAAAGAACCTCCAATTACTTCAGCATTGGCCACTGAAGTAGGACTTAACGAACACAGATTAAAAGAAGGATTTAAAAGTCTTTATGGATCAACTTTGTTTCAGTATCTATTGGATCACAAAATGAATCATGGAAAAGCGATGCTTGACACAGGAAACTTTAAAATTAAAGAGGTTGCTTATGAACTAGGCTACAACAACCCAAGTCATTTCATCAGTGCCTTTAAATCCAAATTTGACATTACACCAAAGAAATATATTCAAACAAAGTGAAGCAGATATATATAATATTCATTAGCATTCTAATTACAGTTATTAAGTTGGGTGCACAACAATCAGAGATTGACACTTTCGCTTATAGTATCAATATTGAAGATGTTGTTATTACTTCTCAACACAATCTGACAGAAGTAAAGAACTCAGTACATTTAGTTAAGGTTATAAAGAAAGAAGAAATAGAGAGAAAAGGATTCACCCAATTAGATCAGGTACTTACCCAACTTTCAAGCATAAGAATCAACTACGACCCTATCCTTGGAACTTCTGCAAAAATGAGAGGAATCGGATCTGATAACATTGCAATACTTATCGATGGTGTCCCGGTTATTGGAAGACAAGACGGTGCATTGGATCTTTCTCAAATATCAATGATTAATATTGAGCAAATAGAAATAATTGAAGGCCCTCAATCCATCATTTATGGAAACAATGCTGCTGGTGGTGTTATCAATTTAATAAGTAAGAAATCTCAATTGAGTCCTCTAACTATTGATATCAATTCTGTTTTCGAACAACCTACTGTTCAGAATTATTCGATCAATACCGGAGTAAAAATTAATGATTTCATGTTCAATTTTGGAGGTAGTTACTTGCTAGATAATCCTTTTGAAACTGATTCATTGAGAATCTATGAAACGGTGGCTATCAATGAAGAATCTAACATCAGAAGAAAGGTTTATCCATGGAATCCGAAAGAACGAATAAATGCATTCGCGCACACTCGATATTTTATTGACGACATAAACTCTATAAGTTTCAAATATTCTTTCATGGATGAAGAAGTATCAAGTTTTGGAGAATTAAGACGTCCTACTTTCCGTCCTTATTCATTTGATGAATTTTATCACACCAACAGAAGTGATTATAGTCTAGTGTACGAAGGAGCTCTAAACAATGTAAGTCTTAATACAACCATTGCAGTTAATAATTTTCAACGAACTCTTCAACAGGAGCGATTTGAATTTGAAACCAATGAATTCAATGGTGACTTCACAAATTTTGACGAATCCTTATTCCGAGCATACTTTGGTAAAGCCAGTGCATCATTTAGTCCAATTAATAACTTAAGTCTTTTAGCCGGAATTCAAATAAATCAGGAGCATGTATCTGGAGATAGAGTTATTGATCTAAGTCAACAAGACTCGAGTAAGGTCAAAAGCCTAGAGTATGGCATATTTCTAGATGCTAAATATAGTCTAAAAAACACCACAGCTTCAGCAGGAACAAGAATCACGCGACATAGCATTTATGGCTCACAATTTTCTCCTTCTATCCAAGTACAACATAAAATAAGTGACGATTGGAGACTACGAGGAGGATACTCTAGAGGTTTTAGAAGTCCAAGCTTAAAGGAATTGTATATCAATTTTATTGATGTCAATCACTTTGTTATTGGAAATCAGGAATTGCTTCCAGAGTTGACCAATGACTTTAATCTTAGTATATCTTATGAACCTACCTTTGAAAAAATAAATTTTTCAGGAGTTGTAAAAGCTTACAAAACAAACATTACTAACAAGATCATTTTAGGTGAATTTGAACAACTCAAATTTCAATATTTGAACCTAAACAATTTCTCTGTACATGGAATTTCAACAGATGTAAATCTTCAGTACAAAGCATTTTCATTATCCAACAACTTTGGATTAAGTTATTGGTATAATAATATTTCAGAAATACGAGAATCTCCTAGTTTCAATCAAGTAATTGATAATACACTTAACTTTCGATTCGAACCAAAGAACATGAATTTTGGTGGTGTATTCACTCACAGGCTCCTAGGAGATGTTCCTCGATATTTCATTGAAAATGATGAATTGAAACAAAACATTACCCAAGGTTATCAATTTATTGATGTCACATTCTTTTCAAGTTTGTTTAATGATAGAATAAACCTGAATGTTGGAGTCCGAAATATTATGAATGTGGTGTATGCAGATATTAATCAAATTGACCCCGGTGCCAATCATGCTCTAGACACAAATATCAACAATCAATTGGTGGGAAGAGGCAGAAGTTATTTTATAAGTGTGCGTTATAAGTTTGAATACAAATCAAAGAATTGATTTCAAGGCATTGAAGACGTTGCCATCTGAAATCATTCCTCCCTGTTGAGTCAATTCGAATATTTCAAGTTCGCGAACCTTTGAATATTCTTTTTCACCATGAACTGTTTCTAATCCTTTGATCGGATTGGCAATTAATTTTGCAATGGTTTCATTATCTGTAAAATCCACTTTAATATCCGGACCTGCCACCAGTCCGCACATTTCAATTGTTTTCTCCATACAATGGAAAGCGACAATTTCCTTTTTCCCTTGACGCAGTACAAAGTTCACTTTCCTTAAAATCTTTTCAAAAACAACATCACTAAAAAGATCTACAATTTCTTTGGCCTTGTCAGGTTCATTGGCCAACATCTTTTTCCAGTCATCAGCGGCTATCCCATTAACTACGAGATAGTTGATAAATTCTGTTTTCATCTCAACCAACTCTTGGTTTGTCAATAAGCGATACTTAGCCATCTACGAAAATTAAAATTACTGTATTGTATTTTAGCGTTTGTTGCGACCTGAGTTGTTTGAAGGTCCTCCTTTAGATTTGTTAGTTGAGTTTCTACCACCTCTACTACTTCCGCCTTTCCCTCGGCTTCCTCCAGAACGAGATTTTCCTTTATTAGACGAACTCCTTCCTCTGTTGTTGCCTCTACCACCACCTTTACCTCTTCCTCTTCCGCCACCGCCATATGATGGTTTAGGATCCCACTTTGGTCCTTCTCCCAACTTTGGTGGCAAAGGAGCTTTGTTTACTTCCGACTCAATCAATTGTTCGATTCGGTGAAACTTGTACATATCTTCTTCATTAACAAGAGTCAAAGCAACACCAGTGCTATCTGCTCTTGCTGTACGGCCGATTCTATGAATATAATCTTCAGCATCACCAGGAACATCATAATTAATAACCAAGTTAATGCCTTTGATATCGATACCTCGACTCAATACATCGGTTGCCACAATGACACGCGTTTCCTTTGATCGGAATCTTTTAAGTGCATCTTCTCTATCTTTTTGTACGAGGTCAGAAGAAACAGCCTGTACTTTGTATCCATTTCCTTGTAATGCCCTTACTATCTCTCCTACTTTCTTCTTGGTAGAAGTGAAAATGATGATACTTTCATAGGCTGGTTTTTCAGCAATCAAGCCTCTGATCAAAGGAGCTTTTTGCCTGTCATACGTTAAATAAGCTGCTTGCAAGACTCCTTTTGCCGGCTTAGATATTGCAATACTTATAGAATCCGGATCGATCAAAATACTTTCAGAAAGCTTTCTAATTTTAGGTGGCATCGTTGCGCTGAAAAGTAATGTTTGCTTCTTATTTTTTACATGACTTGCAATTTGTTGAATATCATCATAGAATCCCATGTCTAACATTCTATCTGCTTCATCAAGAATAAAGTATTCTAATTCCGAAAAATCAACATAACCCATATTTAGGTGTGATATCAATTTACCAGGAGTTGCTACGATAATTTCTGTTCCCTTTGAAAGTGCCCTTTTTTGTGTTTCAAAATCATGACCATCTCCACCTCCATAAACAGCGATGGAAGCAAGATCAACAAAGTAGGAAAATGCTTGAATTTGTCTCTCAATTTGAAGCGCCAACTCTCTTGTAGGACACACAACCAACGCTTTAATTTTATCTCCACTTTTCCCAGTCAATTGATTTAATACTGGCAAAATAAATGCGGCCGTTTTTCCTGTCCCAGTTTGTGCACACGCCAACAAGTCTTTGCCCTCGATGATTTTGGGAATAGCTTGCTCCTGAATCGGAGTAGCTTCTTCAAAACCCATATATGATAGGCCTTCCAGCAACTTCTCATTCAATCCTAACTCCTTAAAGGTCATATTCTTTTTTGTAATGAATCTATTATTTGTGCAACGAAGGTAACCAAAGTTTAGATATCTATATATATAACTCATTGATTTTAAAGGGCTTCTTACAAACAAGGAATACAGAAACCATCTATCCTAAGGGAAATCTACAACAATCACATGCGCCGAGGTAAGTAATACATTCTCTTACAGAATATGTCAACTGATTATCATAAATCGAAGGAAAAATTCAATCCGTAGTGCTGTTGTAATCATTTTGTATACCTGATGTAACTATGGTCAATCAGGGTACACATACTCCCAATATGTCTTTATAGCATACCTAACAAAAGACTTAATAATCAAACACATGAAAAATATAGTATTTGTTTTAATTACATTATTCGGAATTTCTTCAAGCATATTTGCGACAAGCGGTCCTACCGAACTATTCAAGCATGCAGATGTAGAAGCTACTATAGAAGTCGACTCAGAAAGAAATTATATTTTATTCTCTTCATATAATACTGCCAATAAAATGATGGATTTCATTCTCGAAAATCCAGTAACAATGGTACAAATTTATAAAAACGACGGAGAGCTCGAAATGATGGTACCAATTGGATCTGACGAAGTAAGTCTTGGTTTATCTCAATTTGAAAAAGGAGACTACAAAGTTGGCTTTATTCTCGAAGGAGTGGACACCCCACAATTTATGAATTTAACTGTAAACTAGTAAAGAACAAGTTCCACTTCCATTATAGAAGATCAATTCCAACCCCTTTAAAAGAGAGTCGACGAAAGTTGTCTCTCTTTTATTCTTTTTAGAACATTGATTTGGCATCAAAAAGAGTATGACCATTGATAGTTCCAATTGCGTAATTAAAACCAGGATGGATACTGTATGCGCCATAATTCCCTTTCATATCTAATGCAACAAATCCAACTTGCAAATCTTTCAACGTTGCATGTTTTTTTCTAATTCTATCTACCACTTCTTTACATGCATCATAAGGACTTAACCCATTTCTCATTGCCTCAACAACCATAGCACTTCCCGCAGTCCGGATTACCGCCTCGCCTAGTCCTGTAGCAGCTGCAGCTCCAGCTTCTTCATCTACAAATAAACCTGCTCCTATCAATGGACTATCTCCTACTCTTCCATGCATTTTCCAAGCTGCTCCACTTGTTGTACACGCACCTGCAATTTTACCATTTGCGTCAAGCGCCAATGTGCTAATTGTATCATGATTTTCAATATTAATCTCAGGACTGTAGTTCTCCGTTTCTAACCATTCTAGATAGTCTTTCTTGGTCTGCTCTGTCAATAAATTTTCTGTTTTGAATCCTTGCTCTAAAGCAAATTTCTTTGCTCCAGATCCAACCAGCATAATATGTGGAGTTTCTTCCATGACTTTTCTGGCTACTGAAATTGGATTTTTTATTTCTTGTAGAAATGCCACAGAACCGCAACCTCCGTCACCTTTCATAATGCATGCATCCAGCGTTACATTACCATCTCTATCAGGAAATCCGCCAATTCCTACAGTCTGATTGGTGGGATCGTTTTCTACAACTACAACTCCTTTCTCAACAGCGTCGATTGCCGAACCGCCATTTTTCAAAATTTCGAATCCTACTTTATTTGCATCCAAACCATGTTCCCAAGTAGATATAATAATTGGCTTAACACCTTCCTGCGATTTTTGATTGTTGGTATTTGAATTTGAGTGACATGAGGCCAAGGGCATTGCAATACCAAAAATGCTTGCAGTTTTTATAAAAGCTCTACGATTTTTCATTCCCTTAAGGTATTGAAAACCATTCTTAATTCCATATTTAATATCTAATTCTCCAGTAAGGGTTTCGTTCGGCAGCTATCGATTCAGCAATAAACATACTTATGATACTATCAAATCCCTGAATATCTATTGACTTTCCTTTCATCTTTTTAGGTAAAGGAATGTCAACTTTATCAGGCGTCAATTTTATATCGGTTGCGGTAACAACCACGTCTCCATCATTGATGTTTAGTTCTAAAATCATCCCTGGCAACCCAGCAAAACCTTCAGGTCCGCCAGAAAATATAATTCCATCTGAAAACCAAGCATGAATGGTTTGATCTTTTACAGGATCATAGGTTTCAGCTTTCATACAGAGATAACCCTCAATCTCCTTAATCTCATTCAATATTTTCCATTTATACTTAGGCAAATCATCTTCAACCAAATAACGTTTACCCAAGACCTCCCTCCAGTCATTAACTGTCTTCTTTTTATGATCTCTTTGCAAAACATACTTTTCTTCAGACCAGGAATAGCCTCCTTCATTTTCTTCTTCACTCTGCGTATAAAGAGATTGTGCTTCATTAAAAAAATAAACATAATTAGTTCCCTTATTATCAGAATTATTACCCCAGGTGAGTTTGACTCGATCTATTTCTTCCGAAGTCAAAAACGGAAGCCTAGTCATAATCGACACGTAATTGACCTTTCGATTGTATACGATTACACCATTTAAGCTTTGCGCAAATGTTGATAGGCTGATACTTAAAAATATTATTGCTACTAGAAATTTTTTCATTTTACAAAATTTTACCACCATCTACTTTTTTCAATTCCACCCTTCATCCCTCGAATATTATAACTCAATGACAGCATAAAATATCGTCCGATCACATCAGAGGTGGAAAAAAATACTGAGTTACCAAAAGTGCTTTGAGAAATATTTTGGCTACGACCTAACAAATCATACACCGAGACTCTTACTTCTAATTTATTATCAGGGAGAAAATGCCTGTACAATGATGCATTTAATAAAGGCACATTTTCTTCAAAATTAAAACGTTCATTGACATTCACATTATAACTAAAGGAAGCATTGCTATATATCTTAGCGAATAGTTTGGAGTTCATGGTCAAAGAATAGTTGTTATTGATAATTCTTTGATTTTGAGATACATTAATATCATATTCTGTATCTGTAATCCGCAATCTTGCACTTCCGTTTATTGAGAACTCTGTACTCGGCGTATAGCTTACCCTTATCGAAGGATTATAAGTTTGACGAGTTGTAATATTTTCTACTTTATTAACAAGAGATGGTCTTTTACCTAAGTCGTAACTAAAATTTGTTCTCACAGTAAGTTTGTTCTTAATAATAGGAAAACTAAAACTACTCCAAACACTTCTTTCTTCTCCCCCTTCAACATTTATTGGTCTTAGAAATGTAACCAAATTTTCATCGACAGTTTCTTCTGTAGAAAATTGCGAATCATATTCTGAATAACTCAAGTTCAAAGAAACTCTGATTGCTTCTAAAGGCCAATTATGATTACCGCTTATAGAATATATATTTGAAAGCTCAGGTGTCAAATTTAAATTGCCTTCTCGTATATAAAATGGATTCCTCGTATCAACAATCGGCTGTAAATCAGCAATATTTGGTTCTACAGCTTGTCTTGTATATCCTGCTGACAAATAAGTATTCCTTTGCGGGGAAATATCAACATTGAAATATGGCAACCAATTGTCGAACTGCTTGTCCACAACACCTTTAAGTAACGCGTTTTCTGACACAAAATCCCCTTGCAAGTCATAATTTTGGTGAGCCAAACCAGCCGTCAAGTTATAACCATCGTGAGAGTATCTCAAAGATGAACCTACTCTATTTAATAAAATTGTATTGTTAAAATTTCGAGAAAGGAAACCATCTAATTCTTCTGACTCAAGGACAATTCGATCACCAGTTTCCTGCCTGTTACTATAATTATAGAAACTCTGCCAAAAGAATTTTTTACCAAGTGGTTCTACATACACTGCATTGGCCTTAAACAAATCCTTGGTAGCCATGTCTTCATTCAAATAGTTAAAAATTGCAGTACTATCGTTTGCTACAAAATAGCTATCCGATACTTGGTTTTCGTCAGTATCTAACTCGGATTTTAAATACGAGAAATTAATTCCAGCTCTTCTTCCTTTCTTCTTAAACTTTTTTCTAAAAAGAAAAGTTGCATTACCTAGATAACCTTCTTTGTCTGACTGATTATCGAAAGAAGATTGGCTATTAAGAACATTATTTCTAAACAAATTGGCAGATTCTACTTGTCCTACAGTCTGGTCAATAAATGCGCCATTGGCAGTAACTTTAAAGGAATGTAAAGTATCAATCTCTTGCTCAAATGATAACTCCATCCTATGACCTTGAAAATTTGAGTCATTGGTTTCAAGTCCTTGTTCTACAGAGGTAAAATCATCATAGAACCTAGATTGATCCATTTGGGTTTCTTTGACAAGTCCTTGCTGGTTATAGTAATATACAGAACTAAACTTTGTTTTTTTATGCTCATAGTTAAAGCTAGCTCCTGCATTATAGTTTAAGGGAATTCCGCCTGAGTTTCCACCATTAAAAAACAATGATTGTATACTAGATTCAATTCCGCTATCTCCCCCACCAAAAGTGAAGTAACCACGTCCTCCTCCACCAAAACCAAATTCTAGATCATCGCCAAAATTAAAAGCTTGAGACCCCATAAAATCACGATAATCATCCCATGACAATCCATTACGTCCGGTATTATTTCCTACCCCGACTATACTAAATTGTATCTTATCATTAAACTTATTAAAGTTTCCCTTTAACTCTGCTCGGGGTCCATTTAAGGCTGTTCGATTTTGTGTTCCAGCAGCGGCAATGACTTTACCAAATCCACCTTTTTTAAATTCTTCCTTCAATTCAAGGTTCATTGTTTTGTCAGAATCCGCAGATTTAATTCCTGTAACTTCTTCTTCAGATGTTTCTGTATCGAAAACTTGAACCTTTGATATTCCTTCCGCAGGCAAATTTTTGGTAGCAGCTTTGGGATCAGAACCAAAAAATGATTTACCATCAACGGTTACTTTATTAACATCTTTTCCATCTGCGGATATGGATCCATCTTGTTCTATTTCAATCCCAGGCAATCGACGGAGTAAATCTTCGACCGTAGATCCTTCCGGGACTTTGAAAGTTGATGCATCATATTCAATGGTATCTCCCCTCATTACAATAGGGGCCTTTGCGGCTTTGATAACTACAGTCATCAATTCTTCGGCCAACTCAGTCATTTTGATTTGACCTAAGTCCAAATCCTCGCCAGACATGGTATTGGCTCCAATCATAAGTGGAAGAAAACCCACATAGGTCGATTTCACTACATAATCACCTTTGCTGACATCTTTAAATTTAAAACTGCCATCCATCTCACATCTAGTATAGTCAACCATTGTTGAGTCTTGTCTTTCCAGTAATAGAACAGTAGCTTGGATAAGTGGGTTACCAAGAGTATCAGAAACTGAACCCTTAATAGTTATGTTTGATTGGGAAAAGATCGTAAAACTAAACAAAGAGAGAAGGAGGATTAATACAATCTTATTCATTCAATTGATTTTCATCAAAGTTAGCCAATCAGAATTGGTGGCCGTGTTAATAAAAAGTCAATTAAAGTGCTAAAATACCATGGATTTGCATGTTATTGATACAAATTAGAAGCAATTTGAGGAATAGAGAAAGGAAAGATTGTTTAAATAGCTGAAATCTTTGATCTTTTCTTTCATAAAAAGCATAATAATCATATCTTTGCACACTGATTCTAGATTTATAGAAGAATCGACCTTATATCCTAATGAAGTTTAATATGTAAGGCTCCGTAGTTCAACTGGATAGAATACCTGACTACGGATCAGGAGGTTGAGGGTTCGAATCCTTCCGGAGTCACTTAAAATAAAGATACAATGAGCAGAGTTTGTCAATTAACAGGAAAAAGACCTATTTCAGGAAACAATGTTTCTCACTCGAATAGAAAGACCAAGCGTAGATTTTTACCGAATCTTCACAAAAAAAGGTTTTACATTCAGGAGAAAGACGAATGGGTTACGTTGAAGGTTTCTTCAGCAGCATTAAGAAATATCAATAAGTTGGGGCTTTATGCTTACTTGCAAAAATGTGAAAAGAAAGGTATCGATACTGGTATCAAATTATAATCTTAGTTAAGTTCAATAGTAATGGCTAAAAAATCAAAAGGTAACAGAAATCAAATCATTCTTGAGTGCACTGAACACAAAGCTTCAGGTATGCCAGGAACATCTAGATATGTTACACAGAAAAATAGAAAGAATACACCAGATAGAATGGAGATGAAAAAATACAATCCTGTTCTACGTAAACATACTGTTCACAAAGAAATTAAATAAACATGGCTAAAGTATCGAAAAACTCCAGAGTTGGACAAAGAGCTGCCAACGCAGGATCAGGTAGAGATTACGTTAAAATCATTAAAAGTGTAAAAAATCCAGAAACTGGAAAATACACTTATAAAGAAGTGATGATTCATAAAGACAAAGTAAAAGAATATATGGCTGACTCCAAGTAGTCAATATATCTATAAAATGTAACAGGCTTTCTTACTTTAAGAAAGCCTTTTTTATTCATATACCAAGCAAGATAAATAATGGGATTCTTCGATAAATTTTTCTCCAAAGACAAAGAAAAAGACCTCGATAAAGGTTTAGAAAAAACAAAATCCAACATCTTCGGTAAACTGGCAAAAGCAGTTGCCGGTAAAACTTCCGTTGATGTAAGTTTTTTAGATGAACTCGAACAGATTCTTATATCTGCAGATGTAGGACTGGATACAACCATCAAAATCATCGATAGACTCGAAGCAAGAGTAGCCAAAGACAAGTACATCAATACCGATCAACTCAACACCATGTTGAAGGAAGAGATTGTCAATCTGTTATCAGAAAATAATACAGAAGATATTGAAGATTTTGTATTTGACGAAAGTAAAAAACCTTTTGTCCTTCTTGTTGTAGGGGTAAATGGTGTCGGGAAAACAACCACCATCGGAAAACTTGCCAATCAGTACAAACAAAGAGGAAAGAGAGTACTATTGGGTGCGGCAGATACATTTAGAGCTGCCGCAGTAGATCAGCTAAAAATATGGGCAGAAAGAAATGAATGCGGATTCTTTGACAAAGGAATGCATGCTGATCCAGCAGCTGTTGCCTATGAAGCAACCCAAGAAGCAATAAATAGCAATTATGATGTGGTAATTATTGATACTGCTGGTCGTCTACATACCAAGATTCATCTCATGGAAGAACTTACAAAAATAAAAGGCTCTATCAATAAGAAAATGCAAGGAGCTCCTCATGAAGTTATGCTAGTCCTAGATGCGACAACAGGGCAAAATGCAATTGAACAAGCCACACACTTTACAAAGGCAACAGATGTAAGTTCTATTGCTCTGACCAAACTAGATGGATCAGCGAAAGGTGGTGTAGTTCTGGGCATCTCAGACCTATTTAAAATCCCTATTAAATATATTGGAGTAGGTGAAGGCATCGATCACCTTCAAGTTTTCAACAAGCAAGCCTTTATTGACTCATTATTTAAGTAGATATAAAGCCCTTTTTTATTACGTTAAATCACGTGTGTGTCTTAATTTTAGAAGATCTAAGAAGCAAACACACGTAATATGTACAACAAGAAAACAAAGTATTCTGCTTTAATTATTGCAGTCCTTCTATTTGGCTTGGCAATCTCATCAAATCCACCTAATGGAAGAACGGGAGCCCCTGGTGACACATTCTGTACAGACTGCCACGGAAATCCGAGTAGCAGCATCGATGGCTTAATAGACATTTCTGGAGTTCCTAGCTCTATTGACCCCAATACAACCTATACCATTACTGTTACCTCTGAATTCACAAGTGGTACTCCAACCCGTGCAGGCTTCCAGATGGTTGTTCTTGATGGTTCAGACGATGACGTCGGTACCTTATCAAACGCTGGTTCAAGTTCTACGATTACCCCTTCCGGTGGACGTACTTATTTTGAGCACAGTCCATCGCTCAATTTTGGTGGCAACTCTACGGTAACTTGGGATGTTGAATGGACCTCACCTGCAGGTCCTGATATGGAAGAAATTACGTTTTATGCGAGCACAATCCTTGCAAATGGTAATGGTAACAATAGTGGTGATAGAATGAAACTAACCAACGTTTCTGGATTTATAGATGCTCCTATCGCCAATCTTGAATTAGAAGTATTAGAAGTACAGGATATCAGCTGTTTTGGTGCCAACGACGGTTCAGCTTTAGTAGAAGTAACAGGTGGAGTTCCTCCTTATGAATACGATTGGTCAAATGGAGAAGATACAAACCCAGCTCTCTCCTTAGGAGAAGGATTGAACACGCTTATTGTAACTGATGACAGTGGAGCCACCATAAGCACAGATGTAACGATTTTTGAACCAGACCCAATCACGATTGATTTTGAAGAGATAGATGCAAGCTGCTTTGGTTTTGATGATGGAATGATTTTTACAACAGCGACTGGCGGGACTGGAGACTTTGACTACGAATGGAGCAATGGGGCTGAAACCAGTGATATTTTTAACTTGAATTCTGGAACATATCTATTGACAATTACTGATGATAATGGTTGTGATGCTGCTTTTGACTTTGAAATTGGTCAACCTGATCCAATTATTCTTACTTCATCAAATGTGGTTGATGCAACCTGTATTGACCTTGGAAGCATCAGCATTTCACTAGAAGGTGGAACAGGAAATTTATTTGTTGATTGGGACAATGGAGATTCCGGTACAACGATTTCAAATCTACAAGCTGGAGTTTATTCTGCTTTCATCTTAGATGAAAATATGTGTGCATTTGAACAAGAATTCTTCGTAGATGGCCCCACTGATTTAAATTATGTTGTTCTATTATCTGACATTGAGTGTAACGGATTTGATAATGGGTCCATTGAATTAGAATTTGATTCGGATTCAGATTACAGTTCAATAACTTGGAGTACTGGAGAAACTGGAACTAGCATCTTTGACCTATCTCCAGGAGATTATTCAGTAACCATTGAAGATAATTTCTTCTGTCTATATGAAGAAATTATTTCAATATCAGAACCTTCAGCCATTGAGATAACTGACGTTGTGATTACAGATGCATTATGTGATGAACTTGGATCTATTCAAATTACGACAACTGGAGGAACTGGGAATCTAACTGCAGAATGGAGTAATGGAGTAACTGGAAATTTGATAACAGATCTTACAGCAGGAACGTATTCGGTTGATGTGTTTGATGAAAATAATTGCATTTTATCTGCAAGTTACACAATAGATCAAAGTGACAACCTTGAGTTTACCTCTAATACATCCTCAATACTTTGCAATGGAGACAACAATGGGTCTATTGAATTAATCTTCAATGATCCAAATGATTATGAATCCATTCTTTGGAGCAATGGCGAGACTACTACTTCAATATCCAACCTTGTAGCCGGAACCTACAGTGTAACAATTACAGATATTGATTTGTGTGAGTTTATTGAATCATTTGTTATCTCAGAACCTCAAGTTCTGGCATTAGCAGTTACTCCAAGTAATGATATATTATGTTTTGGAGACGTGATTAATTCATTAACTGTTACCGCAACAGGCGGAACATCGCCATACACAATAACTTCGATGGGAGTTCCTGTAGTAGGTATGCCTACCCTGCTATCAGCCGGCACCTACCTCTACGATGTTACTGATGCCAATGGCTGCATTAGTTCAGTTGAATTTGTGACGGCCAATCCTACGCAACTAGAAGCTACTGCTACAACAAACAATGCATCAGGTCCAAACAATGCGGATGGTTCTGTAATCATCGCCATGACTGGAGGTGTTGCACCATATTCTATCAATGGGATGACTTTCAATCCAGATCAATTGTTGACTGGTATATTACCTGGAATTTATACAAACACTGTTACTGATTCTAATAATTGCAGTATTGATGTATCATTCAATATTATGGACGATTCAGTAGATTGCGATGATCTATCTGTTTCTTTTGACCTTATACAACCAGAATGCTCTGGAGATGAACCAATATTCAATGCAACCGTTACAGGCGGGACACCTCCCTACACTGAAGTTTTCACACCGCAAAATTTCTACAACGGAGACTTCCCTGTATCATATATAGATGCGGAAGGTTGCAGCATAACTGAGATTGTACCAATTAATTATATTGACATAATTCCTCCAACAGTAAATATTGTTGATGCAACGGCAAATATAGGAGCTACTGGAGCGATTGAACCATTTGTCTATGATAATGGCTCTGTTGACAACTGTGGGGGAAAAGTTACATTTGAATTCCTTACACCATTTCCAGATTGCAATTTGGGAGAAACAGAATCAACCATAATCGTCAATGTCTCTGATGAAATTGGAAATAGTACCACAGGTAGTTTTGTACTTACACTTTCAGATACAATAGCTCCTAGCATTTTCTGCTTGGATGATATGACTATCAATGATTGTAACTCATTTGTGATTCCTACTCCAATAGTCACTGATAATTGCGGTACACCTACTATAACAATCGACGGACAACAAGCTTTGGAACTTGGGATAAACGAAATTACCTATATCGCAGAAGATGCATTCGGAAATACCTCTTCATGTACGGTGACAATTACAGTTGAAACAGAAATCAATTACACCATTGAAACAACAGATCCAAGTTGCTTCGGATCTAATGATGGTTTTTATGAAGTAAACCCGGAGAACCCTTCTACCATCATTTATGAAAATGGATTGTTTGAAAATCTTGATGGAGGTACCTACTTTTTTACGGTTGTTGATGAACAAAGCGGCTGTATGATTACTGACTCTATTGTTCTCATAGAGCCTGAAGAAATTTTTGTTAGCAACGAGATTGTTTTTCCATTATCGCAGGAAGGAGCAGCAGATGGTGCACTTGACATAACAATCGAAGGAGGTATTATTCCTTACACTTATTCGTGGGTAGATGATATAGGCAATGTCATTTCCACAGAAGCTGCAGTCAGCAATCTTCCAGAAGGAATTTACACCTTAACGGTAGTAGATGGGAATGGATGTATTTTTATCAGTCAAGCATACACCATTTCTTTTGAGACTTCAATCAAAGAAAGTTATTTACAGCAGGTTGGAGTATACCCTAACCCTTTCACAAAAGATATCTTTATTGATTCACCTAGATCTTTAGATCAGATAAATGTTTTTAATGCTCAAGGCAAATTGGTAATAAGCCAAGAACAACCAGACAATGCAATCAATTTAGAATTTCTGGATCCAGGCATATACCTCATCGAACTACAAGAAAACGAGGAAAATGCATTTAAACGAATCATAAAACAATAAATAAATCAATATTAAAGGTCAGTTCTCATTGAGCTGGCCTTTTTTGTTGAAAACTTTTATGTGAAAGTGAAAATTAAACGAATACCACCCCATTCTTTTCTTTATTTTTAGGCTGTGATATCTCAAAAATCCATACAAGATGTATTGGCCAATGCACACATCGAGGAAGTCGTTGGCGAGTTTGTAAACCTGAAACGTTCGGGTTCAAACAGAAAGGGTCTTTGTCCATTTCACGATGAAAAGACGCCATCATTTATGGTATCGCCTGCCAAAGGCATCTACAAGTGTTTTGGTTGTAGCAAAGGAGGCAACTCTATCCAATTCCTTATGGAACTGGAAAAGATGACCTTTGTTGAATCGGTAAGATATTTAGCCAAGAAATTCAACATACAACTTGAAGAGACAGAAGGCGACAATGAAAATTACGAAGAAGAAAAGAAACACAGAGATAGTCTCACGATTGTCAATCAATTTGCCGAAGAATACTTTTCCAAACAGCTTACAGAAGAACAAGAAGGGAAAAGTATTGGCCTTTCTTACTTCAGAGAACGGGGTTATCGGGAGGCAACGATCAAGAAATTTGGATTAGGATATGCTCCCAAAGATCGCAAGAGCTTTTTAAAAGAAGCTGAATCTAAGCAATACAAATCAGAGTTCCTAAGAGAACTAGGTCTTGTCACAGCAAAAGGAAACGATTTTTTTAATGGTCGTGTCATGTTTACCATTCACAACTTAACAGGAAAACCCATTGCCTTTGCAGGACGTATTCTAGAAACAAATAAGAAAGCACCTAAGTATCTCAACTCGCCAGAATCATCTCTTTACAACAAAAGAAAAACATTGTATGGGATGTTCCAAGCAAAGAATGCAATTCGTAAAGAGCAAAATTGTATTCTGGTTGAAGGATACACAGATGTTATCAGTCTACATCAAAATGGAATAGAAAATGTGGTCGCTAGTTCAGGTACAGCTTTGACTTCAGAACAATTAAGGTTAATCAAAAGATTCTCTCCCAACCTAACGATACTCTACGATGGTGATTCTGCAGGAATCAAAGCAGCCATGAGAGGAATGGATATCGCCCTAGAAGAAGATCTAAACGCTAAAATTGCTCTACTTCCTGAAAAAGAAGATCCTGACTCTTTCGTAAAACGAGTAGGCTTTGAAAAATTCAATGAATACATTGCTGAAAACTCTAAAGACTTTATTCTCTTCAAGTTAGATCTCTACCTTGAAGAAGCCAAAGATGATCCAATCAAGAAGTCTGCCTTAATAAGGGAGATCATTGAATCAATCGCAAAGATTAGAGATAGAATCAAGAGATCAACCTACATCCAGCAAGCAAGTAGGTTACTAGGTACACATGAGGACATTTTAAATAAGGAAATCAATAAGATCATTAGAGATGCCATCAATCGAAAGAAGAGATTTGATGAACGTCAAAGTCAAAGAGATTCTGATAGTGGTTTTCAATCTAGCCCAAGACAAGATGGTGCCCGTCCAACCTCAGATCATATCATCGACCAGGGAGATCCTTTAGGCAATCCTATAGATACACCTTGGCCGGAAGAATATGTTGATTACGAACAACAGGAAGAAAACAATTACTACGAAAAGAAAGAACTAAAGGACAGACCTAAAAAACAACAACGAACTTTTGAAAGTAGCGATATCTATCAAGAAAGAGATCTCGCAAGAATCATCATTACAAACGGGGATGACATCATCAAAGATCCTGAAGGAAATATGACTGTTGTAGAATACATATACAGCAGCATAGTAGATGTTATAGAATATTTTGATAACAAAATCTACAAAGACATTATCATAGAAGCCACAGAAAGGCAAGAAAAAGGGGAATCAATTTCTTCAGATCATTTCACCAACCATAGCAATCCGGAAATTCAAAAAATAGCCATTGATCTGATATCTACTCCACACACTTATGCAGCATGGGATGACAAAGGAGTTCATCTTGTAAACCAGCCAAGTCCGGACAAAAATTATATTGATGATGCATTCCAAGCCATTGCTCGATTCAAATACAGAAAGGCAAAAAGAATTCTAGAAACCTTAGAAAAGAAAATCCAAGAAGCGCTTGAGGTAGATGATCAAGAAAAAATAAACCAACTACTCATCGCATATAAGCAATTACAAGCTGAGAAAATAAAACTAGCTGAACATAGAGGAATCGTTATAGGTTGACAAAGGTCAAGGCAAAGGCTGCCACAGCTCCTCCCAATATGATCCATAAAGCATTGATCCCTTTCCAGTAAAAATAAACAAAGAAGCTCAGTGCACATATCAGTCCTGTCTTCCAATCAATCACAATGGCCCGTGTCATTTCCAAACTTACTGCTGCCATTGCTGCAACCGCCGCAACATTAACACCAGTTAGGAATGTTTGCAAATATATTGACTTCTTCATCTTGTCGAGAAGATTTTGCAATATGATCACATAAATAAATGAAGGCAAAAAGATTCCTAAAGTTGCTAGTACAGCGCCTCCATAACCGCCCAATTTATATCCAATAAAACTAGCTGTCGAGAGTACAGGACCAGGCGTAATCTGCCCTACGGCAATCGCTTCAACCAAATCCGGATGGGTCAACCACCCCAAATTTGCAATAAGCTCACCGTCTAAATAAGCAAACAACACATATCCACTTCCAAACAATACAGCACCGATTTTTAAAAATATTAAAAACAGTTTGCCATTACTAAAACCAACTTCCATCAATCCATACAAAGGCAAAATAAACATGCTATTGGCATACTTATTCATGAGTTGCGTTCTGATTAACATCGTAACAAAACCAGCTCCCAGAATCACAAATATTTCATTGATGCCCAAAACACAAAGAACCAGAGCAACCAATCCTATTATTAGCAAAAAAGTATCTTTAATTGCTTTCTTCCCCAGCTTAAATATTGCAGCAAAAATAAATGAGATAACAGCAGCTTTGATTCCATTCACGATTGGTACAACCCAATCAATGTCTCCATATTTTTCAAATAGCACTGCAACCAAAACGGTAAGTATAACTGCTGGAATAATAAAAGATAGACCTGCAACAAAAACTCCTGCTACACCTCCCCTATGGTAACCAACATGCATGGTCATCTCTGTGGAATTAGGACCGGGAATTAAATTTGTAGCGCCTAAATAATCCAGAAATTCTTGACTGGTAAGCCACTTCTTTTTTTGCACCAGATCATCTTCCATGATCGCAACATGGGCTGCAGGCCCTCCAAAAGCGATAAATCCCAGCTTGAAAAAATATTTAAATAAATCAAAAAGCATTCAAAATCAATTACAAAAAAAGCCACAAATCTCTTTGTGGCTTTTCTTTATTTTATAACGTATTCAAACAGTTTAAATCTTCATAAGCCCGCATGAGCCTTTTTACAAACGACTTCTCCCCTTCTCTTAACCATTTTCTCGGATCGTAATTTTTCTTATTAGGAACATCATCTCCATCAGGGTTACCAATTTGAGTTTGCATATAGGCTGTTTTGGGCACATAGTAATCTCTTACCCCTGTCCAGAATGCCCACTGAAGGTCCGTATCGATATTCATTTTAACTGCACCGTACTCTATCGCTTCACGGATTTCCTCTCTTGAAGAACCAGATCCTCCGTGAAAAACAAAATTGATAGGATTGTTAGAATCAAGATTAAACTTCTTTGCCACATAATCTTGAGAATTCTTCAAGATAATTGGCATCAATTCTACATTCCCTGGTTTATATACACCATGTACATTACCAAAAGCAGCAGCTACTGTGAATTTATCAGAAATCTTACTCAACTTTTCATACGCATATGAGACCTCTTCTGGTTGTGTATATAATTTGGCGTTGTCAATATCGGTATTATCAACACCATCTTCTTCACCACCCGTTATTCCTAATTCAATTTCCAAAGTTATTCCTAGCTCAGCCATGTCTTTTAGATATCTTTCACAGATCTCTATATTCTCTTCGATTGGCTCTTCTGATAAATCCAACATATGAGAGCTGTACAATGGTTTGCCATGTTGTTGATGGTGCTTCTTACTTGCATCCATCAAGCCATCAATCCAAGGCAATAATTTCTTTGCGCAATGATCAGTGTGCAATAGAACGGGAACACCATAATGTTCAGCGACATTATGTACGTGCAATGCTCCTGAAATACCACCAATAATAGCGGCTTTTTGGTCTTCATTGCTTAAGCTTTTCCCAGCCATGAAAGTACTTCCTCCATTTGAGAATTGTATAATAATTGGTGAATTGGCTTCTTTTGCGCATTCTAATGCAGCATTCACTGTGTTAGAACCAACGACATTTACAGCTGGTATAGCAAAGTTCTTTTCGTTGGCATAATTCAGAAGATCCGTTACCTCTTGACCATGCAATACGCCAGGTCTAAATTTTGAAGACATAATTTTATTTTAAATAATTCCTTTTTCAGTTAAATACCTTTCCGCATCCAAAGCTGCCATACAACCTGTACCGGCAGCAGTAATTGCTTGTCTATAAATTCTATCTTGAGCATCTCCAGATGCAAACACACCTTCTCGATTCGTTAAAGTAGATCCTGGTGTTACTTTTAAATATCCAGTATCATCTTGATCCAACCAATCATCAAAAATCTTCGTATTAGGTGTGTGACCAATAGCAACAAAAAATCCTTTTACAGGAATCTCAGATGTCTCCTTGGTAATATTGTTGATTACTCTCACTCCTTCAACACCTTCATCTGTTCCAAAAATTTCTTGCGTCGAAGTATTCCAGTGAATTTCAATATTCTCCGCCTTGATTACTCTTTCTTGCATGATTTTAGAAGCTCTTAATTCATCTCTTCTTACAAGCAAGTGAACCTTTGGACACAGTTTGGACAGGTAGCTAGCTTCTTCTGCAGCAGAGTCTCCTCCGCCCACTACAGCTACTTCCATACCTCTAAAAAAGAATCCATCACAAACGGCACATGCGCTCACTCCGATATTCATAAACTTTTGCTCAGACTCAAGTCCCAACCATTTAGCACTTGCCCCAGTAGATATGATTACTGAATGAGCATGGATTTCCTCACCTGATTCAGACCAAAGTTTATGCACTGGACCAGAAAAGTCTACTTTGGTGATCATGTCACTTACAATCTTGGTATCAAACCTTTCAGCTTGCTTACGCAGATCAGCCATCATTTCTGGTCCCATTATCCCATCTGGATAACCTGGAAAGTTCTCAACATCCGTTGTTATCATTAATTGACCACCTGGTTCATGGCCGGTATATAGCACTGGTGCCATATTCGCTCTCGCAGCATATATTGCTGCTGTATATCCTGCTGGTCCTGAACCAACTATCACACAATTATGTATCATTTCGTTAAATTAAGCTGTAAAAATATAATAATTTTCTTTAATGCAAGTAAATCTAGAGAATGAACTAAAAACCCCTATTTTAATGTTACACATACAAATAGACAAACATTATGGACCATTTGTTTCTTCTTTGCCTCAGCTTTATTTTTTTTGGCATTTGGTATATCAAACCCCAATGGAAAATAGCCGTATTACCTGCTATTTTTAGTCTCGTCGGCTCTCTTTGGCTTGGACTTGAGGATTCCGCTTCATATGCTGAAGGGATAAAGCATCTTTCCATCGATTTCATCCTTCTTTCTGGCTTACTTTTCATTTTTCAGTTATTTAAACATTTAAAGTGGGCGGTGCTATTGATATTTCCCTTGTG
Source organism: uncultured Saprospiraceae bacterium (assembly GCA_937950315.1). Classification (GTDB taxonomy): domain Bacteria; phylum Bacteroidota; class Bacteroidia; order Chitinophagales; family Saprospiraceae; genus JAHDBF01. The sequence goes on along the minus strand of CALFDU010000021.1, from coordinate 35,268 downwards.
CTCAATATTTCTATTCATGCACCCCAATCAGAAAGTTTCTAACTCTCAAAAGACTGGAATTGAAGATCATCCTGAAATTCTGTTGAAATTTACAGACTCAAAAAAGGCTCTAAAAATACTCAAAGCCTATAGCGAATACATAGTCCAGCATGAAATGGCATTTCATCCGAAAGATTTAGATGACACAGACCTGGAAGAATATTATTTGATTGATTTAAAAGAAAACATTGACCCATACAAGTTTGTCAAAAAGCTTAGTTCGAACAAAGGGGTTGAATGGGTAGAAGAAAATCAAAGAGTTGATGTACCTGAATTAATTGAAACCAAAATTTCTGAGACCAACAGCCCAAATGAATTTAATGATCCTTATGTCTCTCAACAGTGGCATATAAAATCATTCAACTTGTCAAACATGCATGAAAAATTGAAAAGCAAGAATGCCAAGCAACACGATGTGGTAATAGCTATTCTCGATACAGGCATTGATAGCAAGCATGAAGACTTGGCTTCTGCTTACGTTTCAAGTGGCAATAAGAAGAGCGACACAGATGTAAAAGGTCACGGAACACATTGTGCTGGTATAGCAGCTGCAGTAAGTAATAATAATAAAGGTGTGGCTTCAATACTTCCGTCAAATGCTAAAATCAAGGTTATGAGTATCCAGGTGCTTAATAAATATGGATTTGGTACTCAAGAAACCATCATTGATGGTATTTTAAAAGCTGCAGACTTAAAAGCCGATGTCATTTCGCTTTCTTTAGGAGGCGCAACATCCGAGAAAAAAGAACGTGCTTATCGTGCGGCAGTGAAATACGCCAATAAAAAAGGCTCAATAGTGATTGTAGCTGCCGGCAATTCATCTAGAAATGCTAAGAATTATTCTCCAGCAAACACCAAAGGGGTTATTTCAGTTGCTGCCATAGATCGTAACATGAAATTAGCATCCTTTTCTAATACGGTAGAAGATTTAGACATGGGTATCGCTGCTCCTGGTGTGGATATCTTATCAACCTTCCCTAACGATCAATACAAACAATTCAACGGAACATCCATGGCTACTCCTTTTGTAGCTGGGATGGTTGGATTATTAAAATCATATTTTCCAAAAATGACAACAGAAGAAGCTTATGAGAAAATCACAAGTGGATCAGTTTCTGCCTCAAATGACAAAACTCCGATCATGCTTCCAGATCAAATCGTAGATAATTTTTGATCCAAATAAGCCTTATAAGAAATTACTTGATTGACCATTTTTTCAACGTCTGTTTCATCTGAAATGATAAGCTCAGCCTGATTATAAAAATGCTTTCTAGTATCTAAATGTTGTTCAATAAACTCCAAAAGGTTCTGTTTTGAACTGATGATGGGACGATGTTGTTTTTCATTTTCCAGCCTATCTCTTAGAAACAATGGCTCATATTTTAGATATACGGAAAATGAATCTTCATTTTCGTTTATCAAATTATGTGGCTTTTCCTGACAATAGGTCCCCCCACCCAAAGAAACAATCTGCTTCTCTTCTGAATTAATGATTTTTTGAATTTCGAGATATTCTAGATTTCTAAAATACTCTTCACCATGAATCTTAAAAATCTCATCAATTGAGCAGCCCATATTCTTCTCTATGCGGTTGTCCAATTCAACCACAGCAAAATCAATCACCTTACCCAAATAATGCGCCAAATAGCTCTTACCTGAGCCCATGTAACCTGTTATGTATATCTTATTGATTGAATTCATAGTAATGCCCTACAAACATACATAACTAATGAAGAGCTTTTAAGTTCTTTGTTATATTTACACCGTTAATCGTTTAAATGATCAATCTAATATATCTACAAATGGATCCGGTATTTGGAAATTTTTTCTTTATAGCAGCAATGCTTTCAGTGGTGTTTTTCTTTTTCATCAGACCTCAAGCCAAAAGGCAAAAATTGCAAGATCAGTTTGTTACTGACTTAAAGAAAGGTGATGAAGTTGTTACTTCAAGTGGAATAATTGGCAAAGTAAACAAGATAGATCCTAGTTCGATCAGTTTACAACTAGACCAAAAAACTTTTATTTCAATCGTTCCACATTCCGTATCGATGGATATGACTGAACAATACAAGAAGAAAAAGTCAGAAGCCTAGCACAAAAAAAGCCTTACTGTTTTGCAGTAAGGCTTTTTTTATGTTTGAATTATCTTGTATTATTTGACTAGGGTCACGTTTCCAACTCTTGAAAATTCTTGACCATCAATACATACTCCTCTAATACAATAAGCAAAAGCATCTGGTGCCAAAGCTTCACCATCGAAGGTTCCGTCCCATGCTCCATCTACATCACCATTTGCATTGTATATTTCTTCGCCCCATCTATTGTAAACGATAAATACCTCTATAGATTCAACCCAATCATCACTTCTTAATCTAAAGAGATCATTTGCTCCATCTCCATTAGGTGAAAATGCATTAGGGATAAACACACCCTCTTCTGAGCAGTTTACAGGATTTACTGTTACCATCTTAGAGGCTACTCCAGTACAGCCATTTTCATCTGTTACAGTCACTGAATACTCTGTATCTTCAGTTGGACTCACTGTTATACTTGAACCAGTTTCACCATTACTCCATACATATGTTCCTTCTGGACTCGTAACCGAGATTGTTCCTTCACTACCCCAGTTAATGATGCCATCTTCGAAATCACATTCTAGAACTACATCCACATTACTTACTGTAACGCCAAATGTGTAAATAGAATCTGTCATAGAAGCAATATGTGTTACAACTACCTCAAATTCTTTATCCGCTTCTTGAATCGTTGCAAGTACTGATGGAGTTTCTCCGCCACTTACAACACATTCAGAAGGTCCCCAACTATATGTATAGTCTCCTGGGTTTTCTACAATTAAATCTAATTGGAATGTATCATTGGCACAGACAGCAGTCTCAGGCCCCACTATTCCTTCTATATCAGTGAATGGTCCTCCCATGATTAACACAACCGTTGCTGTATCTGAACATCCAAACTGGTCCATGATTTTCGCACTTAAGAAATCCAAAGAATCAGCTGTATAAGTGATCATTGGTCCAGAACCAATTGAATCTCCATTCATATCACACCAAACAATGTCTTCAGGATCTTCTGAAGTTGTTGCTGTTACAATCACTGGATTTTCTTCAAAGTTAATTGTATCTGATTCTATTGTTACTGTAGGTTCAGCAGAAACCTCTACCTCCATCGTAACTTCAATGCCCGGACATAAATCTGAAAAATCCATCAGAGTAACATCATAGAATCCAAGGTCAGGATATGTATAACATGGACTAAACACATTAGAAGTATCAGCATCTGTTGATTCATCTCCGAAATCCCAGAACGGAACTCCATTGTCTGGATCAATATTTCCTGCTTCAAAGCAAAGTGTAAAGCCTCCACATTCTTCAAGTTCCCATGTAAAGCTCAAGTCTTCATTCATTCCTGGTAATACTATCAATGTATCAACCAAAGTGCAGAACTCATTGGTAACTGTAAATGGAATACCAAATTCATCTTCATTTTCACCAACTCCAATTACTGGAAGTCCATTTTCATCAAATTCAACAATATGTTCATCGTCTTCAAAAACGATTACAATATCATCGTTTGTGTTATTAATGATTTCATATTGGATAGTATCTCCTGGACACATTGTGATTGGATTCTCGTAAGTAAGATCAGGTTGACCATCAAACACCGTAACGCAAGATGAAATATCACAATCAGCAGTTGTTGCTATTTGGGCACAAATCTCTTTTTCTCCAAACACTCCTGCATCATAGGATAAGCTTGTTCCTGTACCAATAACATCAGTACCACAAGTCCATTCATATTCAACTCCAGGAATAGGATTTATAATGTCTATTTCTATAAGTCCATTACAAAATATATCCTCATTTACTCCTAAACCAAGTAGATCTAATTCAGGAATGGCTAAATCTTCTGGAATTACAATAACCATATCTTCAAAAGAACAATCACCATCCGTAACAGTAACACTGTATGTAGTTACTTCAGTAACAGATACAGTTGGATCTGAAAAGTTCACCATATCAGTAAACGTCAACCCAGTGGTTGGATCCCACTGATAGTTAAAATTAGGATTACCATTTAGCAATACTGGTGTAACATCACCGTTACAATCAATTATCGGATTCCCATTAAATTCTGGTTGCAGTATATCACTGTTGTTGATAACAGTCGCACAGGCAAAAATATCACAAGCAGCATTTGCTCCTGCGATTCTTGCACACATTTCTTTTGTTGTGAACGGGCCAGCATCGTATACCAATGTTGTTCCTGTTCCTACGATGGTCGTAAAGTCAGAACCACATGCCCATTCGTATTGAACACCTGGTATTGGGTCAACAATAAATACTGAAACCACTCCTGAACAAAACTCATTACCATTTTGACCATCGCCATCCACACCAATGACTGGTGCTGCCTCTGATTCTGGTATAACTGTAATAGATGTGTTCAATACACATGCTCCATCAGTCACGGTTACATTGTACACAGTTGTTTCTGTTACTGAGACTACTGGGTCAGAAAAATTGACCATATCAGTAAAGGTCAATCCTGTAGTAGGACTCCATGTATATGTATAATTTGGATTTGGATTCAATAGAACCGGTGTTACATCGTTTTCACAATCGATCACTGGATTGCCATTGAATGTTACATCAAGATTTCCTCCACCACCTGTGAAATTATCTGGAATAAATGATTGTGAAGCGGTGAAGCTACATCCATTATCATAATTTATAGTTGCAGTAACCACTGCAGCTTCTGTGATGATTCCTTGCAAGTCAATTGGATTTCCTGTAAAGTTAAAAGTTTGACCTCCTACAGTAACTACCCAATCAACAGATGTAATATTTCCATTGATAGAACCTCCTGTTGCGTTTACTTCAATTATTTGTTCTCCACAATCGTCAGGTCCTCCTCCCATACCATCATCTACAATAGAAATGGTAAAAGTTGGCACCAAGTCTTGAACATTTAAACTCTGACTTATTGAATTGGCAGTACAACCATTTGTAAAGTTTACACCATGTGATATTGAAACTATTTCACTCATAGTTTCTATCGTAAAACTAGGAACGTTTCCTGGATTTACTGCTTGCCCGTCAACTATCAATTCCCATGAATAACTGTCCAAGGTAAAACCGGTTAGGTTGGTGTTATCAGCGATTGAAAGCAAAAATCCATTTGCCGTACATTCTAGGATTGTTGCAACAAATGAACTCGTCGGGAATAAGTCACTTACATTAAAGTTTTCAGTAAAAGTATTCTGACATCCAGATGTACTAGAAGCTAAAAGTGAAACTGAAACATTGTCTGTATTATTCAGAGTCAATGCTACTGTAGGTCCTGTAGCTGCTTGAGCGACACCATTTATAGTAATTGTCCAATTCCAACTATTTACATCAAATCCTGCATTCAAATCAACTGCGGTACTGACCAAGTTTAAATTAACGGTTGAACCGCTACAACCAGTAACATCCACATCAAAACCATCGGTTGTTCCATTAATTCCGTTTCCTACTACTCCATTATTGAAGGCCGAAACCGTTAATTCAGAAGCTTCGAAACAATCTCCAAAACTTACTTCTTTTCTGACCGTATAAATTCCTTCTACTGGGAATGTATAGATTGGATTAGTTCCCACAACAACCGTTGAAGGATCTGTGCTTGGCCAATCGAAATACCATGTGCAAACAGCACCTGCTGGATTTGCTCCAGTTACAAAATTAAATGTTGTTCCATTACATGATGTATTAGTCTGACCACCTGCTATGTCAATGTCTGCATTTAGATCTATGGTAGAAGAAGAACATGTTGTATTTACAGCTAGCTCATCCAAATCCCAAATTGAAACTGCTCCTCCAACATAATCTGCACAATAGGCAGTCAATTCAAAATTGAAAGTCGTTTGACTTGAAACAGTAAAAGCTGGATTGCTAGAAAAATCAAAATTTTCTAAACTCCATTCTTCCGTTGTAGGAATATCAAATTCATGGAATACTTCCTGACCACCAACCAAGACCCTTACAGCATAGAAGAGAGGTCTATTGTTCAATCCATTATTACCACCTAAAAACTGGAATGCTTGAGGAGATAATTCATAAAATGAAAGAGATGAAAGTGTTGTCGAACCATTTGCTGGTTGAACAACAACATCAAATCTAACCGCTTCGTCTGCGCCTGGTGTGTAATCACAACTTGTATCATACCCAATACACATTCCTGGAGTATCATTGATACCAGGAGTACAAGAATGGGTATTCACAGTTGGATTGTTCCTATAAAGGAATCCACCAGCGAGTGAAAGATTATTACATACACCTCCATTTTGAGTTGTAGCAGTAAATTCAGAATAGTCCTCGTTGGTTCCATTCGTTGTATTGGAAACACAATTATCAAAACTGATAAGTAATTGTGAATTTACATTTTCGCTATCACACTGTGCAGTTAGATTGAATCCAAAGCAGACAACAGTCAATGATAACAACAGATTTTTTAGAGCCTTAGGCGTCATATTAAAATGCTTAATTCTTTTAATTTAATTTCCTAACACTTACTATTTGTGCACGACGCTCCTGAGAAGCTTCAACACTATAGATGGATTTCTTTGTATTGGAATTACTATCGCTTATACCTTTTGGTGCAAGTTCCTCTCCATATGAAACATCAGTAAGTACTAATGAGCCATTATTGAGATATTGATCAAATGCACCATTGGCAAAATCTCTCATTTCGTTCAGTAAACTATATACTCTTCGTTGACCCAGAGCCAAGTTGTATTTATTGGTAGACTTTGGACTTGCGTAACCTTTAATAGCTACTTCAAATGCCTCCCCATTTCTTAGTCTCTCGTACAACTTATCCAAAAACAGCTGCATCTTGTCATATTCTCCCTTCACCCTATTCTCAAAAAATAGTTCAAGCTCTTCAGATCCTCCTTTCGTTTTAAACTCCTCTTTCTTGGCATAGTAAGGGAAATATGTTTCAGAATAATTACTGATCGTATACATATTTCTAGACCTCGGATCTGGATAGTCATTATCAAAATAAAGTGTCACAGGCAAGTAGATATTTAAATCTGGTTTACCCATGAATAAATCTCTTCTGATTGTTCCTTGGTTTTCAGGATCACATGTATCAACTTCAAATGTTTGAGACTCAAAACCATCTTTGAAGGCGGTGATTCTATACTTGGTGCATGGATCTAACTCAAAGTTGAAGTCGTTAGTAAGTTCATTAAACCTGATCACGTCATTCTTTGATGGATCATCTAAGTTTTCAAGAATAATGGTTACACCTGTCAAATCTGATTTATCTAATTTGTCGAAAGTATAAACTTCAAGAATTGTAATTTCTTGTTCTAAATATAACTTCTTGATGATCTCTTCATCTCTTCTTACATTCTTGGTTGTCAATGATACTGTATCAGAACTGAACCCTTGTCTTTCTGCAATCACTATATAATCTCTTCCAGAAGGCAAGGTAAATATGTGGTCATTATCATCAGGATTGGTAATTCTTTCAACTTCTTCATTTGTTGCTGCATCAATTACTCTTACTGTTGTCAATATCAAGGAATCACCTGTTGTTTTATTGAATGTTAATGCATTGAAAATAACATCAAATTCTTCAATATCAACTTTATAAATATCGTAGCAACAAGCTTCCACTTGATCCTCCAAGTATTGAGAACCAACTCTGTTTGACGACATATATCCTTCATCTCCTTCTGGGTTTAAAGAATAATAAAGATCATGATAGCTTGTATTTACCGGCGAGCCCATGTTGGTTATGTTCACAAACTCCTCAGAGTCTTGACTATAATCGGTTCTAAAAACATCATATCCGCCAAAACCTAATCTTCCGTTTGAACTGAAATAAAGTGAATTACTATCAGAGTGGTAAAAAGGAGAAATTTCATCTTCAGCTGTATTTACTTCAGTTAAATTTCTAGGGTCAGAAAAGTCGGTATCAGATTCAATCACTGAATACCAGATATCAAGTTTTCCTTTACCAGTTTCTCTATCTGAAACAAAGAACAAAACTTCTCTACCTGCATTCTTATCATAGGCTACATGTGGTTGTGTATTGGTAGCTCCGTCAGCGTTAATTGGAGCAGGAAGTCTTTGTGCAGATCCAAAATTACCATCATCATCGATTGATCTATAATAAAGATCACATCGAATATCATATGAATTTACATAGTCACAAACCGTGTAGTAAATTCTTGTGCGATTCATATTGATTGCGGTATGCGCAACCAGCTGAGAGGTATTATTTATGTCGCCTTCTAGAATTCCGTTAATGCCGTCAGTTTCTGACTTTAATAGTTTACTTATTCTTTTGTTTGAAGTGTCGTCTTCATTTTGATTCTCAAATCTAAGAGAAGAATAATATAGATTTTCATCTACTTTTTGTGCACCGAATTCAGAATACTCAGTATTTATCTCTCCACCTGCGTTTGTTACTTTTATGTAATCTAGATCATTATCTTTTTCTTCTAGCGCCCACTTACAAGCTTCAATTTCTTTTCCAGATTTTAGTGTATAATATTCATCATCCCCGTTATTTTCAGATAGATAAAGTTCGTACTGCATAATGGCATCATCGTATCGTCCCAATTTTTGATACATTTCAGCAAGGTAAAATGAAGACATAGGATACTCACCAATCGCATCTAACTCTAACACTTTTTCATAGTTGGTGGCAGCATATGTATAGGCATTGAATTGTCTTGCAGCATCCGCAGATTTGTTCAACGTATAAACATCTGTAGTATCAAACTCCAGTGCTTCTTTGAAATACTGCGTAGCAGTATGGAAGTCTTTATCAGAAATAGCAATTTCTGCTGCTTCCAGAAATGCTTTCTTGGTCTGGCCTGTAAGGCTTACGCAGACACCCAAAAGCAACAATAATGTATTTAAAATTCTCAAGTTCATGGTTGGGACATCAAGATAACTTAATAAATAGGGCAAACTTTCAATGGTTTCAACGGCTTAACATCTGTGATTAAGTAATTGAAATGAATTTCAGGTCCACCTCTTAAATTTGTATGTTGATTAAATTCTGAAAAATCTATATCATAGCTTACAGCAACGAAATATCGCTTTTGCCATTCAAGTGCAATCTTTGGATACAAAGCTCTTGAAGTTCTCCAGCCTGCTCCAATATGTAAGTTCTTTTCCTGGCCTCTATCCTTGTCTAAGTAGATATCAAGGTAAGTGCCAAATATTATTTCTGTGTATGTTCCTTGATCTTGAACCATCAGATCCAATTCAATATCTAAATCATCTGTAAGTTTGGCAGATCCAATTCCGTAAACCGAAAGTCTAATTGGTAGCTCTTGAGCATTTCCTCTACCGTAAAATTCATCGGCGGGTGTTGTTAAGTGCCATGCACCTACACCTATATCCATTTTGGTTCTAGATGATTTCTGGTATCTATAATTAAAACCTAGTGCAGTTTCAATGTATCCCAATCTTCCAATATCAGTAGGTTCGCCTGTCGCATTCTGAATGTTAAACACCCCGTTTTGGAATTGAGAATCCCAAACCAATGCATCTGGATTGAATCCTTTGTTGGAATATCCTAGCGTAAGGCCTCCAGTGATAAGGTGTTTGGGAGTAATTATCTTGGTAATTGATCCACTCAAATTGATACTTCCTAAGTTCAATTTTGAATCTCCTTGCTGGTCGTAATTAAAAAACCCACCAAGACCAAGAAACAAATCATCTCTTTTGTCTAAGTAAACTTTTTGATCATATCCTAATGTAAAGGTAAACCATGGCACTGGTACAGACCTCCATTGGTCTCTCAATGAAACAGAAACCCTCTTATCCCCTTTAAAAATACCTGTCAAGGCGGGATTTACGACCAGTGGTGCATTATAAAACTGTGAATAATGCAAGTCTTGCGCTTTTCCAACACTCATAAATGTGGTAAAAGCAATACAAAAGACTAATATCTTTTTGTATGACATATACTCAGGTTAGGTTAATTAATTATTATATTAATACTAGTAATAATATATAATTGGTTGACTATCAGAACTTACTGATTTTCAACGGTTTATATAAATTAAAGGTACAAAAACTGTGCTAATACTTAATCTTTAAAAAATTAAGTAACATATAAACACTTTGTGAAGTTAAATAGAATAGATGATCCCAAATATAAGGGTTTTCCTCTAATTTTAAAGTCGAATCATCAAACTGTCACAATCTTAACTTATGAAGAAAATTTGTATTTTAACCGGTGCTGGCATCAGTGCAGAAAGCGGAATAAAGACATTTAGAGATGCGGATGGTTTGTGGGAAGGGCATGATGTTATGGAGGTTGCTTCACCGCAAGGTTGGCAACAAAACAAAGAGCTTGTTTTAGATTTTTACAATCAAAGAAGAGCCCAATTGCAAACTGTTAAACCAAATAAAGGGCATATTGACCTTGTTAGACTAGAAAATCAATTCAAAACGGTTGTAATCACTCAAAATGTAGATAATCTTCATGAAAGGGCAGGCAGTACAAATGTCATTCATCTACACGGCGAACTCAATAAAGTTCGCAGCACCGTTTCTCATCATTTGGTATATCAGTGGGAAAAAGACCTAATGTTGGGGGATTACTGTGATGATGGTCATCAATTAAGGCCACATATTGTTTGGTTTGGAGAGCAAGTTCCTATGTTGAGTGCAGCCATCAATGAGTTGTTAAACTGTTCTATATGCCTTGTTATTGGTACTTCAATGCAGGTATATCCAGCAGCAGCGTTGGTATCTTACCTTCCTAATAGTGCACAGGTATACTACATTGATCCCAAACCAGCTTTAAATCACGAACTACATGCTCTATCAGATAGACTAGAAGTAATCAAAGAACCTGCAACTATTGGCGTGCCTCAATTGGTCGACAGATTAATCGAACAAAATCAATAATATTTAACGTCTCTTTAATAATTTCATCTGCATAAATCGTTGATATTTGCAGTACACAATAACATCATGAAGGTATTTTTTACAACTTTAGTTTTAGCATTTGTATTTTCTACTTCGATCACAGCGCAACAACATTTGCCTACGAGCGAAAAAAAGCCCTTGATGAGCTTTGATAAAAAACACATCAGCTTAGGAGAAGTCAAACGAGGTGATACACGAGAAATGGAATACGCCTTCGAGAATACTGGAAATGAAGACATCAAAATAAGTTTAGTTTCATCTTGCGAATGTACAACGATTAGATATCCAAGAAAGCCAATAGCTCCTGGAGAAACTGGTGTTTTAAAAGTGGTTTTTGACAGTACTGAAAAAGAAGAATCGGAAACGGTAGATATTGATGTTTACCTTGAAAATATTGACAAGGAAACTGGTGATCCAATCTGGTTCATTTTGGACTACAGCTTCATTTTATTACAAGACTAACATAAGCGTTATTCAGTAATTTTAAGTACTTCCAAGAATGTTTTTTGGGGTACTTGAACCGTTCCAATTTGTCTCATCTTTTTCTTCCCTTTTTTCTGCTTTTCAAGAAGCTTTCTTTTTCTTGTAATATCACCACCATAACACTTGGCAGTAACGTCTTTTCTCAAAGCTGAAATGGTTTCTCTCGCAATTATTTTTGCTCCGATTGATGCTTGTATGGCAATCATAAATTGTTGGCGAGGCAATAATTCTCTAAGCTTTTTACAAATCCTTCTACCGAAGGAAGCAGCTTTTTCTCTATGAACCAATGAGGACAATGCATCGACCGGTTCACTATTCAATCTGATATCCAATTTAACAAGATCAGATGCTCTGAATTCAATCATCGCGTAATCAAAAGAAGCGTATCCTTTTGTTACGGACTTAAGTCTATCATAAAAATCAAAAACGATCTCTGCCAAAGGCATCTCAAAGGTCATCTCTACCCTCGTCTCTGTCAAATACGTTTGCTTGGTCATGATTCCTCTTTTGTCCATGCAAAGTTTCATGATAGTACCAATAAACTCAGGCTTTGTAATGATTTGTGCCTTGATATACGGCTCTTCAACTTTGTCCAATATCGTAGGATCGGGAAGGTCATTGGGTGTATTGATTAACAGCTTTTCCCCCTTCTTAGTATAGGCATAATAAGATACGTTAGGAATAGTGGTTATCACCTCTTGATCAAACTCTCTAGACAGTCTTTCTTGAATGATTTCTAGGTGTAACATACCTAAAAACCCACATCTAAATCCAAACCCCAAGGCAATAGACGATTCTGGTTCAAAAACCAAAGATGCATCATTCAATTGTAGTTTTTCCATGCTATCACGCAGGTCTTCAAAATCTTCATTTTCAATCGGGTAAAGACCAGCAAAAACCATTGGCTTGACATGCTCAAATCCATCAATAGCAGATTCACAAGGATTCTCTTGAGAGGTAATGGTATCTCCTACTTTTATTTCACTACTTTCTTTAATTCCAGTAATGATATACCCTACGTTTCCTGCAGCTAATTTTTTCTTAGGAACTTGCCCAATTTGCAATATTCCAATCTCATCAGCTGCGTAGTTTTTATCGGTATTGACAAACTTCACTTCTTCACCTTTTTTCATGGTTCCGTTCAAGATTCTGAAGTAGGCTACAACACCTCTAAATTGATTAAAAACTGAATCAAAAATCAAAGCTTGAAGAGGAGCATTTACATCTCCTTTGGGAGCAGGCACTCTGGCTACAATCCCATCCAAAATATCAGTAATACCGATTCCCGTTTTACCAGAAGCATGGATAATCTCACTTACATCACAACCAATCAAATCAATAATCTGATCAGACACTTCTTCTATCATTGCACTCTCCATATCTACCTTATTAAGAATAGGTATGATTTCTAGATCGTGTTCAAGTGCCAAATAAAGATTTGAAATTGTCTGCGCTTGGATGCCTTGACTTGCATCAACCAATAATAAAGCTCCTTCGCATGCCGCGATTGATCTCGATACTTCGTAAGAAAAATCGACGTGACCAGGAGTGTCTATTAAGTTAAGCGTATACTTGTTACCATCTGCATGGGAATAGTACATCTGTATAGCATGACTCTTGATTGTAATCCCTCTTTCTCTCTCAATATCCATATCATCCAAAGCCTGATCTTTCATCTCTCTTTCGGATATGGTCTTTGTTTCTTCAAGAAGACGATCTGATAAGGTTGACTTACCATGATCAATATGAGCGATAACGCAAAAATTTCTGATTAATTCCATAGGATCACAAAGATAAATTAAATGAACCCAACAATGTGACAAGTATTAATTTAATTGCAATAAAATAAGCATATAAATCATGAAATCTCTATTTTCGTTACGTCCCTTAAGATCTGGTGGCATTAATTTAAGATGTATTAAAATGGAAATATTGAAATCACTATTGATTGTATCTATGATTCTAGCATTTCATCATGTTGCTAAAGCTCAATATGATTTTGAAATAATCCAGCAAGTTGACAATACGGAAGTCAAAAGTCAAGATAAAACTGGCACATGCTGGTCGTTTGCTTCTATTTCATTTTTAGAATCTGAAGTACTCAGAACAAAAGGTCAAGCTATTGATTTGTCAGAGATGTATATTGTAAGAGACGTATATTTAGATAAAGCAAGAAACTATATTCTGCGTCAAGGCAATGCAAACTTTTCTGAAGGCAGTCTTGCTCATGATATGCTCAATGCAGGAATAAGAAATGGTCTGGTTCCTGAAAGTGCTTACTCCGGTAAATTGGCCAAAAAACACAACCACGAATTATTGTTTGATGAGCTAAAAACTTATTTAGATTCAATTATAGATGCTAGAGATATTCCTACAAATTGGCAGGATGATTTCAATGGTATTTTGGATGAACACATGAATGATTATGAAGATTCATTTTCTCTTGATGAGAAAAATTTTAATGCAGAATCTTATACTAACTATTTGGGTTTGGAGCTTGAGGCTTATACCCATGTTACAAGTTTCACGCATCACCCATTTGACGAAAGTTTCATTTTAGAAATTCCTGACAATTATTCAAATGGATCCTATCTCAATGTTGATATCGATAGACTTCAGGCAATGGTTGATATGGCAATTGAAAAAGGCCATTCTGTTATATGGGATGGAGATGTAAGTGAAAAGGGGTTTTCTGCAAAAAGAGGATTGGCCATCAATCCTGTTGAATTTAAAGAATCATGTTTTGACAAACCGTGCAAAGAAAAAATTGTAACCCAAAAAGATAGACAGCAGGCATTTGAATCATATGTAACTACAGATGATCATTTAATGCATTTGGTTGGGACTGCCAAGGATGAGAATGGAGCAAATTATTACATTATCAAAAATTCATGGGGTGAGATCAGTGATTACAAAGGATATTTAATGATGTCAGAATCTTACTTTAGAGCAAAAACTGTTGGCATAAGCATCAACAAAGTTTTTGTAAATCAATCAGAATAAACCTTTAATCCGATTGCAATTAAATCTCGAAAGTAATGCCATCTTCGAGAGCCTGTTGATAGGATTCTTTGTCAAAGGAATACAATCTAGCGGGACGATGAGCAACGCCAGTCTGATACATATTAAGATCTTTGATGATTTTCATTTTATTGATCTTCTTTCTGAAGTTTCTCTTATCCAATTCTTTTCCTAGTACACTTTCGTAAAGTTGCTGTAATTCAGTCAGTGTAAAGTTTTCTGGAAGCAACTCAAATCCAATTGGTTTCAACTTTAGGTTGGTCTGAAGTCTTTTTAGACAATTGGTCATAATCTTGAAATGATCAAATGCCAAATATTCTATGTCACGTACATTTTTCCAACTGATTTCATTGGCAAATGAAGAAGCTTTTGGACTAACTTTATTGATGTTTATCAAAGAGAAATAGCTGATGGTTATAACGCGTCCTTTGGGGTGACGATCCACTTCTCCGAATGTCATTACTTGTTCTAAATAGACATTATTAAGCCCAGTAAGGTCAAACAGTATTCTATTTGCAGCTGTATTTATGTCCTCATTTGGATAAACAAGATCTCCAGGCAGTGCCCATTCGCCAAAAAACGGTTCTTCTCCCCTTTTGATCAAAAGTACCTTCAGATCTGAGTCGTCAAAGCCAAAAATGACGTTATCGACTGATACAGCAGACTTAAAATATTCCTGTGAATTTGACATTCAATCTTTATATTTGGGTAAATGTAAGAAATTAATTTTTTTTCACAATCCACATATAATTGATCAATTTAATAAGTGACACCGTTACTACACCCACCGATGGCATGTTAAAAGCCATGATGGACGCAAAAGTTGGTGACGATGTATTCAAGCAAGACCCCAGCGTTAATGAGCTTCAAAGCCGTGTAGCCGATATGTTTGGGATGGAGGACGCACTATTCTGCCCTTCAGGAACAATGACCAATCAGATCGCTATAAAAACGCATACTAATCCAATGGATGAGCTTATATGCGACAAATTATCGCATGTGTACAAATACGAAAACGGCGGTTATGCCTATAACTCCGGCATAGCAATCAAACTCATTGAAGGAAAATATGGTAAGATAACTGCAGACCAAGTGCGTGCATCGGTGAATCCCAATTATGACTGGCTTGCCAATTCTAAATTGGTAGTGATAGAAAACTCTTGCAATACTGGCGGAGGGACCTATTATACCAAAGAAGAAATAGTTCCTATCCGTGATGCTTGTACAGATTTAAATCTAAGATTGCACTTAGATGGAGCACGACTTTTCAATGTTCTGGTAGAGACAGAAGAAAGCACACATGAGATCGGACAACTATTTGACAGCATATCTATTTGTATGTCTAAAGGGTTGGGTGCACCGGTAGGCTCTCTGTTACTTGGCAAGAAAGACTTTATAGCTAGGGCTAGAAAATTCAGAAAAGCAATGGGTGGAGGAATGCGTCAAGCTGGATTTCTGGCTGCGGCTTGTAATTATGCCTTAGATCATCAAGTAGATCGTTTAAAAATAGACAACGATCGGGCAAAAGAATTGGGAAAGATATTAGAGAGTTGTAGTTATGTAGAAAGTGTTTTACCAGTTATGACCAATATTGTAATTTTCAATTTGAATGAAAATATAACCGCTGCTGAATTCGTTAAAAAACTCGAAAGCAAGGGCATTATTGCATCGGCTTTTGGGCCTCAGAAAGTGCGATTGGTTACACATCTAAACATTGACGAGCAGATGATGAAGCAAACCAAAAATATACTCAAAGAACTTTCGTCATAGAATCGACTACATTTAAATGCACTTAAAATCCAACACTTAATTCACACGCCGATGGGTAAAATAATTTCATTAATCCTCTCTTGTTTCATTCTATTTTCTTGCAATCAAGAAAAACCAAAAGCAAAATCCATGCATACACATGATCACAAACATCATGGGATTGATCACCATAGTTTTTCAAAACCTGAAGAAGCCGTTTCGAAACATTTATCATTGATGCTCAAGGCAAATTTTGACACTAAAAAATTAAGCGGAAGTGTTACACACACAATAAAAAATCAAGGTGCTGATCACATTATTTTTGACATCAAAAACCTAAATATACAAGCAGTAAAAATTTCTAATGGGTCTACGGAAAAGGAAGTAAAACACAGCATAGGAACTGAAGAAAGTCACATAGGAAATTCTTTGTCAGTTCCCATTGACAAAGATACCAAACTGGTAACCATTGAATATTCAACCACAGATGGAGCTTCGGCAGTAGATTGGTTGGAGCCAATCCAAACGACAGATAAAAAGAAACCATTTCTATTCACTCAAGGCCAAGCGATTTTAACGAGGACTTGGATTCCATGTCAAGATAGTCCTGGTATCCGAGTAACTTATGATGCTACAATAGAGGTACCTAAAGATTTGATGGCAGTGATGTCGGCTGAAAACCCACAAACAAGAAATGAAAACGGCGTATATCATTTTGTAATGAACCAAGCAATTCCTCCTTATTTGATTGCATTGGCTATAGGAGATTTGGTTTTTAAACCTATTGGAAAGCGGACTGGTATTTATGCAGAGCCAAGTATGGTTGACAAAGCAGTTTATGAATTTGCTGATATGGAAAAAATGCTAGAAGCGGCGGAAGAATTGTATGGTCCATATCTATGGGAACAATATGATGTTATCGTACTTCCAGCAAGCTTCCCTTTTGGAGGAATGGAAAATCCAAGACTGACCTTTGCGACGCCAACCATTCTGGCTGGAGATAGATCATTGACAGCCTTGATAGCCCATGAGCTTGCACATTCTTGGTCAGGAAACTTGGTGACCAATGCCACATGGGATGATTTCTGGTTAAATGAAGGATTTACCGTCTACTTTGAAAGAAGGATTATGGAAGCTTTGTATGGAGAAGAGTACGTTAAGATGTTGACTCAATTAGGGATTCAAGATTTGCAAAACGAAATCAATGACTTGGGATCAAACAGTGCTGATACACATTTAAAACTTTCTTTGCAAAACAGAGATCCAGATGATGGAATGACTGATATCGCTTATGAAAAAGGTTGTCTCTTTTTGATGGCTATGGAAGAGCAGATTGGTCGAGCCAAATTTGATCAGTTCTTAAAGAAGTACTTCTCTGACCATAAGTTTCAAACGCTCACGACGGAAGAGTTCATCTCTTATGTAAAAAAAGAACTTATCGAACCAGAGAAGATGGACATCGATCTTGATGCATGGATTTATTCTCCAGGCCTTCCTAAGAACCACCCTACTGTAGTATCGAATAAATTTGATTTAGTAGAATCATACTTGAACAAGCATTTGGGAAATTCAGATTGGAATAAGGAAGGAACAAAAGATTGGAGCACACATGAATGGCTTCACTTCATAAGGGCCATTCCAACAGATCTTTCCATTGACAAAGCACAGAAGCTTGACCAAGTATTTGGTTTTAGTAAATCTGGAAATTCAGAAATCATTGCTGCGTGGCTTGAGACTTCCATTGGCAATGGATACTACAAAGAAATAAGTCAAGAACTAGAAGGCTTTTTGGTCAGTGTCGGGAGAAGGAAGTTTTTAACACCACTTTATAAAGCGCTTAAAACACAAGGTGATTTGGCTCTTGCGAAAGAAATTTATGAAAAAGCAAGGCCCAATTATCATGCTGTTTCTACACAAACGATGGATGCATTGTTGAAATAGAATGGCTTCCTAAATTAAAATATTAACATTTGCCTTGAGCGACAAAGGATATATTTATAACAATACCTATAAAAATCAAAAAGATAGAGATATTGTGCTTGCATAAAAAATATTGAAGAGTCAGTAAAGACTTATTAGCTATACATAAATGTATAGATTTTACATTCAACCAATAAAAATCAGTTAAAATGAAATTCAGTTTTGCACTAAAAAATTTAGTGATCTTGATCATCATTGCTCAGACGAGTATTGTTTTTGGTCAAGTTAAAGACCCAAGTCCATTCGATTATGGAAGGATGTGGACATTTGAAAATCCACCAAAAGAGTGGTTTAAAGAAGCATATGACTTCACTCCTGAAGATGAGTGGTTTGATTATGTCAGAAAATCATCTTTGAGATTTGCATCTTGGTGCTCTGCATCATTTGTTTCGCCTGAAGGTTTGATCATGACCAACCACCATTGCTCAAGAGATGAAGGAATCAAAGCACAACAAGGAGCAGAAAATTTTGATAAAAATGGATTCTATGCAACCACCTTGGCTGATGAAAGAAAAATCGAAGGTCTTTATGTTGAACAAATGATCAAAGCTGTTGACATCACCGATGAGATTTCAAAAATGGTAGATGGTGGACAATCTAAAGAAGATGCTTTGACTGATATTGAAGCAAAATACCAAAGTATGAGAGGTTGGGAAAACCTAAGACTTCAAGTTGTAGGGTTTTACAGTGGAGTAAAATATTCTATTTATGGTTATAAAAGATTTGATGATATTAGATTGGTAGTTATGCCTGAGAATAGCATAGGATTTTATGGTGGAGATCCTGACAACTTTACCTATCCTAGATACAACTTAGATTTTACTTTTTGGAGAGCTTATGGAGATGATGGTAAGCCATTGGACACATCGGCTAACTTCTTAAAATTTAACGAAAAAGGAGCAGTTGAAGGGGAGCCAGTATTTGTTGTAGGAAACCCTGGGAGAACAGAAAGATATAGAACTGCTTCTCAACTTGACTACGATAGAAATCATAGATACAACGAAACCTTGTCCTTTCTAACAAATAGAATCAATATGATGAGAGAGGAGTATGCGCTGATCAAGGACGATCCCGAAAAAGTTGCAGAAGGACAGGCTTTACTTGGTACAATTACCAACTTGGCCAATGGACAAAAAGCATATACAGGTATATTGAAAGGATTGAATGATCCTAATTTATATGGAAGAAAAGTAGCTATGGAAAAGTTGGTAAAATCTAAGTCGAGTGATGTGAGTGCCTGGGATAAACTAGACAAAACATATGCAGAATTGAAGCCACATGCTTGGGCCATCAACAACTTAGGGCCTTCTGGATTGAGAGGAAACTTCCTTACCGTTATGCATGATTTATCAGCACTAGAAGATTTGATAAGCAGCGACGCATCTGATGAGGATATAAATGCTAGAAAGGATGGTATAATGGAATTGGCTAAAACACTTAATAGCCCAAGAGAAAAGAAACTTTTAGGTATGTTGATTGGTGAACTACAATCGGCCATTCCATCAGGCAATAACATCTTATCAAAATTAATGGGTGGTATGTCAGGTGACAAGTACGTAGACATGCTGAGCAATAAGTCTGTATTTTTTGACGAAGCCGAACTGAGTAAACTTTTAAAGAAAAATAAAAAGATAGCCAAAAGCACTGACCCAATCTTACTTGCTTCACGTGCGCTTGTACCGAGCTACAACAAAGCAGTAGATGTATTTAGATCGACTGCTGCAGATAGAGCAAAATATGAAGAAGAAGTAGTAAATAAGATCTTTGATGTATATGGAGATGCACTTCCACCGGATGCGACGTTTACTTTGAGAATTTCAGATGGTGTTGTAAAAAACTATTCATACAATGGAACAGTTGCTCCATACAAAACAACTTTCTTTGGAATGTATGACAGACATTATTCACATGGAGAAAAATACCCATGGGACCTACCTGAAAAATGGTTAAATCCAAGCATGGATCTCCTTAAGTCACCAGTTAATATCGTTTCCACAAATGATATCATCGGAGGTAATTCAGGAAGTCCGATGATAAATAGAAACAAAGAAGCTGTAGGTTTGATTTTTGATGGAAACATTGAATCATTGCCAGGTAACTTTATATTTGATGAGGAATCAAATAGAACTGTTTCTGTTCATGCAGGAGGAATTCACGCTGCGTTAAAATATGTTTACAAGGCAGATAGAATTGTCAAAGAATTGAGTGGTAAATAACACGACCAAATAAGAAAATATTAAAGCGCCTTGATTGTTTAATCGAGGCGCTTTTTATTTAAAATTAAATATACTTGGATGCTTCTCTTTTGGTCAAATTAGAAAGTTGAGGATTGTCCTCAAGAAATTGAGCAACCCACTTAGGATTTGTTTTTGAATACTCTCGCAAAGCCCAGCCTGAAGCTTTATTGATGAAGAATTCTTTGGATTCTTGATGGTGTAGAATATGTTCTGCAAGCAATTCTGCATTGATTTTGTCTTTATACTTCAATTGAAAAAGGATTGCTGTCCTATTCAACCACATATCGGAGGAGTTCTTCCATTGGGTTATATATTCATCGATATGTTGTGGGTACTTTTCAAAATATTTCCCAGCCATATGACTTGCCAAAAAATCTACTGTGTCCCACCAAGATTTCTTGGTAACAAATCCTTCTATTAAGGCAATGTCTTCTTCAACAAGCTTCGATTTAACTTTAGCCATTAAATCCATAGCGACGTACTGGTACTCTCTTCTGGGTGTTTCCCAAAGCATTGATACCAACTCCCTCCATTCTTCCCTTATAAGCGCTTTGTTGTTTTCCCAGGCAAAACGCACAACTACCTTTCTTTCCGGGGCAGAAACACCTAAAAACTCGAAATGATTCTTCATATAAGCCTTCATCCCAGCAGCCTTTTCAGGATCTGAGATGGCCAATAATTCCTCATTGATTAATTTTAAGACATCATTCATGCTGCTAAATTAAGACTGATAGTAAATTTCTAATAAATTTGAGCCACAGAATGATAAGTACCGATATTAAAATCCCCTTAGCGGAGAGAATGAGACCTGATTCTTTGGAATCGTACTTTGGCCAAGAACATCTAATTGGCAAGAGTGGCTTATTGTACAAGATCATCAAATCCAATCAGATTCCATCTATGATATTGTGGGGTCCTCCTGGCGTTGGCAAAACTACCTTGGCGTTTATCCTATCAAAAGAGCTAGATAGACCTTTCTATTCATTGAGTGCGATTAATTCAGGAGTAAAGGAAGTAAGAGAAATTATCAAACGAGCGGAGCAACAACATCTTTTTAGTGCACCGCACCCTATCCTTTTTATTGATGAGATCCACCGATTTAGCAAATCACAACAAGATGCCTTGTTGGGAGCTGTTGAGAAAGGCGTAGTGACTTTGATTGGAGCAACTACAGAGAATCCATCCTTTGAGGTGATTCCTGCCTTGATCTCGAGAATGCAGGTTTATGTATTACACCAATTGGGCGTTGATGAACTAAAAAGCTTGATTGATTATGCTATTATAAACGATGCATATTTAGCTAGTTATAAAATAAAAGTGAAGGAGTATGAGGCTCTCATGAAATACTCCAATGGTGATGCAAGGAAGATGTTGAATTGTCTTGAATTGGTTGTCAACAAAAATTTGGAAACCAAGAAGATTACGATCACCAATGCCATGGTAGAAGATACCATACAGCAGAACATGGTACTCTATGATAAGACCGGCGAGCAGCATTACAATGTGATATCCGCTTTTATTAAATCCATAAGAGGTAGTGATCCAAATGCCGCCCTTTACTATTTGGCCAAAATGATTGCAGCTGGAGAAGATCCACTTTTCATCTGTAGAAGAATGATCATTTCTGCCTCTGAAGATATCGGTCTAGCCAACCCAAATGCATTGCTACTTGCCAATCAATGTTTTCAAGCGGTGCATCAGATTGGATATCCTGAGGCAAGAATACCGATGTCACAGGCTGCCATTTATTTAGCTTGCAGCCCAAAAAGCAATACGGCATATACGGCGATTGACACAGCACTTGCAGAGGTGCAAAAGAATCCAAACGAACCTGTTCCACTTCAACTAAGAAATGCACCGACTAAGTTGATGAAGGAATTGAATTATGGAAAAGAATACCAATATGCTCACAATCACAAAGACAACTTTGTGGATATGAATTATATGCCAGAGTATCTCGATGGTACGGTTTTTTATGAACCGGGTAATAATAAGACAGAACTTACATTCAGAGAAAGTCTTGTTAAATTTTGGAGTAAAAGGTATAAATACAAAAAGTAAAAATGAAAGACTTACATCAGATAAAAATAGGCATTTTAGGAGGAGGTCAATTGGGACGAATGTTTGCGTTGTCTTCGGCCAACTTTGGGATTCATCCTTACTTTTTGGAAAAGGACAAGGATTTTCCTGCAGGGCTTGTTTCTCAACAAGTAATTGTAGGAGATTTTACCAACGAGAAAGATGTTTACAACTTCGGCAAGCAAATGGATTTGGTTACGATTGAAATTGAGAATGTGAATACGAAGGCATTGGCCAGATTGAAAGAGGAAGGAGTAAAGGTATTCCCTGATCCAGCCTTGATTGAAATGATCAAAGACAAGGGAACACAGAAGAATTTTTACAAGGATAAAAATTTGCCTACGAGCGATTTTATCATGTTGAAGAATAAGGCAGAACTTCTTGAACAGATAGCAACCAATAAAATTACCATCCCGTTTGTTCAGAAGAGCAGAACAGAAGGTTATGACGGAAAAGGAGTTTTGGTTGTACGGACAAACGAAGACCTAGATAGGGCTTTTGACAACCCCTCTTATGTAGAAAATCTAGTAGACATCGACAAAGAACTTGCAGTGATCGTAGCAAGAAATGAAGATGGGGATATTCAGACTTACCCAACGGTCGAAATGGTATTTGACCCAGAAGCAAATTTGGTAGACTATCTTCAATGTCCATCGGAAATTACAGATGAGCATGATGATCAATGCCAGCAAATTGCAAAATCCTTGGCCAAAGAATGCAACTTAGTGGGACTTCTCGCTATTGAATTTTTCTTGACCAAGTCTGGAGAAATCATTATTAATGAAATGGCTCCAAGAACACATAATAGTGGTCATATTACCATGGAAGCATGCATGACTTCTCAGTTTGAACAACACCTGCGCAGCATATGCAACATGTCTTTGGGAAGTACGGAATACATTCAATCGGCAGTCATGTTAAACTTGCTAGGAAGAAAGGATTATACTGGACCAGCAAATTATCCTAGTTTACAAGAAATTTGCAAAAAGTCTGGAGTACATGTTCATATCTATGGAAAGAAAATTTCCAAACCCAAAAGAAAGATGGGACATATCAACATCACGGCAGCTTCCTTGTCAGAGGCGCGCAAAACGATGCAAGAAATAAAAACCATTCTGGAAGCCTAATCCAACATCTACAAAAGATAAAACCAATACCTCTTGAGCAAAACCAAAAGCACAGTCAAAAAAGTTACTCCACTCATGAAACAATACATGAGTGTCAAACAAGAGCACCCGGATGCTATCCTCTTATTTAGAGTTGGAGATTTTTATGAAACATTTGGTGAAGATGCCATTACTGTATCTAAGATATTAGGTATTGTGTTAACAGCAAGAAACAATGGAGGTTCAAAAATTGAATTGGCAGGATTTCCTTATCACAGTGTAGATGTATATCTGCCTAAAATCGTAAAGGCTGGTTTCCGTGTTGCGGTGTGCGAACAATTAGAAAAACCAAGCAAAGAGAAAAAAATTGTAAAGCGCGGGGTTACAGACATTGTTACACCTGGAGTAACCTTTCATGACAACATCTTGGACCACAAAGAGAACAACTTTCTTTGTTCACTTCATTACCAAGAAGACAATCATCATGGAATTGCTTTTTTAGATATTTCAACCGGAGAGTTTTTTGTTTCTGAAGGAAGTAACTCACTGGTTAATAAATTGATTCAGTCATTTAATCCATCCGAAATCATCTTCTCCAGATCGATGAATAAGGAAATCACAAAATTGATTGGAGATGATAATTATTGTTACCCACTTGAAGAATGGATATATCAACTAGAATATTCAAGAGAAAAACTCCTTGAACATTTTGAAGTTACATCGTTGAAAGGATTTGGCATTGAGGAATTAAAGATGGCTCAAGTTGCTGCAGGTGCCATCCTTCACTATCTGAATTCAACAGAAAACAAAAGCCTAGATCACCTCGTAAGAATCAGCAGAATTCAGACGGATGAATTTATGTGGCTCGATCGATTTACCATCCGGAATCTAGAACTGGTCAGAAGCAATCATCCGACTGGAAGTTCATTGATTAAAATACTTGATCAATGTATTTCACCTATGGGTTCAAGGCTATTGAGAAAATGGGTCTTACTGCCATTGGTAAATACAACAAAAATCAATGCACGACTCGACAATGTTGAGTATTTGGTAAACCACTCTGAAGAACAAGAATTATTAGAAGAACAACTAAAGAGCATCGGTGACCTAGAACGCATCACTTCTAGGTTGGCTGCTAAAAAAATAAATCCAAAAGAAATCAAGAGTCTCGAACGGTCTTTTCACGCTTTGGAACCGATCAAAGAGATTATGTCCAAAAGTGATCAGGCTTCTATGAAAGCCTTGAGCGACATTATCAATCTATGCCCTACTCTGCAGGATGAAATATATGGAACATTAACGGATGATCCGCCGGCCGTATTCAACAAAGGGCAAGTGATCAAAGATGGCTTTGACAAAGAACTAGATGAATGGAGAGACATTATTAAAAATGGGAAACAAATGCTTGTTGAAATTCAGACGAAGGAAGCTGAAGCAACCGGCATCGCCAATTTAAAGATTGGCTTCAACAATGTATTTGGGTATTATCTTGAGGTTACCAACAAATACAAAGGGCAAGATCTTATTCCCGAAAATTGGATTAGGAAGCAGACCTTGACCAATTCGGAAAGATACATTACAGAGGAACTTAAGACTTTAGAAAATAAGATTCTTTCTGCCGAGGAGAAAATTTCCATTTTAGAAACCAAGTTTTACGACCAGTTCCTCGAAAACATCAGTGCTTTTATAGAACCTATTTTACAAAACGCAAAGATAGTGGCACAAGTTGATTGCTTGCGATCATTTGCGCAGTTGGCTAAGAAAAATAAGTACGTAAGACCACTCGTCAATAAAGGGTTAAAGATCGAAATTTCAGAAGGTCGTCACCCAGTCATCGAGCAAGAATTGCCTGCAGGTGAACCTTATATCCCAAATGATTTATACCTATCAAATGAGGATACACAAATCATCATGATTACTGGACCAAACATGTCAGGTAAATCAGCCATTCTTAGACAGACCGCGTTGATCTGCCTGATGGCACAAATGGGATCTTTTGTGCCAGCTGGTAAAGCTGAAATTGGTTACGTCGATAAGTTGTTCACAAGAGTTGGGGCTTCTGATAATATCTCTAGTGGCGAATCGACTTTTATGGTTGAGATGATTGAGACTTCTAGTATCCTAAACAACATTTCAGAAAGAAGTTTGATCTTACTGGATGAAATAGGTCGAGGTACTAGTACTTATGATGGGATATCCATCGCTTGGTCGATCGCCAGTTATTTACATGACAATAAAATAGCAAATCCAAAAACATTGTTTGCCACGCATTACCATGAGTTGAACGAACTTGCAGAACAGTACGAAAGGGTTAAAAATTACAATGTTGCGACCAAGGAAGTAGACAATAAGGTTTTGTTCTTAAGAAAATTGGTTGAAGGTGGCAGCAATCATAGTTTTGGTATACACGTTGCAAAAATGGCAGGAATGCCAAAAGCCATTTTACAACAATCTAGAGAGCTCCTTGTCGAACTAGAAAAAAAATCCCTCTCACAAAAAGAGGAGATGCATTCGGCATTAAAAAATTCCAAATCGAAAGAATCTGCTACTCAGTTAAGTTTCTTCAATGATGAAGATCAACGATGGATAGAAATCAAAAAAGAATTTGAATTGATAGACCTTAATGGTATGACTCCAATTGAATGCATGCTAAAATTAAAAGAACTAGAAGGCATATTTAAAAAAGAATCTTAAAGCAAATCAAATAGATCATCGACTCCGATATATCTTGCTACATTAAAACCTTCTCCATACTTTGCTCCAATCTGCCTACCATAAGTCGCTGCTTTTGCTTTGACAAAATCAAGAAAGTCTTCACCTGATATTGGTGTTTTAGGTTCTTGGGAATTGGGGTCATAGAACTGAGATCCATAACACATGATGGAACCCATTTTTTCTTCAATACTATCAGAAATATCTACGACAAGATCAGGTGTTAAATTATGGTCTTGAATATAATGGTAAACCACCTTGGGTCTCCACTTTTCTTGTTCGACTCCATCGCGCTGCGAACTTACTTTCTGTAGTCCGGCAATGAAGCAAGCATCTGAAACTAGCTTGGCTGCTCGTCCATGATCTGGATGACGATCGGAAACAGCATTTGCCAATACTATTTCGGGTCTATACTTTCTGACAACTTCAACAATTTTTATAATATTCTCTTTATTGTGTTGAAAAAAGCCATCGGCCATCCCGAGATTTTCACGATGCGCTATCCCTAAATATTCTCTTGCCTTATCAGCTTCTTCCAATCTTAAGCCACCACTTCCTCTAGTACCTAACTCACCATGTGTCAAGTCTACCAATGCCACTGTTTTTCCTTTCTTAATATGATGGGCTACAGTACCTCCACAGCCAAGCTCAATATCATCAGGATGAACTCCAATTGCTAATATATCTACTTTCATTACCAAGTTAAAACAACACTTCCCCAAGTAAAGCCAGAACCAAAAGCTGCTAAGCATATCAGGTCATTGGGCTTCACTTTTCCTTGCTCCCAAGCTTCTGATAAAGCGATAGGAATAGAAGCTGCGGTTGTGTTTCCGTATTTTTGAATGTTATTGAAAACTTGACTATCATCAAGCTTTAATATTTTTTGTACAAATTGACTAATTCTTAAATTGGCTTGATGTGGAATGAGCAAGCTTAAGTCTGCTGGTGTCTTTCCAATCTTTGCCAAAGAAGAAACAATGACTTCAGGAAACTTTACCACGGCCTTTTTAAAAACGACTTTTCCATCCATGTGAGGATAAAGATGTCCATCTTTTACCATTTTATCTGTGATGAATATTTCTCCCAACTCATCTTCGGGCGGAAACCCAAATTGATCTTTGTCATCTGAATGAAAACCACCATGTGAACCTGGAGAAGAAAGTGACAGTACTTCAGCATTGGTTCCATCAGAATGCAGTTCTGAATTTTCAATTCCATTATCTCCTTCACTTGGCTGCAATACAACTGCCCCTGCTCCATCTCCAAAAATTACGGAGACACCTCTTCCTCTCGTTGCAAATTCAAGTCCAGATGAATGCATCTCAGCACCGACTACCAGAATATTCTTATACATGCCAGATTTAATAAATTGGTCTGCCACAGACAATGCATAAATAAAACCAGTGCATTGTGTTCTTACATCCAATGCCCCAATTTCTGATTTGGTAATACCCAAAGCTCTTTGTAACAAAACACCACATCCAGGAAAATAATAATCAGGACTTAAAGTTGCAAAAATTATGAAATCAACATCTTCGGCTGTAATTCCTGCCCGTTCTAAAGCTACTTTAGATGCTTCGTATCCAAGGGTTGTTGTTGTTTCTTTGTGTTTGGTCGCAAACCTCCGTTCTTTGATACCTGTTCTCTCTTTAATCCATTCATCGGAGGTATCCATTAATTTAGCGAGATCATCATTGGTGTACACATTTTCAGGAACATAATGTCCAACTCCCGCAATACGTGATTTTATCATTTTGGTTATTTAAGCTAGTTGCTAAAATAGTATTATTTAGCTAAAATGAGTAAAACAAGTTTTTAGTGCACAGTTTCCTGTATACTATATGTTTCTAGGAAGTTATTTAAACCTAATCTATACTCAGAGTTAAGTTTATACTTTAGATTTACGGTAAGATATTCTTTTAAATCAACGATAGGATCTGATTCATTTTCTATAATGGTATTGATGTTATCCACACCATATTGAAGATACTCGTTGAGCTTGGCTACGAGCGCTTCAGATATATCTTTCTTTGCTATCCATACTGCAAATACAAAAGGCATCCCTGTCATTTGTTTCCATTGCTCGGATAGATCATATTTGTATTGGAAATGATCTTGCTGTTCAAAAACTTTGTCCCCTATCATCACTACTGCATGATTGGGTGGTAATTCAATTCCTTGACTTACATCACGCTTAACAAAATCAACTTCTCTTTTCCAGTGATGATCAAAGAGTATTTTCACCAATCTATTGGAAGTCAAAGAATGGTTATCTAGGATTACAGTTTCAATTTGATCAATTGGTTGATTACTGAGAACAGCAACAGAATTTACTGGCCCGTTTGCACCAATGCAATAATCAGTGATAATTTTATAATCGGATCTACCTTCCAAAAATGCAGCAGGCACCAAGGCAATGTCTGCATTCCCATTTTCAAATGCTTGTGAGCATTTGGCAGGATTGAGAAGGGATAGCCTAAATGGAGTATTCTCCACAAATTGGTTGAATCCAAACAAAAATGGTTTGGTATTCTTATAATTCACCATGGCCACGTTAATCTTCATAAATATTAAACAAAGTTAAATATCAATAAGTTTATCAAAGCTATCTATAGTTCTAACAAATCCAAGACAATTTTACATTTAACCCAAGCTCAGCATAGGAGTTGGATAGTCTTTACCTAAAGTAATTCCGTATTCGAAAAATTGCTCACTACTGTATTTATTAGGGTCCAACAGCAAGGAATATGGAATATCTGTCAATTCTGGTATCCAATGCTTAATGTATTGTGCTTCTGGATCATGTTTTTGGGCTTGAAATACAAGATTAAACCTTCTTCCTTGTCGCGGATCGACGCCAACGCCAGCAATATATTGCCAATTGCCATAATTGCTGCATGGATCATAATCCACCAACATAGATTCGAAGTATTCAGCGCCAAGTTGCCAATTCATTCTCATCTCGTATATAAGGAAACTGGCGACGATTTGTCTGCCACGATTGGACATAAAACCGGTCCTATTCATTTCTCTCATATTGGCATCAACCAATGGAAAACCTGTCCTACCTTCCTTCCAAATATTAAACAAGCTCATTTCCTCACTTTGCTGATCAGGTAACTTATTGTTGATCCCTCCTTGAAGGAATATTTTAGATCCATATTTTTTACCAACAAGCCTAAAGAAGTCTCTCCAAAGCAATTCAAAATAGAGCCAATAGGCTCCTTCATTGGCAGAGAGATCTGGTGCAAACTTTAATAGCTCAGCATAAATCAACTTAGGCGACAAACTACCTGTTGCCAAATAAGCGGAGAACTTTGAAGAATAATCCCTTCCCAACATCTCATTTCGAGTCTTTTTATAGTTGGAAACCAGTCCTGTTTCATGCAGGTAATATTGAAGTTCTTTCAATGCATTTGTCTCACCACCTTTAAGAGGAAAACCTGGTTGCATTCCATTATTGTCTTGAGTAAAGTCTTCAACGCTAGGCAGACCCCCTTCTTCAATCCCTTCAACCATGGTTACCTCTTTTGGGGCATTCAATGGCAATCGTATTGGAATTAACTTTTCAACTTCTTTTCTGTAATTGGTAAATACATCCGGGCTTTGAGTAATGGGGAAAGGAAGGTCTGCTGTATGATAAAGCATTTTTCCTCGACAATACCTCATTTCAACACCAATAGTCCACAAGTTTGCTTCAAGTTCGTCCTGAACAATTACTTCTTCTTTGGTCCGTTCACGATTACAATACACCCAATTGGCCTTATGGCTTCTGCACAATTCAGGGATGATTTTTTCTGGGCTTCCAATTCGGACAATCAAGTTGGCGCCAAGTTTCAGTAATGATGACCTTAAATCCGTGACCGATTCAATAATGAATTGACTACGATGTACTTCAGTTTTATTGAATCCAAAGGATGTTTTAGCCTTAAACACTCTTTCATCAAAAATATACAGAGGGATGATTTCATCAGCCGTATTAATAGCGTGAGTTAGGGCTTCATTGTCGTGAAGTCGCAAATCAGACCGAAACCATACTACAGCTCTTTTCATTTAAAACTAACTAAGTTTTTATTCTAACAATTCTAGTTGTTTCTTTGTTGAACATTTATTGATTAAAACTTCGGAAACTTAAAATTAATCGAATGTTAAACAAACTTACTATTCTTTCTTTATTGTTTGGCCTTTTGCTTTTTGGGTCATGTAAAAGTGGGTATTCTCCTGAGGTTCAAAAACTATATGATGAAGTAATGGTTATTCATGATGAGGTGATGCCTGAAATGGGTACGATTCATCAATTAAAAAAACAACTAAAAAAAGCTTTGCCTAATGCTCAAGGAGACATTGACAAACAAGTCATCAACGACAACATCAGAATGTTGGATTTTGCTGATGATTCCATGATGGATTGGATGCATCAATTCAAAGTACCTGAAGAAGGCTCAGAAGAACAAAAATTAAACTATTTAATGGATCAAAAAGAGAAAATGGGCTTGGTAAGTAAAGACATGAAATCGATCATAAAAAAAGCACAAGATGCGGTTAACAATTATAAGTAGCATTCTACTATTGTCCAGTATGTTTTTGATTTCTTGCGAGGAAACCAAACAAGATAAGTTACCATATATTGGACAACATAGCTATAACAATGGAGATACTATTTTGTATACTATCCCGGCGTTTAATTTTATAAATCAAGACAGTGTTTCTGTAAGCAATGCTTCCCTGGCAAATCATATTTATGTCTCAGATTTTTTCTTTACCTCATGTCCTACCATTTGCCCAAAAGTCAAAAAGCAAATGTTGCGTCTTTACAAAAAGTATGAAAGCGATGACATTCTTAGGCTTGTTTCACACACGCTTGATCCTAAAAGAGACACACCAGAAGTATTGAAAAAATTTGCCGGCAATCTTAAAGTCAATACCGATAAGTGGATGTTCTTAAATGGTGACAAAGATGAAATAAGAGAAATGGCTTTAAAGTATTTTGTAGCGGTAGTTGAAGATGATGAAGCCCCAGGTGGATTAGATCATTCGGGCAAAATCGTAGTGGTAGACAAAGAAGGACACGTCAGAGCATTTGCTGAAGGCACTGACCCAGATGATGTTACTGATCTCATGGATGAAATAGATATACTCATTGCAGAATATAAAAATTAAAACCAGCCTACTGGCAATTTTGACTTTATTGGCTTGGGTACATTTCTCAAGTTGCCAAGACGGTAGATTCAAACAAGGAAAAGTATTGTATGACTTTCATTGTGCGGGCTGCCACATGGAAAATGGCACTGGTCTGGCAGAGCTTTACCCTCCTTTGAATGGTTCGGATTGGTTGATGCTTAACAAAGAACAATTGCCTTCAGTCATGCGATATGGCATAGAAGGTGATCTAATGGTGAATGGAATTAAATACACAATACCTATGAGTGGAATTCCAGAGTTATCGGCTGTTGAAATTTCAAACATTACCAACTACATCTTATCTGCCTGGACCAATAAATTAGGAGGTATGTCTTTTGAGGAAGTGCAAGAATCGTTAAGTAATTCGGACGGGAATAAATAAAGTTTTGGAAGTAAAGATGTATGACTTATGAAAGATATTGATGCTAACTAACTTTCTGAACGCTTGTTGATTTCGTCTCTGATTTTGGCTGCTTGTTCGTAATCTTCCTCTTGCAAAACTTTGTTTAGCATTTCATCCAACTCTTCAAGAGAGTGATCAGAGAAAGCTTTTACTTTTTTGACTTTTTTGGTTGTAGGACGATCAATAGATATTTTCTTCTCTTCCTCAGGATCCAGAAGCATTCCGGCTTCCTCCATAATGCTTTCCATGGTAAAGATTGGGCAGTTAAAACGCACTGCCATTGCAATTGAATCAGACGTACGGCTGTCTATGATTAC
The DNA here is from genome assembly GCA_937950315.1 of uncultured Saprospiraceae bacterium. Lineage (GTDB taxonomy): Bacteria > Bacteroidota > Bacteroidia > Chitinophagales > Saprospiraceae > JAHDBF01. The sequence goes on along the minus strand of CALFDU010000021.1, from coordinate 2,994 downwards.
TTCTTTTGTGCCATCCCAACAAATCAGTTGGGCATAAAAGATGCCGTCAAGAAGATTATTGATAATCACTTCCTTCAGTTCGATACCAAAGGAGTCTAAAGTATTTTTAAATAGGTCATGGGTCAATGGTCGATTTGGGATCATTTTTTCCATAGCAACAGCAATGGCTTGCGCCTCAAATCCACCTATAACCACTGGAAGCTTTCTTTCACCATTGACTTCTCCGAGAATGACGGCATAATTGTGTGAAGATGTCACACTATGTGTCAAGGCAACTACATCTAATTCTATCTTACGCATTAAATATTATTCTAAACTATAATATTATAAAAATGCCTCATCAATACCCAATTATCGATGAAATAAAAACATGTTTAGACGGTAAAGAGTCAATTTTTCTATTGAGCCTTAAATTTCTCAAGCGCCGCTGTCAATTTTGGAACAATATCAAACAGATCTCCTAATACTCCGTAGTCCGCAGCTTTAAAAAATGGTGCTTCTGGGTCTTTGTTGATCACAACAATGGTTTTTGAGCTATTAACCCCTGCCAAGTGTTGGATTGCACCAGAAATACCTGCTGCGATATATAGATTAGGTCTGATGGCAACTCCTGTTTGTCCTACGTGTTCGTGATGAGGTCTCCAGCCAGTATCCGCAACCGGTCTCGAGCAAGCAGTAGTTGCTCCTAATACTTTTGCAAGATCCTCTATGATTCCCCAGTTTTCAGGTCCTTTCATTCCTCTACCAGCAGAAACGACAAGCTCTGCTTCTGGCAATGGAACTACTCCATCGACTGTTTTACTTTCTACAACAGTTACTCTAGATGCAGGCGCATCCAAGCTTATTTCTTCTGGAATTCCAGCTGCACCAGTTGCTTCAGGCTGCAAGGAATTACCCATTACACTGATGACATGTTTGTCTCCAGATAGATTATATTTTGCAACTGCCTTACCAGAGAAAACACCTTTCGTCACTGAACTACCTTCAGGTAACGCATTCGCTCCTGACACGAGTGAGGCATCCATTTTGACAGCAATTCTGCCCGCAATAGATTTCCCTAAAGCAGTGTTGGATAAGATGACATGTGTCGCTTCTGCTTTTGAAGCAGCTTGTGCGATCAATGCACTGACTACTTGGCTATCCGTCGATGCGCTGTTATTGTTGAACCAGATTTTTGAAGCTCCAAAGCTTCCTAATTCATTGGCATTTGAACCATCACCGATTGTAAAGACGATGGCTTCAGTGCCTACTTGTGACGCCAGCTTTGCTCCGTAATAAACGGCTTCTTGGGCATTCTTTTTATACTCTCCTTTTTTCGCTTCCGCAAATATTAATACTGACATAGTTTAGATTACTTTAGCTTCTTCATGTAATAGTCTCACCAATTCTTCCATATTTTCTGGATCAATCATTTTGACTTCTTGCTTTCCTTGAGGCACTGTATAACTGCCGATAGTAGACTTTGAATCAACTGCTTCTGGTTCAACCACAGTCAATGGCTTCCTTTTGGCCATCATAATTCCTTTCATGTTAGGAATTCTTTGTTCAGCCAATCCTTTTGCTGCTGATATGACAAATGGCTTGTCTACTTTTACCACTTCAACTCCTCCTTCGATATCTCTCTCAATGGTCGCCGTAGATCCTTCTACCATCATTTTACTTGCATAACTAATAAATGGTAAATCCATCAATTCAGCAACAATAGATGCTACCTCAGACCCATTATAATCAATGGTTTCTTTCCCACAGAAAACAATATCAATGTCATTTGATTTTGCGTAATTGGCTATTTGTTTGGCAACAAACATCGATGAAACGGCTTCTCCATTTACCCTTATAGCTTCATCTGCTCCGATTGCCAATGCTTTTCTGATTACAATATCATTGCTAGCAGGTCCCACATTGATGGCAATGACTTTGCCTCCATGTTTTTCCTTCAATTCGATCGCTCTCACCAAAGCATACCATTCATCATAAGGGTTCATAATGTATTGAACACCTTCTTCATTAAACTTAGAATCACCATCCGTAAATGCAATCTTCGCAGTAGTTTCAGGTGTCTTCGATATACAAACTAATAAATTCATAATTTTGTCTAGTTAAGTAGTGCAAATATAGACTATTTTAAAATTAAACTCAGAGTATAAAAAAGATAAATGTCAGACAAACGAATAGATCAATTGCTTAAATATCTGGCTGATAGCCCTGATGATTCATTTCTAAAATTTGCTATTGCAAAGGAACATGAAAAATCAAACACATTAGAGAAAGCTCTCAAGTTTTATTTAAACATTTATGAAAATGAGCCCGATTATATTGGATTATACTATCATTTGGGTAAACTATATGAGAAGATTGGTGAAAATCACCTTGCTGTGAACACTTATCGGGAGGGAATTGATATTGGTAAGAAGCAAGGCGATTTTCATGCTGTATCTGAATTGAACAATGCAAAGACGAATTTGGAGATTGAAATGGATAATTAGGAACCAGGAACTAGGATTTTTAGGATGTAAGGATTTTAGGATTGTGGAACTAGGATTTTTTGGATTGGGGGGATTTTTAGGATTTAGGCACTGGGATTCTAGGATTGTGGGATTTTAGGATTGTGGGATTGTGGGATTGTGGGATTGTGGGATTGTGGGATTGTGGAATTATAATATGAATTAATCTAGCCTTCCGGCAAATGTGGTTATGGCGGGTCCTATGAGTTTTACTTTTGCGAAAACTTCATTCTGTTCTTCAAAGCTTACGGATAAGTTTCCTCCTAATGTAATGATTGACCAAGATTGATTTACTTTTTTTGTTTCTAAGAATGAAGCAATAGATGCTGCGGTTACTCCTGTGCCACATGAATATGTTTCATCCTCTACCCCACGTTCGTAGGTTCGGATTTTAATTTCATTTCCTTCTAAGAGTTCTACAAAATTCACATTGATGCCTGCCTCATTATAGGTATCTGAATATCTGATTTTGGCGCCTTCTTCTTTTACA
>CALFDU010000020.1 GCA_937950315.1 uncultured Saprospiraceae bacterium | reverse complement strand
TATTTTTAGATAAAATATTATCTATTTTGGGGAAATACAGCATAAACAAACTACCGTCAGACATTCTTACATCAACCGCTCAGAATATTGCTCTATTAAGAAAGGACAATAAATGGACGCAACAGGTTTTGGCAGAAAAATCAGGAGTGTCATATGGAAGCATAAAGAGGTTTGAAAGATTTGGTAAAATATCATTTGAGTCTTTATTAAAGATAGCGGAGTCCCTAGATAGACTTGATGAGTTTGAAACGCTTCTTCTTCCAAAAGACAACAAGCGACTGGAAAAATTATTCAAATCTAAATAATGTGATTAGAAAAATTAGCTATTGATGAATGGCACGAAACAAATAAATGTTTTCATTCAATTTTCGGTTCATGAAATTCTGGTTGGGAAAATGATTTTAGATAATCGATTGGTTCATTTTAAATATGAAGATGAATTTTTGAATCTGAACATGAACCTATCTCCATTCAAATTAAAGTTTAACAACGAAATTCAAGTGGCCAAACCAACTCCGTTTCACGGAATATTTGGAGTGTTTGATGATTCATTGCCTGATGGATGGGGTATGCTACTCTTAAATCGATCATTAGAAAAACATGGGCTTTCATTGAATGATATAAATATCTTGGATCAACTAGCTTATGTAGGAGATACAGGCAAAGGCGCACTTATTTACCGTCCTTCGTTCATGGAAGATCAAAAATTTAGTGGACAAATTGATATTGATAAATTAAAGACAGCCATGGATGAAGTCTATGATGGAGCTAGTTCTGAATTAATTGATGAATTGATGTTTTTGGGAGGATCTTCCGGAGGAGCGAGGCCCAAAGCCAATGTGGGTTATAATCCAAAGACAAATGAATTGATTCATGGACGCAATGTTCTTCCAGAAAATTTTGAGCATTGGATAATTAAATTCCCCAATTCTGGAGATCCACGTGATATTGCTAATATTGAATTTGCTTATAGTAAGATGGCAAGGAATGCAAAAATTACCATGAGCGAATGCAAGTTGTTAAAGAGTGCCAAAGGGAGAGACGTCTTTGCAACAAAAAGATTTGATAGAATTGGGAATGATCGTATTCATATGCATTCCATGGCTGGCCTAACACACGATAACTTTCGCTTAAGTAATATTGATTATGGTCACATTATCGATGCAGCCTACCAACTTGAAAAATCAGCTGTTGCTCGTGAAAAGATATTGAGATTGGCCGCTTTTAATGTATACAGCCACAACTGTGATGACCATTCCAAAAACTTCTCTTGGTTGATGGATGAGTCCGGTAATTGGAAATTTGCACCTGCATATGATCTAACATATTCGTCAACAGGGATCGATGAACATAGCACAAGAGTAGCCGGTGAAGGTGCTAATCCTGGGAGAAAAAATCTTTTAGAATTAGCAAGTGAGTTTAGCATTAGTAAACCCAATGAAATCATCGATCAAGTTCAAGCTTCGTTAGCTGAATGGCCGAGTATCGCAAAGGAATGCGGGGTAAGTAAGAAATCAGTTAAAAGAATTCAAGAAAAGTTTAAGGAACTCAATGACTAGATAGCATCATGCAAGATAGTCCTGTGAAAATAGGGTTTTAGCCTAAACAAATTCAATTACTTTCTCAATCACCTCCTTGCTTTTTAGTTTGTGACCAAATCCTTCAGTAATAATTAACTCAGATCCTTTGAGCACTTCACTTAAGGTCTGTGAGTTGGTGAAGGGCGTTGATGTATCTTCTTTGTCGTGAATAAGCAAGCTCGGCGTAACTATCGATTTACCAAAGGCAGTGATGGAAAAATCTTCAGGCCTTTTGCCAACATATTGTGTAAAATAGGCCTTCATGTTTTTTATTGCTCTTTCGGATAGTTTTAGTTCTGCTCTGAAGAATTTCACAAACTCATTGGCTGAGAATGGGGTAGCCAGTGAGATGAAGCGATCAATGTTCAAATTGTTTTTTTGCAGGAAATACATCGAAGAAAATGCCCCTATTGAATGACCGATGATGGTAGAAGGAACGCCATATTCTTTTACTACCTCCTGCAGAGCTTTTTCGTAAAGTGGGACATTGGAATATAGACCTTCTGAGTTGCCATGTCCTGGCGCATCAAAAGCCACGATTCTATAAGCCTTCTTATCTATCTTGTCGATGTAATTTTTCCACCGATAAGAATGGCTCTGCCACCCATGTACAAACAAGATTGTTTTGGGCCCTGTGCCCCAACTGTAGCTTGCAAGATTTTTTCCATCTACTGTGAGTGTCTTCGTATTAGAAGTAGCTAGGTATCCTTGTTGCTTGGCGTCTAACTTCGCCTTGAATGGGATGCAAAAAAAATAGAAAGCTTGCTTGCCGGCTAGTTTTGGCAATAGTATGGCAAGACTATTAAAGTACATTCCGATAAGTGATTTTATAAAATTCATACGTTAACTTATAGATACCAGTCGGTATCATGTTGGGTAATTTTTTTTAAATTAAAATGTTGTCAATTTCTTTTTCAAGATGCTTGATGCAGTTTTTCAGATGTACATCGGTATCTAGTACTTTCAGCATCATCACAGCACCTTCTAGCGAACTGATCATCAAAGAAGCGAGTGCTTTACCGTCGGTGTTTTTTTTGATTTGTTCATGGTGGATTCCATTGAGTATTATTTTAACAATTGCGTCATGGATCTGGTCCATGATATATTGCACTACTTGTTTGAGTTCAATATTATTGTCATCTGATTCAACGGCCGCATTCATTAGTGGACAGCCACCACTAAAAGGTGGTTTCTTGCCATAGGCAGCAAAATAGTTGAGAATACAATGAAGCTTGTCTTTGCTATTATTTGCCTGCTTGATACAATGGGATATGTCGCCAAACAATTTGTTGCACATGGTACGTAAAGCTTCTTTTTCCAGGCTTGATTTATCTTGAAAGTGTCGATAGATCGCTCCTTTGGTAAGTTTTGCCTTCTCTGTGATATCACTGATTGAGGTTGCTTTATAGCCTTGGCTATTAAACAACTCACAAGCTGTTTCCAAAATGATCGATCTTGTTAATTCCGGATTGCGCATACACAAAGATACCGATTGGTATCTTAAGTTGCAAATTTTGTTAAATTGAATCTATGTTTGAGATATAATATTTATCTTTCTGGGAATTAAACAGCAACTTCATGAAAAACATAGCTAGATTTTCGATTTTAATAATTTTGATGGTGGCAACATCTTGTCAGAAAGAAGGAGGTGATTCTACTTTTGATGAACGAAGAAATAATATAATAGGAGAGTGGTCATTGTCCGAGACGACCGATACCAATCCAAGTGGTTTGATATTTACCATTAACTTCAATGCAGACGGAACAGGAAGGAAGGAGACCACACTGTTTGGAAATGATATAGATTTTGAATGGGTATATCAGTTCAATCCAGAGCAAATAGTTATCAAGGAGGAGGCAGGCACAGTCGTTACAGAGATAGGCCAATTAAACACCCTTGCCCAGACGCGTATTTTTGATATTCTGAGGAATACTGAGGATCAGCAAGAGTGGATAACAGATGATGGTTTTCCCTTTGGAGGTGATCCCTTTGATTTGACTTGGAATTTGAGTAGGTAGTAGTTGGTTGTAATAATTGTTTTTTTTTAAAATGTTTTTTTTAAAAGTTTTCTTGATGAAAGAATTGTTCGTTTAATTATTTTCTTTTTCAAATAACATTTTACTTTCTTTTGTCTGCCGCACAAAAGAAAGTAACAAAGAAAAACCCACCGCTGTAGAAAGACAAGCTAAAATTTTTCTGCCTGCGCGCATCTTTAAAAACTCCACATGAGATTTTTTACTTGATGGTTATTGGTCTCATTTCGTATCGTAATTTTTGTGTGCGGTGTTACACAGTTCAAAGATTTTATGCGGCGCAGAGGCAAATTTTTTTAACGCTTGCCTTCCTAATGCGGGACCTTCTTAATGAAAGGGGAATGTATTTCAGAATAATATTTTCATTTAAAATATTGTCTTTCAATTAAAACAACTGCTTTTCTTGAAAATCCCGGAGGAACCAGAATAGAGGGTGAAAATTCATGACCCCAGGAATGTTGTTATGCCAGTGGCATAATGACATGACGCATGAATTTGTCGCCCTGGTTTTCATGAGGGACGAATGAAAAATTCCTTTGCGAAGGGGGTCCTTTTTTTTGTTTCGTTTTTTTTGGACAAGCAAAAAAAATGAAAAAATGTTTTTAAGAAGTAACTTATTCCTTTCTACTGTAGAAAGACAAGCTAAAATTTTTCCGCCTGCGCGCATCTTTAAAA
>CALFDU010000019.1 GCA_937950315.1 uncultured Saprospiraceae bacterium | reverse complement strand
GATTTTGATGTTCTGCTTCATTAAGTAGGACTTAGTCATTGCCACCGCAGCACGGGTAGCCTCAAGACCATCTTCTAGACTGACAACCGGTTTGCAAGAATGCTGTATGCAATTCACAAAATCATTTGCCTGATCAAGCATTGCCAGTTTATACCGTTCAAAGAAACTTTGAGGTATCTGAACCTTCATTCCGTTAGTATCAAAAATTCTAATTGATTCCTTGGCTCCTGAATCAAGAATTTCCATGGATCCTTCAGTCCCAAGAATAAAAGTTCTCGTTTTAAAACCATCTTGCGAAATTCGTGACGCTGAAATATTTGCAACCCCACCTCCTGTAAGCTCAATCAGCGACATGACATTATCAGCATCTTTCATTCGATCAAAAATATCATACTTGTATGCTCCACCGATAGAAGTTACATTATCAAATTCTTTACCACTCAACCATCTCACAATGTCGATGTTCTTAATATTTAATTCTAAAAATATTCCGCCAGCACTACTTCCATACTGCTGGTAATAACTGTCATTTTTCTCCTTATCAAAGGTAGATGACTGAATCAATACAGGCTCCCCAATTTGACCTTTTGCAATCAATTCCTTTGCTCTTAAAAATGCCTGATCGTATCTATGCTCAAATCCCATCATAACAACTTGCGACGGCCTACTTCTAGCTGTTTTAATAACGGACTCACAATTTTCTACATTGGTTCCCAATGGAGTACTTGTGAACACATGTTTACCAGCATTCACGGCATCAATAATATGATTGGCATGTTGTTGTGGAGGACTAAGTATAAAGATAGCATCCAGGTCATGGTTGTTTACGATTTGACTGACATCAGAATAAGTATACTGGACATTGAGTTTTGATTTGGCAAATGCCAATTCTTCTTGACTTAGACTACATGCTGCTAGAAGGTCAACATGCTTTACATTTTGTTGAATCAATTGAGCATATGATTTCCCCAAACGACCCAATCCTATAACACCAGCTTTTACTTTGTCTATCATAACTAAATATTTATACAATAAACACGCCAATGCCGCATATTATCTACTAGCTATATAGAAAATACCAACGATTATAGGCCAATTGCCTACAGCCGACCTTTTTCGATTGTAAATAAATAGATTATTGGATACAGAGACTCCTAACAGGCAGGCTGTTTAGCGATTACACATCAATATTTGCATACTTCGCATTGGTCTCAATAAAACGCCTTCTTGGAGGCACTTCATCTCCCATAAGCATAGAGAAAATACGATCAGACTCATTAGAATCTTCAATAGTAACTTGACGTAAAATCCTTTCTTCAGGATCCATCGTTGTTTCCCATAACTGATCCGCATTCATCTCACCAAGTCCCTTATATCTCTGAGTCTTTATTCCTGTCGCTTCAGCACCACCCATATTATTGATGATGTCCTGTCGCTCCTCTTCATTCCAAGCGTACACTTTGGTGTTTCCTTTCTTCACCAGATAAAGTGGAGGTGCAGCAATGTATACAAAACCTTGCTCAACAAGTGGCTTCATATACCTGAAGAAAAATGTCAGAATCAAGGTTACAATGTGACTACCATCGACATCGGCATCACACATGATGACTATCTTATGATACCTTAGTTTTTCGATGTTAAGCACACGCTCACCATCTTTATCTTCTATGCTTACCCCGAGTGCAGTAAACAGATTTTTTATCTCTTCGTTTTCATAGATTTTATGTTCCATTGCTTTCTCCACATTCAAGATCTTTCCTCTCAATGGTAGAATAGCTTGGAACGCTCTATCTCTTCCTTGCTTAGCAGTCCCGCCCGCAGAATCTCCCTCAACTAGGAAGATCTCACTTTCGCCTGGATCTTTAGAACTGCAATCAGAAAGCTTTCCAGGTAGTCCTGTACCCGTAAGTACATTTTTACGCTGAACCATCTCACGCGCTTTACGCGCAGCATGTCTCGCTGTAGCAGCAAGAATTACTTTCTCGACGATCCTTTTCGAATCTTTTGGGTTTTCCTCAAGGTAATGACTTAATGCCTCACCTACGGCCCTAGAAACGATTCCAGTTACCTCTTGATTACCCAGCTCTCCTTTGGTCTGACCCTTAAATTGTGGTTCAGGAACCTTCACAGAAACAACAGAAGTCAATCCTTCACGGAAATCTTCTCCCGATACCTTAAATTTCAATTTACTGAACATGCCATTGTCCTCAGCATATTTTGAAAACACACGATTAACTGCTCTTCTGAAACCACTTACATGGGTTCCTCCTTCTCTCGTATTAATGTTGTTGACAAATGAATATATATTCTCAGTAAAGCTCGTATTATACTGCATCGCAACCTCCACTTCCACATTGTCCTCCTTGGCAGTCACATGAATCGGAGTTGAAATCAACGGAGTTCTACTTTCATCCACATACGTAACAAACTCTTTTAAGCCTCCTTCTGAGTAGAACGCAGTACTCTTGAAAGATCCATCCTCTTCTTTTTCTCTTTCATCAGTCAAGCTCAAATGTAGACCACTATTCAAGTAAGATAATTCTCTCATTCGATTGGCCAACGTATCAAAATTGTATATCAACGAATCAAAAATTTCTCCATCTGGCTTAAATGTGATCGTCGTACCATGCTTATCACTTTCTCCAATCATTTTTACCTCCATCTGAGGTTTCCCTTGTGAATATGTCTGCTCGTATATTTTTCCTTCTCTGTGTACCTCTGCTCTCAAGTAAGAAGACAATGCATTTACACAAGAGACACCCACACCATGCAGTCCTCCTGAAACTTTGTAGGTGTCTTTGTCAAACTTTCCACCCGCGTGAAGAACCGTCATTACAACCTCAAGAGCTGATTTCTGTAACTTCTCATGCATCCCCGTTGGAATTCCTCTCCCGTTATCAACAACAGTGATAGAATTGTCCTCATGGATAGTCATATCGATATGAGATGCATGACCAGCAAGGTGCTCATCTATCGAGTTATCTACAACCTCCCACACCAAATGATGCAAGCCTTTTGTATCTGTACTTCCAATGTACATTCCTGGCCTCTTTCTTACCGCTTCTAATCCTTCAAGTGCTTGGATATTATTAGCACTATAATTACTTTTCTTATCTGACATGTAATATGAATATTATCTTAGATGAATAGGTGCGCAAATATAAGTTTTATGCCTTTAAAAATGGCTTTTTTGAAGGCAAAATTCGCACCGTATTAAGCCATTTAGACGATTATAACTGATTAATAGACAATAAGTTGTATCAGAATTCTCAGATTTAGTTTTCTATTAGCATTTATGTTCGTTCATTTGTCTTCTCATTATTTTAAATTGAGCGTAGTTTGGAGAAAAAAATTATCATATCATCAGAAGCAGAACTAAGCGCTGTCTGCATAAAAGTGATCGATTTACTTCAGCACAATCTCATTCTATTGAATGGAGAAATGGGTGCAGGAAAGACGACTTTCGTCAAATATTTTATCGATGCTTTAACAGGATATTCTGGAGTTACATCGCCAACTTTTTCTATTATCAATGAATATCAAAACAAAGATGGAAGTCCAATCTATCATATGGACTTATATCGCCTAGAAAACATCGAAGAGGCGCTCAATATTGGGATTGAAGAATACCTAGATTCTGGAAATTTATGCCTGATTGAATGGCCAAATCTTATTTCGGATATTTTGCCTCCAGATTACCACTTAATCAATCTTAAAATAGATGAAAATGGGGCTAGAGTGCTGAAAATTAACAACTTATAGATTTTTGTCATGTATCCTAAGTCTATGCAATAAATCTCAGTCAAAGACCTTTTTCCAAGATTTAATTACTAATTTCATAAGATGGCAGGAGATTCAAAAAAACCAGGTTTTTCTTCCTTTTTTTCCGAAGGACAATATCAGACCCAGGCTGAAACTATTTTTGTCGAGCAGAAAGACAGGAGTATTTCTATCGGTATTCCAAAGGAAACAACACTCCAAGAAAATAGAATAGCCCTTGTTCCCAATAGTGTAAGAACACTAGTTGGCTATGGGCACAAAATTGTTGTTGAATCTGGAGCAGGCTTAAAGTCTAATTTTACTGATCACGACTATTCAGAGGCAGGAGCTCAGATATCTGAAAGCAAAGAAGTCGTTTTTAGAAGCCAAGTTTTGGTCAAAGCCACACCTCCTACCTTAGAAGAAATTGAATTGTGTCACACCAATCAACTTATTTTATCTCCATTACATCTGCCCGCTCTAAGCCAAGAATTTATCAAGGCCCTTCAGAAAAAGCAGATTACAACCATTGCAATGGAATATTATAAGTCCGAAGATGGATCTTTTCCAGTTGTAAGAATCATGTCCGAAATAGCAGGCATGAGCTCTATCTTAACTGCTGCCGAACTACTTAGTTCAGCAAACAAAGGACGAGGTGTTTTACTTGGTGGTGTATCCGGTGTTCCTCCTGCCAAAGTAGTCATTCTTGGAGCTGGAGTTGTTGGAGAATTTGCTACAAAAACAGCACTTGGTTTAGGTGCTTCTGTAAGGATTTTCGACAATGAAGTCAGTAAATTAATGCGAATTCAATCCTTAGTGGGAAGACAACTCCATACATCCACCTACAATCCGGTGTATCTCGGTTACCAATTAATGAGTGCCGATGTAGTCATAGGGGCAGTTCATTCCAGAAGCGGCCGAGCACCCATCTTAGTCACAGAAGAAATGATATCTAAAATGAAAAATGGTGCAGTCGCTATTGATGTTAGCATAGATCAAGGTGGATGCTTCGAAACTTCAGAAATCACCAATCATAAAAACCCAACCTTTGAAAAACATGGGGTAATACATTATTGTGTTCCCAATATCGCTTCAAAAGTACCACGCACAGCATCAGTCGCCATAAGCAACATTATTACACCAATCCTTATCAAATCAGGTCAAACTGGTAATTTTGACAACCTACTTTTTGAAAATAGAGGAGTGAGAAATGGCGTATATACATACAAAGGATGTGTAACCAATGCCTATATCGCAAAGACTTTTGATCTTAAATACACTGATATAGATCTCCTACTTACCTCTAAGTTTTAGTCCTTTTTTTACGAGCATCAATAAAGCTCTTAATAAATACGATAAGAGCAACTACAGCAGTTAATAACATGACTGCAACTCTTACAATTGGAATAGTATATCCACGCTCAATGGTCCCTTTTAATGCCATGCTCAATCCTAACACTGCAAGCAATGTAAGAATTACGGCAACATGTGAGACAACCTTACTTTCATATCTAATTCCATTATTCAATGGAAGTAACAAAGCACCTAAAATAACGGGTATCATCGCTGTAGGTGAATTACCCGTTTTCCAACCCCAAAATCCTAAGGCTACCATTGTGAATGCATTAATGGCACTCGCTAAATGTGGTTTCATATTTCTATATATTATTTAATATTCTTCTTTAAATTCTTCATCAAATTCCTCGTCGAATTCTTCATCAAATTCTTCATCAAATTCATCAAACTTTTGTTTTTTCTCTAGCAATAAATTTTGCTCTTCCTCTGGTTTAATTTGCTTGTATTTAGCGCAATCTCTCAAATCTTCAAATCCAATCGGCGGTTCTGGAAAACTTACCTTAGAATTAAATTCGGCCAACGAATCAGCCTCAAGTTTTTTTACAAAATTCTTAACAATAGGTCTAGCCATCTGAAATCCTTGACCATTTTCTAAAGTCAAAAACCGAATCCATTTATCGTCTCCTCCAACCCAAGTCCCCATAACCAATTCAGGCGTAACTGACATAAACCAACCATCTGCATAATCATTTGTTGTTCCTGTTTTCCCCCCGATCGGTACGTCTACACCAATACCGTAATTTCCTCCAACATTGTTTTGAAGCATGTCTAGTACAATAGAATTATAGAGAGGGTTGATGGCCTGCTTTCTTTCAGGGATTCCTACATGAATTACACTGCCATTTTTATCTTCAATTCGAGTTACAAATACAGGCTCTGTATAGCTCCCTTTATTAGGGAAAACAGTATACGCTCCGGCCATTTCAAGAACAGTTAGATCCATTGCTCCTAGGCAAATTGAAGGCACGTTTGGAATGACCAATCGACCATCTTTATAACGTTCATTTTTGTCTATTCCTGCATTGTTAAGAACCTCTCTAATGACTTCAACACTACCCATTTCTTTAACCAATTTGACAGTAATCGAATTCTTGGAATAAAGCAATCCTTGGTATAAATTATAGAAATTGCCTGTAAACTTTCCATTGGCATTTGCTGGAGACCATACCGTATCAACTTGCAAATTAGCGTCACCTGGGACAATAGAATATTGTATGTCTTCAAATTCTTGACAAGGACTTATCCCTTGCAAAGAAATAGCAGTTGCATACACAAAGGGTTTGATAGTTGAACCCACTTGCCTTCTGCTGTTTATATGATCAAATTTGAAGTACTTATAACCAACACCACCAACCCAAGCTTTGATCTCACCTGAAGATGGCTCTATAGCTAGAAATCCAGCTTGTAAATGTTTGTTGTGGTATTTTACAGAATCCAAAGGCGACATCTCGACTTCCTTTTCCCCTTCTTCAGAATAATCAAATACCATCATTTTTATTTTGGTATTAAAGACTTCTTTGAAGTTTTCTTGAAGATCGTTGTATCCATTCTTTAATTCATTCCACTCTTCAAGACTTAATAACTTTTGATAAGCACCTTCATTTGATCTTTTAATAACATTATCTGCAATCAAACTGGAGAGTCTGGCCTTCTTATTTTGAACAGCAATTAAGTTTTTAATGACATTTTCATTCAAAGGAACATCACCAATCAGTTTTATAATCTTGGCCTTTGTTTCGCCCAAAAATTTGTTGTGTAAACCAATGTATCTTTCTGTTTCTTTAACTTTTCTATTGAGGACTGTTTTTCTTATCTCTAGTTGCTCTGGCGTAGCTTCAAAAGTCCATGGATCTTTTCTACTCCAAACTTTATCATATTTTTCTTGATTGACTTTCATATGCTCTTCAACCGATTCTTCAGCAAGCCTCTGATAATCCAAGTCAATAGTTGTGTAAATTTTTAAACCATCTCTGTATATATCGTAGCTGCTACCATCAGCCTTCGTTATTTGTTCTTCTTTCAGTAGTTTTTGAAGCCATTTCGTGAGCTCAGACCTAAAATATGGTGCTGGTCCTATGTCATGCGCATCTCGCTTGAAATTAGACATATCAACTTTCTTCTCTTTTAGAGAATCTAGTGCATCTGCTGTTAAAAGCTCTTTTAAATACATTTGATTAAGAACAACATTTCTTCTTAGCTTGGTTTTTTCTGGAAACCTTTTAGGATTGTAGAGACTTGGATTTTTTAGCATTCCAACCAAGACAGCCGCTTCTTCAGGTAAAAGATCTTCCTGTCCTTTTCCAAAATACGTTTGTGCTGCTGCTTGCAGACCATGCGCTCCATTTATAAATTCAAACTTATTCAGGTACATGATCATGATCTCCTCCTTGGTGTACTGTTTTTCAAGTCTTATGGCTACTATCCATTCCTTAAGCTTGATTCTGATAAGTTTGGCGATTTTTTCAAGTGAACTTGAGCCAGACAAGCTATCTCTTTTAAACAAAAGCTTAGCCAATTGCTGGGTTATGGTACTTCCTCCTCCTGAGCTTTCTTGCTGAAACAAAACAGTTTTGACAGCAACCCGCACCAAAGCTTTAAAGTCTATACCTGTGTGGCTATAGAATCGCTCATCTTCAGTTGAAATCAATGCATCATGTACAAGAGGAGAAAGCTCCTTAATTGTAATTTGTTCCCTATTTTCTATAAAGTACTTACCAAACGGGCGTTCCTTCGTGTCATATATTATTGAGGCTAGATCGTATTGAGGATTTTCGAGTTCACTGAATGAGGGCATATCCCCTTCGATGATACTTTTAAATGTACCAACAATGGTCAATAATGCGAGAATTAGCAGAATCCAAAAGAATACACAAACCCACTTTAAGAACGGAATATTTTTATCTAGTTTACTCAGATTTCTTTCTTTTAGACAAAGCTAATAATTAAGACCAAACTTTATTGAAATAACAAATTTCTCAATAAAGCAAGGAAGCGTTTTAAAATCTCTAACGTTAGAAAATTAGTTGGTTGTGAAAAGGCCAATTCAAAGACTAGTAATGGTTTATATAAATACTCACGCTGGATATGTTAAAATTTTATGTGTTCTTACGCGAGTTTGTCAGCCTTTTGACATAAAATATTCATCTTTGCTAGGTAATCGACTACTCCTATCTGTATACTATTACATCAAATTTATCAAAAGACTTATTCTCCTTGTAGCCTAGGGTTCTAATCCTATGCTGCTATTTTTATTTATGTATTTGCACAATTTTTAAATTTTAACCGATCTT
>CALFDU010000018.1 GCA_937950315.1 uncultured Saprospiraceae bacterium | reverse complement strand
ATATGGTGCTGTACCGCTTGCAGGAGTTGCCGTTGCTTGTCCATTGTTCATTCCACATGCAGGAGCCGTTGTTTGGGCTGCTGAACATGTTGGACCGGCTATATCTGTCAATGTGGTTGAACAAGTTGTTGTACAACCATTATCATCTGTTACCGTTACTGTGTACGTTCCAGCTACTAAACCTGTCGCCACTGCTGTCGTCTGACCATCACTCCACGAGTAAGTATATGGTGCTGTACCGCTTGCAGGAGTTGCCGTTGCTTGTCCATTGTTCATTCCACATGCAGGAGCCGTTGTTTGGGCTGCTGAACATGTTGGATCTGCCAATTCGGTTAAAGTAGTTGAACAAGTTGTTGTACAACCATTACCATCTGTTACTGTTACAGTATACATTCCTGCTACTAATCCTGTTGCCACTGCAGTGTTCTGTCCATTACTCCATGAGTAAGTATAGGGTGCTGTTCCGCCTGAAGGAGTTGCTGTTGCTTGTCCATTGCTCATACCACACGCAGGAGCAGTTGTTTGGTTTGCTGAACATGTTGGTGTTTCGTTAACAACAATAACTATATCATCAGAACCTTCACAACCGGCAACCCCTGTAAAATCATACGTAATCATAAAACTACCTGGGCCAGCAGCTGCTGGATTAAATACTCCTGTATTGGTATTCACTCCAGGACCACTAAAAGTACCTCCTGAAGGACTAAAAGTTAAATTAAATGGTGCATCATTAGCACAAAATGGACCTGCTGGGTCAAGAATTACAGACGGGTTATTTTCAACTGTATATGTAATACAATTACTTTCCTCAATGCATATTTGACTTCCATTATCTATCGTTACAAACACCTTATATGCCTTATCATCAGTGAAAGCAGGCGGATCAAAAGTTGCATTTGTTTCACCAGGTAAATCAGCAAAAGCACCTGCACAATCCGTCGAACTCTCCTGCCATTGGTAAGTAATGGTTCCTCCAGTTCCGCTCGCCGGAGTAGTAATAGCAATCGGACCCGGATCAGTTCCTTCACAGAGAATAATATCATCACCTAAAACTGGTGCTACCAAATCACATGGATCTGCGGCAGGATCGTCGTAACAGAAATTAAATTCTGAAACAGCCCCACTACCATCAAAGCTGATTATAGCTTGAATTACATCTTCTTCGTTAAATACTTGTGTAAATACATCATTGTCTAGTCCTCCATCTAATGTCTGACTATTGGTCCCTCCACTAGCATATGTAACATCCAGAGTACCTTCTGAATCATCAACAAATGAAAGTGTCGAAATAGAAACTGGACAATCAAAATCAAATATCATCTGTCCTGGACCAAAATCATCTGGATTATCATCCAAACCATCTCCATTAGAATCTACAAAATTTTCTTCTACAATAAGAATAATACCTTCTGGAGTACAATTCGTTAGACCCGCACCTTGATTACTTATACCTGGGCAATTGCCAGTACATGTTGGACAGTTCATAGAAGGGGTACCTAGGTCAACATCGCCTCCAGATGGATTTGAGCTATCAAATGCAACGATAGGATGATTAGGATCTCCAGTTGAAACTGCAACACCAATGGTCGCAAATGTCGTGTTGTCAATTACTTGACCAGGTAAGATAGGATTTCCATCGCCATCAAGTTCAAAATCAATAGATTGACATCCGGTGAATCCCAGTGAAGGATTTCCTGATTCAATGTGAGAATAGTTTACCTCTTTTAATTCGTGAACAGAATCAATGGTAGAATTAAAATGAGAATTGGGGTTAGATCCAATAAGCATCGAAAATAAGATGCTTGTAAATACAGTGAATACTTTCATGATGTAGTTTAAATTAAGTATTACTGTTGTTGGGTATATGGGATGGATCCTTAAAAGAAAGACAAGCAACTAATGAGCTGCATATCGATTTTTAGGGAAGTCCATTTGAGGCAAAGGTAATAACATATTACAATAAATCATAATATGAACAAAAAATTTACGTGAATATGTAGATGATTTGTAGTCATTGTAAATATGAAGAGTAGATCAATAACACTAAAAATAGTCTGAAATCGTGCTATTACTACAATGAAACCTCGGATCCTTTTCGAAAGTAGGATTTAATATTTATCCAAAACGCAGCAATAAGATACACAAGAACCCATGATCCCATGGTTACAAAAGCGGTGTAGATAAAATAAAGCCTTATTTTCTCAGACTTTAAGCCCCACGTTTCTCCTATAGCCGAACATACACCAAATGAATATTTTTCTATTAAATTACGAATTGATTTGATGTATTTCATATTCTTAAGATTGAATTGTTAATATATGTAATACTATACAATTTCATTGAAGGTTATTTAAAATAATCAAAAAAACCAACAGTGATTAATACTCTGTAAAGGCATACTCTACAATATTGGCACCCATCTGCAGTGACTTCAATCTTGCTTCAGGTTTGTCATTGTGCACCTCTTGATCCTCCCAGCCATCTCCAAGATCAGTTTCATAGGTGTAATAACATATTAAACGACCTTCATAAACCAAACCATAACCTTTAGATGGCTTATCATCGTGTTTGTGGATTTTGGGTACTCCATTATTGAACTTAAAGGTCTGATTGTATATCGGATGATTGAAAGGAACTTCCACAAATTCTAATTCTGGAAATGCTTTTTTCATTGCCGGTCTGACAAAGGGATCCATTCCATAATTGTCATCGATATGTAAAAATCCACCCGCCAGCAGATAGGTTCTTAAATTCTGAGCCTCTTCATCAGAAAAGACAACATTTCCGTGTCCAGTCATATGGACAAATGGATGGTTAAACAATTCTGGGCTCCCAACATCTATCGTTGCATTTTCAGGATCTAATTCTGTCCCTAAGTATTCATTACAAAATAAAGCCAAATTTGGCAATGCTGTTGGGTTGGCATACCAGTCTCCTCCTCCATTGTATTTCAGTAGAGCCAACTTAATAACTGGCTTATCTTCTGTTATAACTAAAGAGGTAAATGACATCGAAAATATCATCAAAGCCAAAAATCCTAATCCTATTTTATATTTCATGTGGTACGCTTCTAGGTGTAAAGATAATATAACGACATAGCTTTATCTATTTATTACATTGAATATCGAACATGCGACAATTCCAGCCGTTTCGGTTCTTAACTTATTATCACCCAGAATTTTATTTTCAAATCCTGTCTCCTTAGCCAATGCAATTTCTTCCATTGTAAAATCTCCCTCAGGACCTACCATAACAATATTGTTTTCCGACCAACTTGCGTCCAATAAATGCCCTGCTTGTTCATCATAGTGCAATAAGTATTTTTTATCATTTGCGGAAGCGTCCAATAAAAAATTTTTTAGTGAAACCATCTCTCCTATTTCAGGAAGTACGTATTGATGCGATTGCTTTAGTGCCGACCAGGCAATTTTCATGACTCTATCAATCTTAATGACTTTTCTTTCGGTATTTTTAGTATTGAGGAAGGTAATTTTATCGACACCGATTTCGACACACTTTTCAATCATCATTTCTATGCGCGACATATTCTTTGTGGGTGCAATCACAATGTGTAATTGTGTTTTACGAGGAGGCGTTACGTGATGCTCTTGAACCTCCATGATCAACTCCTTTTTTCTTATTTCAGCTATGCTACCGACATAGTGATTACCTCGCCCATCAGTACATTGGATAGGATCATTCAAACCATATCTAAGCACTTTTATACAATGCCGAAAGTCCTCATCCCCTATTATTGCGGTTTTATGATCCGATTCATTACAACAAAACAAGAACTTATTCATTGATTTTTGAGTTAACTGTTTGTATTGGATTTGTGTTACATTTGCCAATTACTGGAAAACAACAGTAATATTACTGATTCCTTATTAAACATAAGCTTTCACAGATATGTGGATTACCATACTTCAATTTTTTGCTAGCCTTTCGATCCTAGTTGTTCTTCATGAAATGGGTCACTTTCTTCCTGCAAAATGGTTCAAGACAAAAGTAGAAAAGTTCTACTTGTTTTTTGACCCTTATTTTTCACTTTTTAAGTTTCAAAAAGGAGATACTGAATACGGCATCGGTTGGCTACCTCTCGGAGGATATGTGAAGATCGCAGGCATGATAGACGAAAGCTTTGACAAGGAACAAATGGAGGGTCCAGCCCAACCATGGGAATTCAGATCTAAACCTGCTTGGCAACGATTGATTATCATGCTCGGAGGAGTTACCGTTAACTTCATTCTTGGTGTTCTTTTATTCTCAATGATCTTCCTAAAATGGGGAGACAGTTACATCGTAAACGATAGTCTTAAAGATGGTATTTATGTTGATAGCATTGCTCACGAGATGGGCCTACGTGATGGTGACTTAATTAAAAAAATTGGTGAAAATGAATTTACGAAATTCAGCCCTGGTGTCTTTAAAAATGAAGTAGTCATCAAAGGAATTAGAGATATTACGGTACAGAGAAATAATGCAGATTTAAAGTTGCCGATTGATGAAAAATATGTTGGTGTTCTTTCCGCTTACGCAAATAGAAAAATCGAACTTTTTGGTCCACGAGTTCCTACCTTTTTAGACAGCATCGCGACTGAAAGTGGAGCTGCAAAAGCAGGACTTTTAAAGGGAGATCAAATAGTAGGAATCAACGGGATCGAAACCAAATTTTTTAATGAATTTCAAGACGTTTTTGATGTTCGCACAAGTGAAACTTTAGTATTAGAGATTATAAGAGACGGAAGACAAATAAGCAAAGAAGTTATACTAGATGAAGATGGCAAAATAGGAGTCTACTGGAAAGCACCCTCTAACTTTTTGGAGCAGAATACGCAACATTATTCTTTCTCTGAATGCTTTGGTGCTGGATGGAATAGATCGCTGGAATTTTTAGGTGACCAAATCCATGCATTTAGTAGAATGTTTACTGGTCAAATAAAAGCCAAAGATAGCTTGGGTTCATTTATTTCGATCGGGAAAATGTTTGGAACTGAATGGGATTGGAGAAGATTCTGGGCAATGACAGCCATGCTATCATTGCTCCTTGGATTTATCAATTTACTCCCTATTCCTGCCTTAGATGGAGGACATGTCATGTTCCTTTTGTGGGAGGTACTAACAGGTAAAAAACCAAGTGATAAATTCTTAGAAATTGCCACACTAGGTGGATTCATAATTCTTATTATTATCATGGTCTACGCCCTTGGTTTAGACATCGTAAGACACCTCTTCTAAGTATGACAAATTATTACGAACATTTTGGACTAGAATGGCAGTTTGATATAAATCCAGCTGATCTTAAAAAGAAATTCCTACTCAAATCAAGAGAATATCACCCGGACTTTCATACTGATAAGTCAGAAGCAGAGCAAGAGGCCATTTTAGCCCAATCTAGCTTTAACAATACAGCTTATAAAGTACTCAATAATCCAGATACTCGCTTCAAATACCTATTAACACTGCACAATGTTGACTTTGAAGAAGGAAAACAGAGTCTTCCGCAAATGTTTTTAATGGAAATGATGGATTTTAATGAAAAGTTGATGGATGCTCAAATGGAAGGAGATCAAAAAATAATTTCATCATTGACTTCAGAATTAGAAGAAATCGAGAAAGGCCTATATTCAGGGGTGTCTGGCATCATCGAAGGCTATAAACCTGACCAAATTACAGCCTCAGAACTCGATAGTTTGAAAGAGTATTTTTTTAAGAAGAAATACCTTTTGCGGATTAGAGAAAATTTGAATAAATTTGCCTCCTCTTAAGTAAGAAATGATGGAAGTATCATTTTAGGAGAGAAAGAATAGTACCATGCCCTTGTGGCGGAATTGGTAGACGCGCTGGATTCAAAATCCAGTTCCTTCGGGAGTGGGAGTTCGATTCTCCCCGGGGGTACTACGCTTTTAATTGCCTCACCTTTTAGGTGGGGCTTTTTAATTAAAAAAAAGAGTGTGCGGGAATCATCCTACACACTCTTTTCAATATTCCTTATTACATTGTAAACGTTAGAGTCATTCCTTCTTCTGTCCCTTCATTAATTCCCAACCAGCCTTGATGGCTTGGGCTCCGGAATTAAACACACAAAAAGCCCCTGTAAATAAAAGCCCCTGTTGAGCTACCACATCTAATGCATCGTACTCTTGAGATGGCCCCTGGGACATTAAATCCCTTTCATCAGAGATCAACCCAGCTGCTGCATAGGGAACAGTAATAGCTGCTCCCAACATACTCCATCCCATATTTTTTAAATGCTTACCAACTTTTGCCATGTCTGTATGTGGATTCTGTTTTGCCAACATTTTTTGTTCTTTTTTGTCAGCCCTATTTTGCTTTCTTTGTTCGGCTTTGGTCTGACCAACTAGAGTAAATGAAGCAAAACTTAACATTAGGACAAGAATGGTACTTTTCATTTGAAGTTATTTAAATTCATGAAGTTGAAATACAAGGCAAAAACGAAGTAGTATTCGGTTTATTGCACAAAAGAAATTAACCTCACCTATACCCAATAAAAAATCTACAGAATATTAAACAAAGCAACCATTATGACTTGCTAATGATCAATTCCACCAAACAGCATAGCCCCTTTTGCGCAAGCTTTCAGCTAGATTGCGTTCCAATAAGGTAGCATCTTGTCTTGACAGTGGATTGAAATGGGAGAATAAGGTTGATCTAAGGTACAATCCATATTTCTCCACATAAGGCGATGAAATTTTGTATCCTTTTTTGTTTCTATAACCCGACTTATGTTTGTCAAATCTTTCCTCAGGAGAGTGGCTGGTCATGCCAACATAAAGACAACCTAGAGTGCCTCTGTAATGAGGATTGGCATCTCTAAATTTTTTCTTCTCTGTCCATACCGACTTATGCAATTCCACAACATAAACGTTGTGAGTGAGAACTTCTTTTTTTGCTTTGATTTTTGTTTTCATTGCCATCAGATTGCACAAATCAAAAATCGCAAAAACAAAGCCAACTAAATTTTAATACGTAAAATCAGCATAACTATCGTACACATCTATCTCTGTACTGATGCTATCAACTGATACTTTTAGCAATTCTGTTGTTTCATTACTTGTCTCATTGATTTCTTCCGAAGTTGTACGTTCATCATTCGTCAATGAGAAAAAAACAAAAAATGCTACCGCTAAAATTAGATCCGAGACCCTAATCATTGTTTGTAGTTTTCATATTACAAATAAAAATATGTATAATCTATTGTAATAGTGCAACTTTCAAGCCAATATATTATGATAATCAATAATCTATAGGAAAAAACTAATTTATTTACTTAGAAATGGGTCTTATTACTACATTTTCATTCACCAAAAGCGCAATAATATCCATTTGGCAGACATTTATTCTTTTGTTCTTGGAAGGAGTATCTTACACAAATTAAACGACCAAACATCAAAATTTTATTGAGATATGCATGAGCATAACACCATGGACCAAGAATACAGCAATCAAGATTTCTCAAGCAAACCATTGGTACCTGGAGAATATGAATGTTGTATATTCAACTCATGCATATTTGCGAAAGCAGACCTTCGAAATATAAAATTTACGGATTGCACATTCAATGAATGCGATTTATCAATGGTCAATTTCTTCGGTACGGGACTCAGGTCTTGTTTATTCAATAATTGTAAAATGCTTGCCATAGCGGTCCATGAAGTAAATAAATTTTTACTCTCGTTCAAGGCAAATAAATGCAACTTCAATCACTCGTCCTTTGCCAATTTAGATTTAAAAAAATCCTCGTTTTCAGAATGTCAATTTGAAGAATGCAATTTTGAGAACACCAACCTATCGGCTTGCAAGCTCGAAAAATGTGATTTCCCAAGAGCTGATTTCTACAACGCTAACCTCCAAGGAACAGATCTTTCTACTTGCACCAACTTCATTATTAATCCTGATGAAAATCAAATCAGCAAAGCCATTTTCTCCAAAGAAAATATAGCCGGCCTTTTAGGTAAATATGACATTGAAATCACCTAAGCATGTCAATTGTGCAGTATAAAATGCATTCAAACAGTCATTAAGTCTCATATTTAAGTTTGGACCGATTATTCGGCTTATCTAGTAAATAATAACGAAGATTATGTTTACAGAAGCGATACAAAAGGTAAGAAAGTCGATATTCCCGATTTTCTTTTTCGGTAAAAATGGATCACATGGTTCTCTTGGAACAGGATTTTTCATTGACAATAAAGGGCATTTTTTAACAGCCAATCATGTTATCAAAGCCTTACCTAAGGGTGGCACACTTGCTTACCTTGGTAACATTCCCAACAACAATTTTCAATCGAAGAAACCTCTTCCAATAAAAATTATAAGGCAAGATGAAAACACAGATTTGGCATTGGGTAAAATTGATGCAGAATTGTTACCTCCCCTAATTTTTGCCAATGAACAAGCAAAAGTAGGACAGTCAATTGCTCTTTGTGGATATCCCCTACCCCATATCAAAGCAAAACCTGTAACAAACAACGGCACTACCGTAGGTGTCAACATCGATGTCACGCAAGTGAGACAATACTGGCAACCAACCATGAAGATGGATCGCATCAGAAAAAATTCGTTTTACAACAAACCATTTGATTCATTCATAACCCAACACCCTTCTCTACCTGGCATGAGTGGAGGACCAATCTTTGACTTGACGGGTAAAGTGGTTGGTGTCAACACAGCCAATGCCACCAGACATATCAAGAGAAGCACCACATCCATCCAAGTCGAAAATGGCATTGGGATTGAGTTGGCTGAAGTTATGGCCTTCTTGCAGGCAGCCTTTGCTCCTGCTTAGCAAGAGCTATCGCCACAAAGACAAGTTGAAACACAAAATCAATCATATCCATCAATGCATGGTTATATTTATCCTATGCTTAGGATTTTTGTACTATTTACACTCGTCAGTTTTACTGCATGCAAAAGCACACAAGCTCCGAGGCAAGAACACGACACAACAATCATCTACCCCATAGGCAAAAATGGGATATGGGGATATGCTGCAGAAAACGGCGAACTAATCATTGATTATCAATTTGATGATGCTGGATGCTTCAATAACAACTGGGCAACTGTCCGTATAGGAGATAAGTATGGTTTTATAGATCGTCGTGGGGCCATCATGGTCAAACCAAAATTTGACAATGTATTAACCAAGCGAAAGGATCATGCCTTCGTTGAAAAAAATGGCAAAACATTTTGGGTTACTAAAGAAGGGAAAAAAAATAAAAAATACGACCGCATCATATTTCATTGTGGTGAACCCAGAATGGCTTCCAACCCATTTGACTACATCAGTAAAGTCGACAATTACCTTTGTTTAAATGACGAAGAATTATCACATCAAAAGAGACTTGACCCAACTGCAAATTTCACCAGCAAAGATTTTACTTTTTCAAACGTGGAAGCATTTTCTCATGGAAGCTTCTTGGTAAAAAAAGAAAACAAAACTGGTGTTTTCATTCACTTCAACCACGTGGGACTTCATCCCAATTGGTACGATGAAATTATTCCTGACTTTAAGTCAAAGTCAACACCACCGACTGAAGGGCTTTACGAAGCAACTACCGCTAAAGTAAGACTGGGTTCAAAATGGGGTTTGATATCGAGTTTCGGACATTTTATTTTAGAACCCGAATTTCTTTCAATTCAATATGCTAGTGGCAACTTTTATCTGGTTGAGTACAAAACAAATCATTGGGGATATATCAATACCAGTAATAAAAGGTATTTCTAAAAAACCGTCACTGATTTATAATCCTTCTTAAAATTATAGGTAAATTACTCTTATTAAATACACTCTTAATGAATAATATGAAAATGCTGCGCGTAAACTTTTTATTCATGTTATTCTGCTTACTTGGTTGCAACTCAAGTGCACCAGAAAAGAAAGTAACAGCAGATGTACATTCAAATCAAATTGTTGAATCAGCCACTCAGTTTAAATACTCACTAGGCCAATGGTCATTTCATAAAGATTTGTTTGATGGCAAAATGACCACCATTGATTTTATCAATATCACCAAAGAACTAGGATTCGACGGCGTGGATTTTGTCAATCAATTTTTCACGGACAAAGCAGATGATGTTCAATATTTAAATGAGTTAAAAACTGCTTTGAACAAAAATAAATTGGAAGCAGCGATGATTATGGTTGATAGAGAAGGTGATTTAGGCAACCCCGACAAGGAATTGAGAAATCAAGCACTAAGCAATCATAAAAAATGGGTACGTGCAGCCAAACAGTTAGACTGCAAAGTAGTCAGAGTAAATGCTTTTGGCGATGGCAAGCCTCAGCAAGTAATGGATGCATGCGAATCATCAATCGGGGCATTGGCAGAATACGCAAAAAAATACGGGGTCCTTATTTTGATAGAAAATCATGGAGGATATTCTAGTGATGGAGATTGGCTGCTTGGTCTAATGAAACGACTTGAAGGAAAAAATGTGGCTTTACTTCCTGACTTTGACAATTGGTGTATTGAAAGAGAAAATAACGAAAGATGGGGAGCGCCATGTATCAAAGAATATGATCGCTATCTTGGCATCAAGCAGCTTCTACCTTATGCAAAATCTTTGAGTATCAAAAGTTTTGGTTTTACCGAAGAAGGAAACGAAATCAAAACGGACTATAATAAAATGTTCAAATTAATTGCAGAAGCTGGATATACCGACTATCTGGGAATTGAATATGAGGGGGAGACATTGACTCCGATTGAAGGCATAAAAAAGACATTGACTTTAGTAAAATCAATAAGCAAGGGCAAATAAATCATTAGATCATAAGTGAACCTTGATTTTTCTTCTTCCAAAATTTATCAATCTGCAAATAACTAAGAAATGGAAGCATAGAAAACACCAACTGAATTGTATAAAAACAAATCTAAAAAAGATGCGCAACTACTATAGTTGGAGTTTTTAGTTTCCAGAAAAATTTCCTGAATCTGTAGACACTTGTGGTAGAATGTTTTCTTTGGCCTGTTGTTCCAAATTTCCTGGATCAAATTGACCCAATAAAATCTGTTCCGCCAATTTCAGATTGAGTGAACGCAAGTGTGTAAAATCAAAATTAAAGATACTAGGTGAACCTGATGAGTTTACAATCTTAATATATCCTATTGAAGAAGTCCAAGCATGAAGCGTGTACAACATCGGATCAATTGACATTTTTATAGATCCATCTGCTTGGCCTTCAGCCACCGCTTTCGCCAAAATCTTAAAAGGGATGTTGTGCTTTTCTTGCACTTTCTTAAAGTAACTACTTTGTAAGACCGCTTCCGTCAACTTGGAAGTATCTTTTCCAGAATCACTTGATCTATTCAATACAAAATAATCCAATAGTGCCTCCGAGTAGAGGTAATTCTGAGAACAAAAATCCATGAATGCTTCTAGAATCCCCAGCACGACTTTTACCATATTCCGGCCTGTCGGATTTTCAACTATTGCATTAAAATCTGCAATCATGGAATTGAGTGCTCGATAGGTGATACTCATATACAAGTTTTCCTTGCTTTGAAAATAAGAATACAGGGTCACCTTGGTAATACCAGCAGCTTCAGCGATATCATCCATTTTTGCATTCTTAAAGCCTACCGATTGGAATACTTTTTCAGCAGCATCAATAATCGCACTTTCTTTCTCTAACCTCTTTTCCGAATTCATGCTACAAAATTACAAACTTTATCTTATCAATTTTTACTTTGTGACAATGAAGAAATTCCTTTCGATACATATTTTACTAGAACTTGTTGGCGGTCTAGCCCTATTCTTATACCCTAAGCTCTTATTTTACGGAGGTGAAGCGCCTTCAGAGACCATCCCAGTTATAAAACTCTATGGTTTATTGGCTACTTGTTTTTCTTTGGGATATATCTTTGTCGTTCAGAATATCGAGACCAAAACAAGGGTTTTTGTCCAATTTTACCTTTTGGCGATGGCTTTTCAACTTTTTATCACCTTCCAATGCTATGGACTCACTAATACTGGTTATTTTAAGCATCCGGGAGCATTTTATGTACACTTATTGGCGTTTATTACATTGACAATAGGTTATTTTCTTCATAGATTTGACAACGTTAGCCGCAACTAAATTTATCACAAAACGTTTAGTTATTTAGAAAGTATTGTAGTTATGAAAAATTTAAAAATTTTATTCGTCTTTTTGCCGTTGGTCATCATTGGTTCTTTTGGTTGCAACGAAGAACCAGAAGAGACCATCGATCAAGAATTATTGGTCTACGTAGAACGTTTTATTTTTGAGGCAAATGAAAGAGATTATACAAGAGCAGATGGAAGTCCATTAACCGTAGAATCTCTTGGAATAGAAATAAAATTTTCAAACATACCTAATCCATCAGTGATCGGAAGATGCCAGCGTGATGAATTTGGAAATAGCCTAGCCATCACCATCGATCCTCTTTTTTGGAAACCGGCTGACGAATTACTAAAAGAATACATCATGTTTCACGAGCTGGGACATTGCGTTTTATCAAGGGGCCATACAACAGACTCTGACAACAACAATACTTGTTTAAGCATCATGGAGCCAGGTACTGGCGAGCTATGTACAAGCAATTATACCAGCTCTACCCGTGCAACTTTGCTAGACGAGCTATTTAATTTTTAATTGGCCCTGTTTAATAACGCTTGCGCAAATGTTTTAAGCGGTTCTTTTTTATCTTCTGCCACAGATACAGATTGAAGATGTGAAAATGCCAATTGTTGATAATTTTCCTTCAACTCTTGTGCATACACTTTGACGTGACAATTTTCCATAAGTGCTCTTCCTTCTTTCACTAGATCGTCGCCTTGAATTTCATTTTGGTCTGAATACAAAAACGCTAGGCGTTTTGAATCTTCTTCTCCCAAAAGCTCTAGGGATTTTAAATATAAATACGTTTTCTTCTTTTGAAGAATATCTCCTCCTTCAATCTTACCAGAATCTAAAGTAGAAGCGAATACATCAAGAATATCATCTTGCACTTGAAAAGCAATTCCTATATTTTTTCCAAAAGCATAAAGATGTTCCGCATCCGAATGAGAAGCACCACCTATCATTCCTCCGAAACGCAATGCTGCTCCTAAGAGTACTGCTGTTTTATTAGAAATCATTTTTATATACTCAACAATCGTCACATCATCTCTTGTCTCAAAATCAATATCCAATTGTTGCCCTTCACAAATTTTGACGGAAGTCTGATTAAAAATCTTAAAAAGAGCTACCTGTAACTCTGCAGGATATTGTTCAATAAACTCATAGGCCTTGATCAACATGACATCACCCGATAAAATGGCCGTATTGATATCGTACTTTTTGTGAACCGTTTCTTTTCCTCTTCGCAAATCCGCCTTATCCATAATATCATCATGCATCAGCGAAAAGTTGTGAAAATATTCTACAGCATGAGCCATGCCTACCGCTTGATCAAGTTCCTCTCCATACATATTGCACCCAGCTAGTACAAGAACTGGTCGTATGCGCTTACCTCCAAGGCCCAATAAATAGGTAACTGGATCGTAAAGATTGGGTGTAACAGTCGGTAACTTGAGCTCGGACAAAGCGTCAGAATAAATTTTTTGTAACTCTGAAATACTTTTTGACATATTGGTTGGTTATCTTGTCTCAAAGATATTTTTAAAAATATGAATTACTTGAGTAAGATTAAATATTTATTCTTTTTCCTATTGGTTTTTACCATCACTTCCTGTGAGGAATCAGAGTCATCATTGGACAGTTTATTTATTAATGCTAAGATTTATTCAGTCGTTGAGGACCAAGTAGCGTATGACGCCATTGGTGTGAAAGATGGTAGAATATCCATATTAGGAAATAGCACAGAACTAAAGAAGTCGATTGATGAAAACACAAAAGTGATCGATATCCAAGGTCAATTCTTGATGCCTGGTTTTATTGAGGGTCATGGCCACTATTCAAATCTAGGTAAATCGCTTCAAAACTTAAATTTTCTGGGAGACACCTCCTGGAGACAGATCACCGCGAAAGTTGCCGATAAAATACAAGACTTAGACAAGGGAGCTTGGATTTATGGTCGAGGCTGGCATCAGGAAAAATTTACAGAAATGCCAGACGGGGCATATGGAAAATATCCCACTCACCACTCCATGAGCGATTTTTCTGAAGAAAACCCAATCATTTTGGTTCATGCAAGCGGGCATTCTTTGTTTGCCAATGAAAAAGCCATGCAACTGGCAGGAATCAATATAGAAACACCAGATCCAGCAGGAGGTAAAATTATCAAAGACAGAAGAGGAAATCCTATTGGAGTGTTTGAAGAAAGAGCGATGGACGCAATATGGGATGCTTATCAAGCATACCTAGATGAAATGCCTGTTGAAAAAAGAAAAGCACTCTGGGTGGATGCAATCAAATATGCAGAATCAGAATGCTTGCGCAAAGGTATCACCTCATTTCAAGATGCCGGTTCTAAATTTCATGAGCTCGAATGGTACGAAGAAATGGCAAAAGAAGGTGCTCACAATTTAAGGCTATGGGTCATGGTGAGACACAGCGCCGAAGAAATGGAAAACAGATTGAGCCATCTTAGAATGGTGGGAGTCGGAGACGGATTTTATACCTGCAGAGCGATCAAATCCGAACTTGATGGTGCCTTAGGTTCACATGGTGCTTGGTTATTGGAACCCTATGAAGACAAAGAAGAATTCTACGGGCAGAACACAACAGAAGTCACTGAAGTAGAGAAAATTGCACAACTTGCATACGACAACAATATGCAACTCTGTGTTCACTCAATCGGAGACAAAGCCAATCGCGCTACCCTAGACATATTTGAAAAATACAAAATGAAAGATGAAGAGGCTGATCTAAGATGGAGAGTAGAGCATGCACAGCATCTCCATGTTGATGATATTCCTAGATTCAAAAAACTAGGTGCTATTGCTTCTATGCAAGGAGTACATTGCACCTCAGATGCTCCATTTGTGGAAACGAGATTGGGACATGACAGAGCAACAGAAGGTGCTTATGCTTGGCGATCATTATTGGATGCTGGAGCAGTAGTCGTCAATGGAACAGATGCACCTGTTGAAGACGTGAATCCACTTTCAAGTATCTATGCATCCGTAACCAGAAAAAGGATCAATCCAAGCATGGAATTTGTGCCAGAACAACGTATGACGAGAAAGGAAGCATTATACTCCTACACTATGGCTCCTGCCTTTGCAGCTTTTGAAGAGAATGAAAAAGGGAGTATTGAATTAGGCAAATTTGCTGATTTTGTTGTCTTAGACAGGAATATTCTTACTTGCCCAGAAGAAGAAATTGAAAAAATCAAAATTCTACACACTATTGTCGGTGGTGACATTAAGTATAGTAATAATCAATAATTGAAATTAAGATGAGCAAAAGCCAGATCTTCCGTTTACATTTGATTTAAAATTAGAACATGAAGTTTAAATGGTTGTTACTTTCGTTAATATTTACGTTTACATTTATTTCTTGTGACAAAGACGATCCAGTAGATGAAGGAAATGGATTTCCTGAATACAGTGTTGCCATTATGTCACCAAGTGCTGATGCCTTTTCAGCAAATGAGAGTTTTCATATTCATGTAAATTTTGATGAAGCATCTGAATTAACCATACATCATATCAATGTGCAGATTACAGATGAACAAGGTACCGTTTTATACAACATGCCTACCAATGCCCACGTACACAATGACAGTGGTCATCATGAGCACCACGATGATTTTGTTCCTGCAGTAGAAATAGGATCTACACTTACTTTGGTAGCCAAAGTGTGGGGCCATGAAGCAGGGATTTCTGAAACAGTAACTTCTCATTCATTCAAGGTAGAATAATACCCAGATTTCAATAGTTTTATTATTCTAAGAAACATTCTACCTTTAAGGTGTGGTAGCATTCTATAAATACATCTTATTCATTGGCCTTTTAGGTGCTTTGACAAGTTGCAGCAACTCTAGGTCCAACAATATTAATGCGGATTCACCTACTGCTCTCTCGGTCGCCCAGACATTCCACAAGTCTGGTTCAATAGCCACAGAAACTAGCACAAATGCCGAGGGCAAAAAGCATGGCACATACAAAGAATGGTTTCCTAATGGAAAAGTACAGGTTGAAAAAGTTTTTGACAACGACAGCTTGGTCAGTGACAAATTGTACACCGACGAAGGCAAGATTATAAAAAACATTGTATACAAGGACGGAAGAAAATACGGTTTGCTGTATTCTTCCTTTTGCATGAACGGTGTTGCTAAAAGTGGAGAAAAAGATTCATTAATATTCCAAGCCAAAAATTAATGAAACAGATCTTAATCATCATTACACTTGCCATCTTGTTGATGACTGCATGTAACAACAATAGCAACACAAAACAAGATCCAACGCTACCCTTTTACAATTCAGTGGACTATACACCAGAATGGATTACGCCTGCGGACCCCAACTATGCAGATATTCATCAGGTAGCTTCATTTGAATTTACTGACCATCGTGGCAAAAAATTCAACAACCAAAGTCTTTCAGATAAAATATATGTGGCGGATTTCTTTTTTACAAGTTGCCCTAGCATCTGCCCAAAACTGACACTCAGCATGGAGAAAATCCAAACTGAATTTCTAGATGAAAATGATGTTCAATTGATTTCGCACACAGTGATGCCTTGGAAGGACTCGGTATCTGTGCTCAATCAATATGCTGACAACATGGATGTCAACTATGACAAGTGGAAACTACTCACAGGACCCGAAGAAGAAATCTACGAACTTGCCCGTGAATCTTATTTTGCCGACGAGCAATTTGGGTTCACCTCAGACAAATCAGATTTTCTTCACACAGACAAATTTATTCTTGTTGACAAAAAACGAAGAATACGAGGAATCTATACAGGGCTC
>CALFDU010000017.1 GCA_937950315.1 uncultured Saprospiraceae bacterium | reverse complement strand
CCTCCAATAGCTTTAGAGTCTGAAGTTATCATGAGTGAAGTGCATAGACTTCAGGAGGACCATGGCGCGAAAGCTTTTAAAAGAACACACATGGATAAACGAGCATACGCTCAACCACAGAAAGAAGTACAGACAGAAAACTATAGTGAGATCGTTGAAAATGAATTCAAATCTGCACTTTCAGAACCTCTTTCTACTTTCTCCTTAGACGTAGATCGAGCTTCATATAGCAATGTGC
Organism: uncultured Saprospiraceae bacterium; assembly: GCA_937950315.1. GTDB lineage: Bacteria > Bacteroidota > Bacteroidia > Chitinophagales > Saprospiraceae > JAHDBF01. The sequence goes on along the minus strand of CALFDU010000017.1, from coordinate 81,743 downwards.
GTAGAATGCTGCTCGACGGCTATCTGCCACCAACCAATGCTGTAAGGATAGAAGAAATGATCAACTACTTCAATTATGACTATGCACAACCCGACAACAGTGACCCGATTGCTATGCATAGCAAACTAACCGACTGCCCTTGGAATAACGAGCACCAAATCCTGCACGTTGGCATTCAAGGTAAAAAGATTGAAACAGACAACCTGCCTCCTTCCAACATCGTATTCTTACTCGATGTATCTGGAAGCATGGATAGAGCCAACAAACTTCCGCTTGTAAAATCTGCTTTCAAAATTTTATTGAATCAATTAAGACCTGAGGACAAAGTAGCCATTGTTACCTATGCAGGGGCGGCAGGTGTTCCTCTAGAATCCACTTCGGCAAGTGAAAAATCAAAAATTCTAACAGCCCTTAACAATCTCCATGCAGGAGGTTCCACTGCAGGAGCAGATGGCATACATACTGCCTACAAAATAGCAGAAGAAAATTTCATCAAAGGTGGAAACAACAGAGTGATACTTGCTACCGATGGCGACTTCAATGTCGGCGTAAACTCAGCGAAAGGATTGGAAAACTTGATTAAGAAAAAAAGAAACTCAAACATCTTCCTGTCAGTTCTAGGTTTCGGTACCGGCAATTACCAAGATCACCAAATGCAAGTATTGGCCAACAAAGGAAATGGGAACCATGCCTACATAGACAACATGCTTGAAGCGCAAAAAATATTGGTCAATGAATTTGGTGGTACCATGTTTACTATTGCAAAAGACGTGAAGATTCAAATTGAATTTAATCCTGCCTATGTGAAGTCATACCGACTGGTCGGATACGAAAACAGATTGTTAAACAAAGAAGACTTCAATGATGATACAAAAGATGCTGGGGAAATTGGATCAGGTCATTCGATGACTGCCATTTACGAAATAATTCCAGCAGGTTCCAAATCTACTTTTGCAAGCTCAGTAGATGAATTGAAATATCAGCAAGAAACAAAACCAGACCTTACGTTGATGAAAAACAATGAGTTGGCAACGTTGAAATTCAGATACAAAGAACCCGGCGGAACCAAAAGCAAAAAAATAACAATGACGGTATCACCAGAGTCAACCAAAATCAAAAACTCCAGTGACCATGAAAGATTTGCTTTGTCCGTAGCATCGTTTGGAATGCTATTGAGAGAAAGTAAGTATATCCAAGAAACCACAATCGAAAAAGTGATTGAATTGGCAGCAAATACAAACATCAAAGAAAAAGAAGAATACCTTCAATTGGTAAGCCTCTATAAAAGTTTAAAAACTTCTGGGGAATAAGTGTTGGATACAAAAAGCCACCTTTCTCAAGTAAGAGAAAGGTGGTTTCTTTCTACACAAGGGACAACGTGTGCCAATGTATCCCCAAAGGTATGCAGTAAGCCTACAATGTCCTCTGAAGGATTTTATTCAAATTTTATAATTTGTTCTTCTCCAAAAATGCCAAATACTTCAAAGTAAATAATCGCCAACTCTTCCAAAATTTTAATTTTATCTACTTGACTGAAGTTCGATATTTGCTTTTTAAACGTTTCAGTATTAAACCCCAATTCTCTAAGAATTGATTTCGTAGATTTCATCAAATAATGTTCAATGTTTTCATTTTCTGGAGTTCTAAATTCTAGTTCGCCTTGTTCATTGTTTACACTTAGAAGTAAAAATATTTTATCAGTTTTAATTTCTAATTCAACTTCAGAAATTTTATTCTGTTCTAAGCCTTCTAATAGTTCTTGTTATATTTTCGCTTCTGGTTTTCCTTCGATATTCTTCTTCACTAAATTTCCTATTAATTCTGCAAAAGGCACAATGTTATTATGAACGCTTGCTTGTTCCAATGCTTGCATATATTCATCTCTTCTTTCAACTGGTATTACTGTCCATGGATATCCTCCTGATGCAAGCATTAAATTCATGAGGAATCTTCCCATTCTTCCATTTCCATCCATATATGGATGTATATAAACAAATACAAAGTGACCGAGCACACATCTAACAGACGGTTCTTCTTCTTGTTTTAGTAAATCAATAAGTGCTGGCATTGCATCTCTAACAGCATATCTATTTAGTGGGGTATGCATCGAATTTGTTATATAAACTTGATTATTTCTATAACCTGCTAAGTCTGCAACATTTAATAGACCTGCAGTAACACTTGGTTGAAATAATTGCCTATACCATTCGCCATGGTCTATGTCAAATACTTCTCCTGAATTATCCCCGTTTAACAATTTCTGAATTGATTTTTTTACTTCTTGAAAAGATTGCCAATAACCCCTAGCAGCCATTGCGTCTCTATGTTTTTTATCTTCTTCATCTTCTAATTTCCATTCGCCTGATCTAACTTTTTGGATTAATTCCGTGGATACTATGTAATTTTCAATTGATAAGGAATGGTAGGCGTCTGTTGTGTAAATATCTTCAACTAATTTTAGATATGTCTTTATCTCCGGTTTCTTTGGTGCTTTTGGGAAATTATCTATTACATTATTTCTCATTGATTCCCACATCAAATTGATTCTATTTACATAAGGACTTGGAACTCTTAGATTTATTAATTGGTGCTTTTCATCTTTAAACGGATCGATCACTTTAATTTTATAATCTGCCGCTTCCATTGTTTTTTGGATTTCGGATGCTATTTTCCTATTGCCTATATTTTCAAAACCACCAATTAGTCTTCCAGCTTTAACCGAATGAGATCCTTTTAGCAGTATTCTTAATAAGTTTGACGGTTCTTTGATATCAGCAATTATTGTTTTTACTTCAATTGGATTTTGTTCGAACATCACTGGAGGCATATTTACAAGTGCTTCTTCTTTCGATTGGATTTGTAGTTTTGTTGAATAATCTATTTCTATTTCGTTTTGTATATCTGATTTCATTATATACATAGAAGTTCCATGTAAGAGCTTTATTGTTTTATTTGGTGCTTTTGGAGCTCTCACGATTAACTGATGAGGTATCATTGTCGCTCCTGCATGGAGCAAGACTGATTGTTCAGCAGATAGGCAATAATTTTCTCCATAACGATCTTCAAGGTATCTTTTGCAAAATTCCCAAAATGACGTGTACCAAGTTGTCGTATCTCCATCTTTTTGGTTTGGGTTGTTTATAATGTACCACTCCTTTGTAACCTTGATTAAAAATTTGTTCTTTGTTAGACGTTCTCTGTGAGTTCTTGAAATTTGATCAGTCTTTATCGCCTTTCCGGAATTTTGCTGTTCCTGTTGCAAAATTTCAAGAGATTCTGCAAGTTTTTTATGTGGATCCGCCATGTTTTATAGCTTTTACGCCTTACGTTGATTAGCTTTTGAAGCAGCACCTATATTAGCCTACGACGTATTATCAATATTAGCCTACGAAGTTACACATAAATTAGCTTTCGTGCAATAAATGGTCGAAATGAGGGACTAATCCTTTTGCATATGGAAGAGTGAGGTACGAGCTCTTCCATTATTCACCATGTTCTCTTTTTTAAGAATCTCATTTTTGGAAAGCTGGTTCAGGTAGTTTGCGGCAGTTATTCTGCTTACTCCAAAATCTCTTACCACAAATTCAATCTTTGAATATGGATGTTTGAAAAGGTTGTTGAGCATCTATTTTCGGTTCTGACAGATTCTACTAGTTCGTAGAACTTTCAAGATCAAGTTTGATTGGCAGTAGATCTAGTTGCCATTTTGTTGGTTTTTCCATACGCAAAGAAAACTGCAATTTATTTACACATACAATTTACGTGTAAAGTAAATTCGAATATTCTTTACATGTATATCAGGATTATACCCACATAACATGCACTATACCCCACCCATCCTAATCAAGCAAAATCCATCTCACCCCAAATCGCACCATCGCATCCCATTGTGGATGATTCAACACCTGGTAGTTAACTCCAGGCTCTAGCAAATCCAATGAATTTTCATACGTCACAAAAACCCTAAAGTCTTGCACTTGTCCTGCAATAAATAGATCAAGGTTTTTATACCATGGCAAACTTTCATTGACTGGGAAAAAATTTCCAGTAATCGGGTTAAATGCCAAAGCTTCATCCTGTAGATATTGACTAAAAGTCGCACCAATCTTCAACTTCAATTGCTTTTGAAACAAAGGAAACTCAGCATACAATTTGTGTCTACTCAATAAGGTAGGTAGATTCCAGATGTTATTATTAAATACCTGATAATGAACAATGTGATCAGATTGCAACCATCGCCATCCCAATTTTTGTTGCACCGTCAACTTTAATCCGGTAATGGCTTCATCAATCTGAAGCGGCAATCCTAGTGTATCATAATAAATGGCGTTATCAAACAACAAGGACTCAACGCTTGCTTTTGTTTTGGTAAAAGGGATTTCCAAGTCTCCATAAATACCTGTGGTTGTTTTTTTATTTAGTGGCTGATCATAAATGACTTCATTATTAAGAACCAGCAATTGATCTTGAACAAATGCTTCATTACGCACAAGTTTGAATCCTCCACTTAGCGTAAATAATTTATCTGACCGATATCCCGCCTTTGCATCCAACCAAACGCTACCAGCCATATTCACTACCCCGATACTTGCACTCCCTTTTACAAAAATATTAGATATGTTCAATCCAACATTTCCATCAACACTCATTTGAGATATAAACCGATCTCGATCATCAAATCCAAATTTTTGATATTTATGCGTAACACCGGCAGTTACAAATACTGGATGAGATTCGCCTCGACCAACCAACACCCGGTTGGTCACTGCATTGTTAGATTGAAAATTTCTGATCCCCCGAGAATCAACCAGAAAATCACCATAAAATTCCTGATCAACCGCAAATGCCGAAGTACTAATCTCGTCTCCAAACAAATAAAAACCAGATCTATAATCGATACGATGGAAGAGATTCCATTTTTCTGGATCTCCCAAATAGTTATCGATGGCCACATGAAAATCTTCTATCCTCAATTGGGCAGATTCTATATTCACAGGAACATTGATGTCTCCCCCCAACAATGTATCCGGACGTGCAATTCCCGACTGAATACCTCCGTTCATATTCTCAGTGTGGTTGTTACTCGCATAACTCACCAGCATCTGATGTTTCTTTTTAGGATTTCGGATCCAGAATCCAACCCCAAAATTTGTTGTGCGAGCAAATTGAGAAGTATATGTGCCTTCATGGGTAATCCTCAAATAATCGACGCTGACATTGACCGCTTCTTTAAACTCCTGACTAAACTTAGCCTTTACAATAAAATTTTCTTGACTACCCATTGGACTAAATAAAACATCATTATACGTTCTATTCAAATTATAAAACTTCAATTCCTCCAATGGGATATTATAGGCTGAGTGCTGATTTCTTCGTAGCTGTGTAAAAAGGTTAGAATCAAATTCCACCAAAGCAGATTGATGGGAAGATGCTTGATTTCCCAAAGTCAGATAAAACTTATCAAAAGCTTTAATCGGATCGTAATCTTCAAAATATTGTAAAGTAGAATCTCGGAATGGGTACTGCTTGGTCAGATCAGAAATATATACAAAATCCAATTCTAGACTATCTTCCAAAGTCGGAATCTCCAATCCTAAAAAACCAGTATTTTCAGATTTTGTAGAATCAATTACCGTCTCCCCCCTTTCTTGCTCGGGATCAACACCAACGCCAGGTCTTTGCCCAAAAGCACTAGAAGAAAGAAAAACACAAATTATTATACATAGATACTTATGAAACAAATACTAACTATTTGGCGACTGAAAACAATTGAGCATAAACTTGATGCCCATCAGATAATTCAATGATATAACTACCCAAAGGAAGGGTTGAAGTATGTACAGTATGAACTTTATTAAGAATTTCACCTTCTTGAACTATTCTTCCCGCTAAATCTCTCACAACGTAGTGGTAAGATCCCTCTGTCTCCAATGAAACTTGAAGTTCATCAACAGTAGGATTAGGATATATTCCAAATACTTCTTCTGCAACTTCATTGGTACTGCTAATCAATAATCGATCAATAATAAACAATCCTTCTTGCATGTCTGAAACCAAAATATTTCCGGAAGGTAAAAAAGGATAAACTCCCCAAGCTCCTTGATAGTTGAAATTATTTTCTCGAGTCGATGTAGGATAATGCATAATCCTTTTGGGTTCTTCTCTATTTGAAATGTCATAAACCTGAAGACCGTCAAAGTAGTAACTAACAAACAATAAGTCGCCATCTACAATTGGATTATGTGCAATGGCATTTGGAGAACCTTCACCTACACCAAAAAGTGATGTTGTATGCATGTCATTAATGTCTTCTACATTCACCGCCTTAAGTGCCAAACCATGATTTTCATCGGCCATATAATATATATCTTCCTCTTCCGACAACCATCCTGAATGATTGTAACCAGAATCAGGATAATCTTCTGACTCTAATACACCAAGCAAAGTTACATCTTCAATGTCGGTCATATCTACTAACGCAAATCCATCAAAACCACAATTCAAATAAGCAATATTGTCCTTAATAAAAGCATCATGAACATGCCCAACCTCAAATCCTTCAAACTGATCAAATCCTCCTTCATCCACAGGATTCATCGGATCAGAAATGTCAAATACTCGTAAAGCAGAATAACCTGTCGAAGTCCCTCTATGAGCACAACTATACAACCGATCGTTATCAGCATCAATAAAAATATTATGACTTCTAGTAACTAGGTCGTTGCTATCATAGACTATCTCAACCGAAGATGGCAAATTACTAATGTCAATAATCTGAAGTGTAGAGTTTCCCTCATCACAAACTGCATACAAATATCCATTGTGATCATGATAATCTCTATGAATAATGGCAGGCCCAGTATGTGCTCCTTCTACAAATGCTACCTGAGAAATATTCCCTACATCTGTAACATCAATAATGTGCGTACCCATCGTAGATCCAATCACCGCAAATTCCCTATCATTCACATACAAGCCCCAGATCTCGTTATATGTATTATCATGAGCATTTGAACTTGGCAGGCCATCCATTGACCAATGAGCTAAAAAATTAGCTTGCGGTACCTCCTGCGCATGTAAACCGACAAAAAGAAAGAAAGAAAATATAGTGGCGGTTATGTACTTCATATCTATTTCGAATTTTTCTCAAAATTAACCCTTTTAATCTTTAAACTTTCGTTTTAGATGACAAATAAGTTAAAAAATGAAACCACTGATCACCGCACTGACAACAATGAAAAAAAAGCCAAAAAACATATAAAAAGTCAAAGCCAAAACATACTTCAAAAAACTTCGAAGAAAACCTTCTCCATAATAAATGAACATCATCAAAAAAGCAAAAGCAATACTTAACATCATTGAAGTTGGAATCAACCATTCTACTTTTGCTTTATCCGCCACAAAAAAATGACTTCCTAAAATAACAAGCATCCAAAACAAGAGTAAAAAAGAATGTGTATTGGAAACCAATATCAGATGCTCTAAATAGGAAATTTTGTGATTTCGATAAAGCAACTTGAGCAACAAACACAATATCAATATACAAGGGACCAAACCCCACATGGCATTGTTGAACAAAAATTTATTGGAAGCATTTGGATCTTTGTTGATTCGGATATATTGCCGGTAGTTTAGTTTTTCAAAATAGCCCTTTACATTGTATTTCTCAATCACCTCCTCTTCTGAAAGCTCAACAAAATCCTGCTTGGTTATTGACTGCATTTTACCAACATCAATAATCTTCATTCCATTAAAAACCGTATCTGCATCTAAACAAACTACCCCATCGAAAACAGAAGATTTAAGTCGTTCTGTAAATGCATATTCTTCTTCACTCATATCTTCACCTCCTATTACATCATCATACTTTTCCAACAACTTTGAACTATAGTAATCTCTGTTCAAATTGGCAACAAATGTATTGTCTTCAAAATCACCCATGGAAGTAATCGCCGCTGTCACAAAGAATACCAAAGAGATTAAAAATAAACGAACAGGATTGATATGCTTTTTTCTTTTACCTGCAACATACAACTGAGTCAACTTATCTGGTCGAGCGATCAAACGCAAAGTAGCAAAAAAGGAATTGTCTACATTAAAGATAGTCGTCCAGAAATTGGCCCACAATTCTCTGAAAGACAATATAGACGCACGCCTGCTTTGACCGCAAGCTTGGCAATACTCTGCTTCTTCAACTAAGCCATTGTTACAGTTTAAACAATAATTATTGGTGATATAAGACATTTCAGAAGGTTCATCCCCAATTTAAGCAATTGTAATTCGCATTTAAGCTTAAAAACCCCTATTTTATATTTCTTATATAAACAAAGGCAAGATATTTGCTTTAAGCAATATAACTCAAAAAAGAAACTATGAAAAACCGAAAGCTATTAGGTGGCAAAGAATTGCACCCAAAAAGAATACATGCTAAGTCAATGAGTATCCCAAAAACAGCAGGACCTGGTTCTTTTTTGACAAATTATTCTACCCCTACTTCAATCAAGCCAGCATATAATTTTTCTGCCAACTAGTTACCTCTATCGCCTCCGATAATATTACCTCCACCATTTCCGCCTCCTTGTTCACCTGACTTAAGGTCATCATTCTTGATCTTAGATTTTCTTTCTTTAAAGTCTACATTTCCAAACTTATACCTCACATTCAACCCGATAGATCTGAACGGAATACTGAATACCACATCTTGGGTAAAGTCTACCCCTTTCTGTGAAGAATTAAAAAACTTATCACGATTAAATGGCTCTATCAATCGCAATCCAAGACTCCATTTTTTAAACTCCTTCCTTGCCCCAAATCCATAGATTGAAAAAGAAGCCTGATCACCTTGCAATGATCTTTTAGGCGAATTAAAAAATCCAAAGAAATCTGCCTTGATCGTCGAAGTAATTGAATATTCTCCACCGAAAAATACATTGTACTCAAATGTCTGCCTTTCTAAAGCAACTCCATTGACCACACCCGTCGCATCATAAGAAAAAATATTACCTCCACCTCTGATGGTTAAGCTGTTAAAACTTTTAGTAGAAAATAAATTAAGCCCAAAAGAATTATTGGTTCCCACATTGTCAAATGTATTTACCGTTATTCCATTATCTATTGCCAAAATCGATTCAATAATCCCTTCGGTGTGCTTGAAGTAGACCGAACTGAATATTCCAACCCCTTTGATAAATGTATTGTAAGAAAACTCAAATTGATCCGTAATTTCCGGATCCAAAGCTGGGTTACCCACTGTTACATTTACCTGATCAACAGAATTATTAAATGGATTAATGAAAAACAAACTAGGTCTTGATATCCTTTGATTGTAACTAAATTTAATATTCTGAAAGTTTTTCAATCCTCTTGAAACTGTAAAATTTGGCAACCAATTCACATAGCTTTGATCTACAACATTGGGACCCCCATTTAGTCTTCCATCAATAGAAGTTGTCTCATATCTTAATCCAGTGATAAATTGAAATTTCTTGATACTATAATTCAATTGACCATACCCAGCATATACATCTTGCCCATATTCAAAAACAGAAGACCTTCCCTCATCCAATAAATCATAAAAACCTGTTGTAGCATTAAACAAATTGTATTTACTGTCGCTGACAATATTCCTTAGTACAGTCTTTGCGCCAACTTCGAGTTTCATCTTGTTCTCAAATGGATGCACATAATCTACTTGAATGGTAGATTCCAAGTTATCTCCATCGTTGAACTGATTTTCATTTCTGATAAAATCTGAAGACCCACCTTGAATGATCGTATAATCTTGATTCTGAATGTTACCCGACAACTGATAGGCAAAACTCAATACCTGATCTTCATTGTCTTCAAACTTCTTGGTATAATCTGTATTCCAATCATATCCGCTAAACAAATTCTCTCCAAAATTTTCTCTATCCCAATTCACACTCGCAGGCCCTCCTAAAATACTTCCAGCAATGGTACCATCAGTATTAAAACCAAAACCTTGATACGAAATTGAAGTGTTCAATGCATTGAATGCATTGAAATCATAAAATGCACTTGCCGAACCTCTAAAACCCAATCTAGAGGTCGTTGTCGTTCCATCTTGGGCGATGGTAATATCACCTGCACTCAATTGATTCACTCTCGTGAATTCTGAAATTCCATCCGCTGGTAATGAATAATAAACAGAACCACTGGCAGAAGAACCAAACCTTCCTTTACCTGCATTAAGACTCGCTACCAAAGAATTTTGTCGGGTACCTCCGGATGCATCTAAAGATCCTGCCACACCTTCAACACTTCCTTTCTTCGTAATAATATTCACAATACCTGCTGTTCCTTCTCCATCGTATTTTGCACCTGGAGAAGTTATTACCTCTACTTTCTTAATCTGATCTGCAGGAAACATTTTCAAAGCATCCGCAACATTGGATGAAAACATACCTGATGGTTTTCCATTGATCAATATCCGTACATTTTGCGACCCTCTTAATGAAACATTACCATTTGGATCTACCGTTAATAGAGGAACTTTCCTTAGCACTTCTGTAGCATCTCCTCCTGCAATAGAGGCATCATCTTCTGCGTTAAACACAATTTTATCAACCTTCATTTCTATCAAAGAACGATCCGCCGTAACCTCCACTTCACTCAACATGATATTATCTTGCACCATCTTAATCGTCCCCAAATTTACATCCGGCTTTTTCTTAGTCAGCTCTACTTCTCTAATAATCTTTTCCTCATAGCCCAAAAAAGAAATAAACAAATCGTACTTACCAGCTGTCATATTCTCTAGCTTAAATCCACCATCATCTTCCGTCAAAATCCCATTGATTTCCTTTTCCTTGCCAGATCGTTTTACGACAATGGTAGCATACGCAACAGCTTCGCTACTTAATGAATCGCTCAAAACTCCACTTATTTTTCCTTTGAGCTTGGGCGCCTTGCTTCCCATTCCTGGAAATTGTGCCTGTCCTTCAAAGACAAATAAAAAAACCAAAACAGAGATGGCTAGCAATTTTTTCATTGGTTATAAGTTTGATACTAAGGTAAGATCTATTCTATTTAAATGACTTTGAAATAGATAGGCAATGATAAAACTTCTACGAATTGAAATTTATCGTATAATTATAGGATGGCTTATTATCCGTTTCTACTTGAGCTGATGATTTCTTCTTCTGAGATATCTCATAATTCAATTGCATTCCGGCACCCTGTGGAGCAGCTTTTGATCCTTTTTTCCCTTTAGGAGAATTGCTTGCTTCTTTTTTTATCGGTGGTTTTTTAAATTGAATTCTCACCGTCTTATGAAAAATGACACGCATTTTTTTGGGATTTGCGGGAACTTCATAAGTAGCAAGTCGAATGATACGCATGGCCTCTTTGTCACAACCGTGCCCGATGCCTTTCATCAATTTCACATTGATCACTTTTCCTTTGTGATCGATCCCAATCTTAAGTTGAACAATCCCTTCAATATTATTTTCAAGCGCAGCCACAGGATAAACCAAATTCTCGGAAACAAATGTCCGGAAAGCAGTGTTTCCTCCTTGATAGTAGGCGTGCTTGATAAATTGATTGTCTTTCCTTTTCTTTTGCATAATTATTGTCCAAATTAAGCTTATTCTAACCTTTAAACACCAATTATATCTCGGAACTTAGTCATAAGACAGAAATATTAATGTAAATCTGATATTTTTGCGGCATATTTCAATAGACAAGATGCACGGAGAAAAAAGAGCACTGGTAATATCGGGTGGAGGTAGTAAGGGCGCTTATGCTGGTGGCTTTGCTGAACATCTTATTAATGATCTCAAAGTTAAGTACGATTACTTTATAGGTACATCCACAGGAAGTTTATTAATTCCTCATATTTCACTGAACAAGATTCACAAAATCAAAGAATGTTACACCAATGTAACTCAAGACACGATTTACAATGTGAACCCATTTAAGATAAAAATAAACGCTGATGGTTCTATCAAGTCTGGAATCAATCATAGAAATACAATAAAAATGTTCTTGAAAGGGAAAAAGACTTTTGGAGAACACAAGAATTTAAGAAAGGTTATCAAGAACGTATTGACCGAGGAAGATTTTAAAGAAGCATGTGCAAGCCACAAAAAAGTAGTTGTTACTGTCGCCAATCTTACGAGAAGTACCACAGAGTACAAATACTTACACGATTGTACTTATGAAGACTTCCTAGATTGGATGTGGGCATCAACCAGCTATGTGCCATTCATGAGCCTCGTTGAAAAAAATGGTTTTGAATACGCCGACGGTGGTTTTGGAAATTATCTACCTATTGAAGAAGCTGTAAACTTGGGAGCAAATGTAATTGATGCTATTGTACTAAATCCAAGACTCAAAAATGTAAAAAAGAATTACTCTAAAAATCCGTTTGAAGTATTTATTTCAACCATGGATTTTATGAACCAACAACTAGCAGGTCAGGATCTTATGATTGGGCACTTAGAAAGCATCTACAATAAAGATGTAAAAATAAACTTCTACTTTACACCCCGCATCTTGACCAAGTATTCATTTTACTTTAACCCAGAAACAATGAAAAGTTGGTGGAACGAAGGCTATCAACAGGCCAAAAAAGAATTTAAGTTCTGAAAAAAGAATACCATATCCTAAATGGAGATGCTCTCCATGAAAGAATCAAAGATTTATTCTCGGTAGAATTTATTATTTGTAGAGAAGCATTCATAGAAGGCCCACTAGACTTTAAAAAATTCTATGAAAAGCGTGCTGCATTTTTTGGCGTAAGCCTCAAAGAATACAAAGAAATTAGCACGAGTCAATTTGATGCAATTCAATATATCCCAGACACGTCAGACATCTGTCTTTGGTTTGAAGATGACTTATTCTGCCAGTGTAATCTTTGGTTCATCATCGACATGATTTTATCTTTACCGCTCAAGGCAAATATTTATTTGATAAGACCAACTACGAATTCCTGGTTGGGATTTGGTGGCATGCACGAGAAAACATTTGCGGAAGCATACAATAAAAAAGTATTACTAAATAAAAACCAACTCGAAGACTTCCAAAAGCTGTGGAATATTTATAGCCAAAAAGAGGAAGGTGATCTAATGACTTCTGGTATAAAATTAAAAAGTTTGATACCGAGAATCGAAAACGTCTTACAAGCACAATTAGATAGAGAAGATGGAAAAAACAGACCATTAGAATCACTAAAAAGGATTTTAACTGAGAGCGAAGACCATAGTTTTTCAACCGTCTTTAAGGCATTCTCAAAAAAAGAAGGAATCTATGGATTTGGAGACACAAGCATTAAGAAAATGTATGATGAACTGATGAAATCATAATCAGTTTACTTCTTTCTATCAACAAGACGATCGTTGATAACGCGTTTCTTAAACGCTTCCTTGTAAGAATTACCCAAAGGCACTTCTACCTTATCTCCAAGGTATATAAAATCAATGTCCACACTTTCTACTCGATTCATATTGATCGCATAGGATTTAGATGTTCTGATAAAAATACTCTCTGGCAGTTTAGATAAGATCGTTTTCAGATTCATTGCTGTAATAAACTTTCCTTCAACAGTATGTATCATCACGTAATCTTTCATTCCATTGATATACAAGATGTCCTTGTAAAACAATTTTACAAATTTTCTATCATGTCTAATGAAAATATACTCTTCTTCAAGATCTCCTACCTCATACATCTCATTTGACTTTAAGTCAAATATTTCTTTCACTTTATAAACCGCTTTCAAAAAGCGATTTCCTTTGATAGGTTTCACCAAATAATCCGAAACATGCAATTCAAATGCCTCCAAGGCATACTGAGGATATGCCGTCGTAAGAATGATGAATGGTTGCTGATTGAGCGTTTTAATAAATTCCATCCCATTCAACCCTGGCATTTCAATATCCAGAAAAATCAAGTCAACTTTGTTATCAAACAAATAATTCAATGCCTGTTCACCTGATCCAAAAGATTGAACAAGCTCAAGAAAAGGAGCATCCGGAATCAGCAACTCCATACCTTCTCTAGCCAAAGGCTCGTCATCAATTATGATACATTTCATCGTTTTCCCAATATAAGGCTTGAAGTATAAGTATCTATATTATCCTTAAAAACATATTGATAATCATCAGTATAAATCAAATCTAGTCTTTTCTGAAGATTATTCAAACCAACACCACTATCCGGACTTTTTATCTGACTGACTTTTCCTTTGGTGTTTATGATAGTAAATGAAATACGATCATCCACCTCGATACTCAAATTAATAATGGCACGTTTACCATCAGTACGTTGACTATACTTCACAGCATTTTCAACCAAAGGCAACAAAAGCAATGGTGCTATATTTATGTGCTTTGTATTCCCTTCTATGGTAAAATTAATATCAAGATTATCTCGGCGATTGTTTTCAAGATCAAGGTAATTCTTGATATAATCAATTTCACTCTCTACCGAAACGAATTCTTTTTCAGTTTCATATATCTGATAGCGCAATAAATCAGACAATGACATAATCGCATCGGGCAATGTATCATCCTTCTTCTTCGCTTGAATATAAAAACTGTTCATTGTATTAAATAAAAAATGAGGATTCACTTGATTCCTTAAAAAACCTAACTCAGCGCGCAACTTCTCCTCTGTGATATCCTGTATTCTTTTATCCTTATAATATAGCGACTTAAATAGCTTGATAGCTACTGCCATGCCAAGCATATATCCGTTACCCAATATATCTGTTACATAGTCCAAGACAATATATTTGAAGTCCAGACCTTCTTCAATTAGATCTGCTTCAAAAATAGGAAAGGCAAAAGAATTATAAATGATAATGACTACCAGTGATAGTATCGTTAGTAATATATAAGTAAATACTTTGTCTTTCAACAGAAAATATGGTACCAGTACATACAAATTAAAGTAAACAAGAACCATGTCTAGCAAGAACCCGAAAAAAACAAATAGAGGTTCTTCTAGACTGGGTGTAAGTCCAAAAATTGATAACACTTCATCCATATAAGTAGCAATCCAAAAAAAGATATGCCACAATATTCTATACCGCTTATCAAGTAATATGCCCCTAAATCCGGATTGACGCTCTTCCATAGTTCAAATTTACACCCATTTTCATAATCCATCTATTGGAAAGTATAAGGAAAACACCCTTACGTATAAAAACAGCCTTAGCAATGTATAAAGTCCCCATTTTAGGCCCTTTTGCCCACCTATATTTGAATTGTCAATCAGATAAAACATTTAAAAACAAAAAAATTAAACTATGAAACGATCAATTGAAATATTCGCAATACTATTAGGAATCATGTTCCTTATGAGTTCATGCTCTGATGAATTCACCAACATTGAAAGCGATGACCTGAAATCTGAAAGCGTTAGTCACCATACACATACTAGAAGCTGCGGACATTCGCTTTACACTGAAAAACTAGAATCAGACCCTGCTTTCAAAGCAGCTCATGATAAGAAAATGGAAAAATTTGCAAACTATGTAAAAACAAACGTTCAAGAAAGAACCGTGTGCGGTAATCCAACAATCTTACCAGTAGCAATTCACTTTCAAAGTGCGTCAAATGTAAATGCCTCTTGCTTACAAGATTTAGCAGTTACATCTATTGCTGCTCTTAATCAAGATTATCAAGGTACAAATGGAGACATAAGCACATGGAACAGCCAAGCTTCCTCATATTTTCCAGGAATAAGCAATGGAGAAACTTGCGTCGAATTTCAAATAGCAAATCAAAATCACCCAAGCGGATTTGGGTTAAGTAATGGCGATCTAGCTGTTACCATTAATCAAACTTCAGGTGATAACATTCCACAGTTTTCAGGTTACATCAATATCGTAGTAAGACCTAATACTGGGTTTCTAGGATACTCACCTTTAGGTGGTAATGGATCTGGAGATGCTTTGGTTGTCGATGCAGGTGCTTTTGGACTTGGAGGCTCTTGTGGTAACGTAGGAGCAAATGCACCTTTCAACCTTGGAAGAACACTTACACATGAAATGGGGCACTACTTATTACTAGATCATATCTGGGGCAATGGATGTAATGTTGATGACGATGTATCTGATACACCAGATCAACAAAATGAAAACTACAACTGTCCAAATTTTGGATCTTCTTC
The DNA here is from genome assembly GCA_937950315.1 of uncultured Saprospiraceae bacterium. Classification (GTDB taxonomy): domain Bacteria; phylum Bacteroidota; class Bacteroidia; order Chitinophagales; family Saprospiraceae; genus JAHDBF01. The sequence continues at coordinate 65,606 of CALFDU010000017.1, read as the reverse complement.
TTGCGGATCAAATGATATGTTTATGAACTACATGGATTATGTTGATGATGCATGCATGTATATGTTCTCTGCTGGGCAGTCAACAAGAATGGAAAACTTTATTGCTTCCAACTTAAACAATGTAGTCAACAATGCTTCCAATGTATTAGGAGCCGGATCTGGAGGCGGAGGAAATGATGATAACGATGATGATGGAGACAGTGACGACGATGGAGATAGTGATGATTCAGATAATGGAGATGTTTGTGAAAGCCCTACCGATGCATCTGCATCCAATATTACTACGACATCTGCAAAGATATCATGGTCTGCAGTATACGATGCAAAAAGATACAGATTAAGATATAGACAACAAGGAGGAACTTGGTCAGCAATAACGACAACTAACACAAGTAGAACCATTACAGGATTAGCTTCTGACAAAACATACCAGTTCCAAGTAAGAGTACAATGCAACGCTACAGGATGGCAACCATTTGCTCCTATTTCAACATTCGAAACAGAAGCAACAGGTGGTGGTTCAAGTACAACAGTAAAAATGAGAATCAAACTTGATGACTATGGAAGCGAAACTTCTTGGGAGTTGGTTGATGAAAGCACAGGCAATGTAATTGAAAGTGGAGGACCTTACCAAGATGGCAATGCAGGACAAAGAATCAATAAAACATGGAGTCTTGCAGATGGAGAGTATACATACTACATAGATGATGCTTATGGTGATGGAATATGCTGCGACTATGGTAATGGATGGGCGAAAATTCTAAATTCTTCCAACCAACTGATTGCATTATCAGACGGTAATTTCGGATACTATGATTACTTAACATTTACAGTAGACAATGGAGATGTTTATTTCAAGTCTGAAGACAAAGATGAGAAAGCAACCAATTTGGTAAAGAAACCATTGTTAAGCAATAACTAATCCTTATTTCACAGGATTGATCGTTGAAGGAGAAGGCTTTAAGTCTTCTCCTTTCTTATTTTTGTAGGCTAAAGCAACATTGATGAAAAATATATTCTTTAGCATATTGGTTATTCTTTGCTTCCTTTCTTGTAAACAAGAAAAAATAAATCCTATCTCTCCGATCTTAGGCCTATGGGACTTATACACCATGGAGGTAAAAAACAATGATGGAATATGGGCGGAATGGAGGCAAGGCATGGATGGTTATCTTTTGTATGAAGCGTCAGGTTACATGTCATTACACCTAATGCCAAAATCATATCCAGACACAGAACTCAAGTTTAAGAACTTTACAGATACCATGCAGCTCGAACAGCTGAAATATATATCTCAAAACTACAACTACACAGGGAGCTATACCATCGATCTCGATAGCTCGATCGTAAGCCACACAAAACTATCACACTCCAACCCAAATGAGTGGGGCGAGATCAGCAGAAGAAAATTCAGTTTTATAGGTGATACCTTATTGGTTGTTCCTACTGAAGAAGAAAACGCAAGACTCAGACTTAAGTTTCTGAAACTTCCATCCCAAACAATTGTAGAGAATTAGCCGTACTTATTTCCATTACTTCATTAAGAGGCATCTCTTTTAATAGTGCAATCCTTTCTGCAACCAAAGGAATATAGGAAGATTCATTTCGCTTCCCTCGATGAGGAGTTGGAGCCAAATATGGACTATCTGTTTCTAAGATAATTCCATTCATATCAATACCAGGAAGCGTCTTATCCATTCCTCCATTTTTAAAAGTAGCCACACCTCCTACTCCCATATAGAATCCAACTTTCATGATTCGTTCCGCTTCTTCAACGGTACCTGCAAAACAATGAAACACACCGACTAAGTCAGGATGCTGCATCTCCTCAACGATATTAAGCGTCACATGCAGCGCATCTCGCGAATGAATAATGATCGGCAACTTCCATTCAATGGCCCATTCGATCTGTGTCCTAAACGCAATCACTTGTTCTTTCTCAAAGGTCTTATCCCAATACAAGTCAATACCCATCTCTCCTACCCCATAAATCTTTCTACTAGATTGGACTTCCTTAATATGGGCAAGTTCGTCCTCGTAATTATCCTTAACAGAACACGGATGCAAGCCCATCATCGGAAAACAAACATCTGGATATTTTTCCGCCAGATCAAACATCGCCTCTGTACTGCTCGAATCAATATTTGGAAGAAATATTTTTTGTACATTCGATGCTATTGCCCTTTGAATGACGGCATCTCTGTCTTCGTCAAATTGGCTGGTATACAAATGTGCATGAGAATCTATAAACATATCAAATCTTATTAGTGGCGAAAAATAAGAAAAAATACTATGTAGTATGGCAAGGAAAGAAGACAGGTATCTTCAATACCTGGGATGAATGTCAAAAAAACATCAAAGGGGTGGCTGGAGCCAAGTATAAATCCTTTAAAACACTGGCAGAAGCAAAAAAAGCTTTCGCTGGCAACTATTGGGAAGCCATCGACAAAAAAGGTGAAAAAAAATCTGTAAATCTCGAACAATTTGGTAGTGCCATAGATGATAACAGTATTTCGGTAGATGCAGCCTGCAGTGGCAACCCTGGCCTAATGGAATATCGTGGGGTAGAAACCTTCTCTGGACTAGAACTCTTCAAGCAAGGCCCTTACAAACATGGCACCAACAATATTGGCGAATTCCTTGCACTTGTTCATGCCATCGCTCTACTCCAAAACAAACAAGACGTCATTATCTATTCTGACTCACGCACCGCCATGGCTTGGGTGAGAAACAAGAAAGTAAAAACTACATTGAAGAAAACAAAAGAAACTGCACTTATCCATGAAATGATACGCCGGGCTGAAAGCTACTTAAAAAGCACTTCCTACAGCAACCCAATAAAAAAATGGAATACCAAAGTATGGGGTGAAATTCCTGCCGACTTTGGCCGAAAATAAACTTAATTTTTTACTGCCCTACAAGCCGCACATCCTCAAGAATATACATCATTCGATTGATGTCATCATCATTCAGCACAAGCTTGCCCTTTATCTTAATTTGTTCAGCAGAATATTCGATAGGTTCCAGAGAGGCCACTTCCATAACCGTTTCCGGGCCTGCTCCACCGCAGAAGAAACACATATTATATGGAAAAGCAGAAAACATAAATTCTTTATGAGATTTATATCCTTCGATAGGAATAATATATCCTTTTACTTCTACCTCTTGGCCTTCTAATTCTTTAATTTGATTGCTAAATACAGGAATATCAACTTTGAAGCCAAACAACTCATTGTATTCTTGCTTATAAGTTATTTTAGAAAGTGTCTTCCAAAGACTTTCTTCTTTTATTACCATTAATTCTTCACCCTCCTGCGCATAGGTACTGGTATTATTAATTAATAATAAAGCCAATAATAACGTGGTGTATTTAATAAGTTTAATCATTTGTCTCCTGTTATAACTTCTGCGTTTCTTAATGTATATATCAATCCACTCGCTTCATCTTGATTGATTTGTAAGGTACCCGTAAGTGATATTTTTTCGGGCGTAAATTTCATTTTTTTTTCATCTTTTGTGAAAACTTGCATGGCCGATTCAGGTCCAGCCAACCCACAAAAAAAACACATATTCTGAGGATATCTGCTAAACATAAAATGACTTTGTTCGATTTTCCCTGTCAATGGAATAATATAACCCGATACCATTACCTCTGTATTGTTTAGTTGTTGTGCAATGATTCCAGGCTCGATGGTCTCAATCTCCATCCCAAAGTTGACATCGTATGTCTTGGTCTTGGTTACCATTGCCAGATTTGTCCATGCACTGACCTTTTCTTGGGCAGTAATCAACCCAGAACTCAACAAAACAACCATTATAATCAAATACTTCATCGTTCTACAAAAATCCAATTATTTCTTCAATAATACTGTTATAAATCATTTAAAATAAAAAATCCCGACTGAATGGATTCAGTCGGGATCAAAAGATATATTTATCTACTTTATTTTGCTACCATAAACTTGATTGTTTCTAACCCATTGTCAGATATCATTGTCATCAAATAAGTTCCTCCCGCTAGTTCCGAAGTCCCTACAGTATAAACTTGAGCGCCTTTATTTACCGTGATATACTCATAAGCTACGCTCGTACCCGTAATGGTTCTTAATTCCATGCTCAGGTTCATCGTTTCCGTTGCATCGATCTGTATATTCAGTTGATCTACAACCGGATTACCCAATAGTTTAATATGCAAGCCTTCAATGATATTTTCATTGCTTGTTGCAGTATTACCCTGTGTTTCATTGAATTGTTCAAACAAAGATGGTCCATCTGATTCATCCATGATTACACCAAACCATTCTGGACAATTCTCACTCAAGTATTCAAAAAATGCTTCATCTGAGGCAAACATCGGAGCCGCCAATACACATTCATCTAACACCAAAATTTCACAGTCATGCAAGCCGATTAAAAACTCTTGCAATAAAGTTATTCCACTTTCTACCAATCCAGTCAAACATTCATTGTCTTCAAAATCAATTTCAGTTCCGTTATCATCTTCTTCTCCCCATCCCCAGAAATCTTCACAATCAACAACTTCGTAGTCTACAAATCCCCAGCAATCAGCAAAACACTCATTAGGAACCCACTCTATAAGTGAATCAATATCCGTTACATACAAAATGCATATTCCTTCCTCAGAATCAAGTTCACATTCACATTCCAACTCCCAATCAAATCCACCTCCATCATCGTACTCTGGACATTCAACTACAGTGTAATCATCACCGTACCAACATGAAGCAAAACACTCACTCGGCACCCATGCTACATAATCCAACGAATCTAAATCAAATCCCAATGAATCCAATCCGGTATTACTTAAGTCAATACAAATTCCTTCCGATTCCCAATCTTCTTCTGGACAATCACATTCATCTTCCCATTCCCATCCATCATCACAATCTGAAAGAAGGATGTCAGAACCTTCATACCAACACTCAGCGTAACACATACTCGGCACCCAAGTAACAAAAGAAAGTGTATCAAAATCAACCCCCGTTGTATCAAATGCAAAGTCAAATATTTCTACACAAATACCTTCTGTTTCCAAATCTTCTTCTGGACAATCACATTCGTCTTCCCATTCCCATCCGTTGTCACAATCTGCTACTACATACTCATATCCCTCATACCAACAATCTGCAAAACACAAACTTGGAACCCATGCATTCAAAACCAACGAATCAAATCCCAACGTATCAAACGAAAAGTCAATGAGTTCAATACAAAGTCCTTCTGATTCCCAATCCTCCTCAGGACAATCACATTCGTCTTCCCACTCCCAATCATTTTCTTCACACTCTGCAATTTCATAATCGTAATCAGGATACCAACAGTCTGCAAAACACAAACTTGGAACCCATGTTATAAATGCCAATGAATCAAATCCCAATGTATCAAAAGAAGGATCCATTAATTCTATGCAAAGCCCTTCCAATTCCCAATCCTCCTCAGGGCAATCACATTCGTCTTCCCACTCCCAATCATTTTCTTCACACTCCGCAATTTCATAATCGTAATCAGCATACCAACAATCCGCAAAACACAAACTTGGAACCCAAGTGACAAAAGCCAAAGTATCAAATCCCAATGTGTCTAACAAAGGATCCATTAATTCTATACAAAAACCCTCTGATTCCCAGTCTTCTTCTGGACAATCACACTCATATTCATCGCCTGTTCCCCAATCAACATCCTCGCAATCAATAATTTCAAACTCATCTCCATACCAACAAGCAGCAAAACATTCATCTGGAGCCCACAGAGCGGAGGTATCTATCGTAGATATTAAACAAATTCCTTCAGAATAGATATCTGGCTCTGGACAATCACAGTCTTCTTGTGCTTGCACATTGATGACAAAAAAGGCCGAAAAAATTAATGTTAAAAAGTACTTATACTTCATGTATGGTATTTTATTTATGATTGTAAAAATAGGAATTAAACACGTAAAAAATGACACGCATTCATAAGGTTATAACTATATACCTATTAAATCCCATGAACGCTGCATCAATGAAAAAAATAATGCCAACCTTTTCCTAAAACGGTAATAAACATTGACTACTTCACATTTATCTTAACAATTAACTTTCACTCAATTTCATCAAAACTAAACCCTATTGTCACTAGTACAATATCCTTTATGAGCTTTTTAGGCTAACTTTACTCTCAAACATTCATTTTGGGCATGAAACACTTCATTACTTTCTTCCTGTGCTTATACCTTCCATTACAAGGTTTATATGGCCAGTTTGACATCAAAGTAGATCCAGTTGCAGCCCTATTATCAAAAAATATCAAAGGTGGATTTGAAGCAGGACTTACTGATTATTTTGCCCTTGACATAGATGGCACATACAGCCCAAGCGTATCCATTCCATATAGAAATATAAATTTCTCTCAAGCCAAATCAACCAGTTTTAGACTAATAGGAAAATTTTATCTCTTTCCTAAATACGGGCTAGACAGATACTATATAGGTCCTTATATCAAATATAGATCAAGCAGAAGCCCGATCTACAGGCACAAAAGATTGGCGATGGGAATCATGTCCGGCTACAAAATTATGCTTCCACGAAAATTTTATTTGGAGATAGGAAGTGGGCTTGGATTTAGAATCCATGGCTCTTTGCAAAACAATACAGGAGATTTCATTGATGGGATTACAGGAACCAATTTTTTTGATAATGCCTACAATTTTTTTGCAGACAGTATAGGCAAATACGACATCACAACTAGATTTGTTTTAGGATATAGATTGTCTGGTGAATCCCGTCCACGAAAAATTAAAGAAGAAAAAATTTATAGACCTTAATACTAAAAAAAAGCCTCGCTAATAAAATTAACGAGGCTTTTCTATCAATGACAAATTTTAGCTAACACCAAAATCTGATCTAATCTTATTAAGTGCTGACCCTTTTCTTACCCACTCGATTTGAGCTTCGTTGTAAGTATGGTTCACTTCAAAACTCTCTTCAGTACCATCAGCATGCTTCAATAGAACCGTCAATCTCTTGCCTGGCTCCATCGTATCAAAACCCAAAATACTTACATGATCATCCTGTCTTACTTTATCATAATCCGCAGGATCTGCAAAAGTCAATGCAAACATCCCTTGCTTTTTAAGATTCGTTTCATGGATCCTTGCAAATGATTTTACAATCACAGCGTTCACACCCAAGAACCTTGGCTCCATGGCCGCGTGTTCTCTCGATGATCCTTCTCCGTAATTATCTTCCCCAAACACAACTGTACCTACCCCATTATCTCTATACGCTCTAGCTGAATCAGGCACAGCCATATATTCATTTGTCTGATAGTTGATTACATTATTTGCATCACCATTGAAAGCATTGATCGCTCCGATAAAGCAATTGTTAGAGATATTCTGTAAGTGGCCTCTATACTTCAACCAAGGACCCGCCATGGATATGTGATCTGTTGTACATTTCCCACTCGCCTTGATTAATATCCTATTGTTGGTCAGGTTTTCTTGTTTCAAAGGCACAAATGGTGTAAGCAATTGTAATCTGTCTGAATCCGGACTTACTTTTACTTCTACACCACTTCCATCTTCAACAGGGGCATTGTACCCAGCATCCTCAACATCAAATCCTTTCGGCGGTAATTCATGTCCCGTCGGTTCTTCCAATTTAATTTCTTCACCACTCTCAGTCGTCAAGGTATCCGTCATCGGATTGAATCCTAACTTTCCTGATAAAGCAATCGCAGTCACGATTTCAGGTGATGCCACGAATGCATGTGTATTTGGATTACCATCCGCTCTCTTAGAAAAGTTTCTATTGAATGAGTGAAGGATACTATTTTTTTCTTTCTTATCTGCTCCAGCTCTGTCCCACTGACCTATACAAGGTCCGCATGCATTTGCAAACACCAATGCACCCATATCTTGCAATTCCTTGATCACCCCGTCTCTTTCAAGCGTAAATCTTACCTGCTCCGAACCTGGTGTAATAGTCAATTGTGATTTAGGCTTAATTCCTTTCGCAATCGCTTGACGAGCAATAGATGCGGATCTCGTAATATCTTCGTAAGAAGAGTTTGTACATGAACCGATCAAACAATACTCAAGATCTTCCGGCCAACCATTCTTTTGAGCCGTTTCTTTCATATCAGAAATCTTAGTAGCTAAGTCTGGCGTAAATGGTCCATTGATCAATGGCTCTAATTCGTCAAGATTTATCTCAATAACTTGATCAAAATATTTTTCTGGATCTGCATAACATTCAGCATCACCCGTCAAATGCTCACTCACTCCATCTGCAAGATCTGCGATCTCCGCTCTATCAGTTGCTCTTAAATACCTACCCATTGCTTCACCATACCCAAACAATGAAGTTGTCGCTCCTATCTCTGCACCCATATTACAGATCGTACCTTTTCCAGTACAAGACAGTCCTTCTGCTCCATCTCCAAAATATTCTACAATTGCTCCTGTTCCTCCTTTGGCAGTAAGTATACCCGCCACTTTAAGAATAACATCTTTAGAAGATGTCCATCCACTTAATTTTCCTGTTAATTTAACTCCGATCAACTTAGGCATCTTTAGCTCCCATCCCATTCCTACCATCACATCAACCGCATCGGCTCCACCTACACCAATCGCTACCATACCAAGCCCTCCAGCATTCACAGTATGTGAATCTGTTCCTATCATCATTCCTCCAGGAAATGCATAATTCTCTAATACTACTTGATGAATAATACCAGCTCCTGGCTTCCAAAAACCAAGACCATATTTATCAGATACTGATTCCAAAAAATCATATACTTCAGAATTAATATCCATCGCTCCTTTCAAATCTTGCTCCGACCCAACTTTAGCTTGAATTAAGTGGTCACAGTGTACCGTTGATGGTACTGCCACTTTTGATTTCCCTGCCATCATAAATTGAAGCAAAGCCATCTGTGCTGTTGCATCTTGCATCGCAACTCTATCAGGCGCAAAAAATACATAATCACTTCCTCTTTCATATCCCTTCATCGGTGAGTCTCCATGTAAATGAGAGTAAAGAATTTTCTCCGCCAAGGTCAATGGTCTGTTAAGTTCCGCTTTTGCTTTTCCTACCCTTTCGGCCATAGTAGCATAATGGTTCCTAATTAAATCAATATCAAATGCCATATTTTAAATTTTGTTGATGCAAAAATACACTATCCTCTCAATATCCGCTCTATGATATTAAGACGTAATTACCTCTATTTGTTACTTTTTTACGTGAAAAACTTACAATGCCCAGACTTTATCTTCTGGACTATAGTCAACGCAACCAATATATTCTCCTGGAACAGGGTCAAACCGCAATACTTGAGTCGCACCCACCTCTGATGTAAAAAATCCTACAACAGTTTCTTGCTTTAATTGATTGAATATATGTTTGTCATCTTTGGATGCTTCAGCTTGCATCAATTTCATGATTTCGTCTTTTTCCGCTCCAGGCAAATCATTATACGCCTTGCCAAACTTTGCTGTTGCTTTTGAATCAAACAACTTTAAGCCTTCAAATATCATCGAAGATTCCTCTTTCGTGGAAAAGTTTTTCAACCTATTATGAAGATAGCTTACTACATTGGCATCCTTAGCGCCTGGCGTATCTGTTGCAGGAATAATTCGTTCAGTAACATCAACAATCAAATCATACGTGGACACATCAAACAGATCAAGATCCGCCGGCACCACGCTAGCATCTGTCTTACATCCTGACAATACTGCCGCAGCAGTTCCTCCTACTATCGTATACCCAAGCAATGCACTCGATAACTTTAATACTTCTCTCCTGTCCATTTTATAGATTTTGCTTTTTTAATTCACTCACTGCATAATCTGCAGCTCGAGCCGTTAATGCCATATAAGTCAATGATGGATTCTGACATGCAGCAGAAGTCATACACGAACCATCCGTTACAAATACATTCTTTACCGCATGGATCTGATTCCATTTGTTCAATACAGAAGTCTTTGGATCTCTTCCCATTCTTGCTGTGCCCATTTCATGAATCCCATTGCCAGGATTGTATACCCTTTCATAAGGTTTCACATTTTTTAACCCTCCTGCTTCACAAATCTCAACAGCAGCTTGCGCCATATCTTCTCTCATCTTTCTTTCATTCTCCTTAATCTCTACATCAAAGTTTACCGTATGTAAACCCCACTTGTCTTTCACATCATAATTCAGATACATTCTGTTTTCATGATACGGTAGTATCTCTCCAAAACCATTTATACCAAATCTCCAGTCTCCTGGTTGAGTAAGTGCTTGCTTAAATTCTTCACCATAGGACATTTCCTTCACCGTTTTTTGCCATCCAGTTCTACTCGCACCTCCCTGATATCCATATCCTCTTAAGAAGTCCTTCTTAGTGGCTTTGGTTCCTAAATTTCTAAATCTTGGAATATAAATTCCATTTGGTCTTCTTCCTTTATAGTACTTATCTCTGTATTCTTCTGTATCTCCAGTTGCGCCCACCTTAAAATGATGATCCATCATGTTGTGACCCAATTCCCCACTGTCATTCCCCATGCCATCTGGAAATCTTTCTGAAGTAGAATGCATCAAAATACTGGTAGTACCAACCGTCGAAGCATTAAGGAAAATTACTTTTGCGAAGAATTCTTTTTCTTCCATTGTATTGGCATCCTTTACTCTTACACCTGTTGCCTTCTGCGTCTTGTCATCAAAAATCACGGACGTTACAATTGCATTCGCAACTGTAGTTAAATTACCAGTAACTTCTGCCGCAGGTAGTGTCGAAGCCAATGATGAGAAATATGCTCCAAAAGGACATCCCCTTATACATCTATTTCTATATTGGCAAGTTCCGCGATTATGCAAAGCCTCTGTAAGATGCGCTGCACGTCCAATCGTCATCATCCTATTCTTAAAAGACTTAGCCATTCCTGACTTCACCTTTTTCTCCACACAATTCAATTCCATCGCTGGCATAAACTTACCGTCTGGCAACTGCTTCAGACCTTCATTCTGACCACTGATTCCAGCAAACTGTTCCACATAGTCATACCAAGGAGCCACATCACTATATCTTATCGGCCAATCAACAGCCACACCATCTTTCGCATTGGCTTCAAAGTCCATTGGACTCCATCTGTAAGATTGCCTTCCCCACAAAAGAGATCTCCCACCCATATGGTATCCTCTAATCCAATCAAATGGCTTATCCTCACCATACGGTTGATCACTATCTTTGATCCACCAATGCTTTGTAAATTCATTAACTGTATATCCAGTTCTATTTTGTTTTGGATAATGCTTCTCTAATTCAGCCGTTGGAGTTCTCCCTCTATTCGGGTCTTCCCAAGATTCTGAATTCGCAGTAGGATATTCGCCATGAGCTACCTTCCGGCCTCTCTCTAGCATCAATGTTTTCAATCCTTTTTCACTTAGTTCTTTAGCAGCCCAACCACCACTTATTCCTGATCCTACTACTATCGCATCATAAGTGACTTCTGCCTTCCCTTTACTTTCAAAATACATATTTCGTTTGTTTATGAGCAAATACTAATTGCTTCCTTCAATGAATCATAAGGATTCTCCCAGGTAGGAACAAATTCCTGCCCGATGTATCCTTCATACCCTGTCTCAGCTATAGCCTGCATTATGAATGGATAATTCAATTCTTGTGAAGCATTTATCTCGTTTCTTCCTGGCACCCCACCTGTGTGATAATGCGCAAAATATTTATGGTACTTTCTAATATTAGCAACAACATTCCCTTCCATGATTTGCATGTGGTAAATGTCATAGAGCAATCTAAAATTATCTAAACCTAAAGCATCTACCAATGCCACTCCCCATTCAGTCTTATCACACATATAATCCTTGTGATCAACATGGCTATTCAACAATTCCATAACAATCATCAGACCATACTCATTTGCCATTTCCACAATAGGCCTCAATCCCATTACACAATTGGCCAATCCTTGTTCATCTGATATACCTACTCTATTTCCAGAAAAAGTGATAATGGTTTTTAGCCCATCTTTGGCTACTTGGGGTATCAATTTAGAATAATCTTCAAGTAACTGAGCATGATATTCTTGGTTACAAAAACCTTTCTGCAAACCTAACGAACTGCCATTTACAATTGCACAATCTAATCCTGCAGCTTTTACAATATCATACTCTTCCTTATCCAACAATTCAATAGAAGCAATCCCGAGCTCCTTACACCAGGCAACCAATTCATTGATTTCTACTTTCGAATAACACCATCTAGATATTGAGTGATGATACTTTCTCTCTGCAATCAAATTACTTAGATTGCTATCATGATTATTAGCCGATGATTTTAAACCCGGAGCAAGTACAACAGGAACTGATACCATTCCCATTTTCAAAGCTGTACGTCTATCCATTGTTGTTATTTTATCGGTTTAACTAAAACCAATATAGTCATTTTCAAGAAAATAAAAGAAGACATACCGTACACCTAACACTTTCTATTAATAGGCGACCTTTGGGCATAAAAAATAGCCGCTGATATATTTATATCTAACGGCTACCTTAAAGTTTAATCCCATGAACGTTAGCTCTGGATGCTAACTTATTGCTTTTACGCAATCAATAGAAAACCAACTATATAATAACAAAACTCAATCTCTTTTTAAAAGTTGTTAAAGGAAAGCTGCCTTAGCAACCCACCTTTAACAATTGTAATCCCATGAACATATCCAAAAAACCGAATCTTTTTCCGGTGTTTTGATTTCACAATTCAAATATGCAGAGGATTTATTCAATTATCAAAGACAAAAAATGGATATTATAATATATTTATTTTTATAATATATTCATAACTTACTGAAAATCAATTAAATGGGTTTGTGATTAATTCATTATCTAGGTAAGAAGTATCTGTCAACGTCAAAAGAAATGCCTTCAAATTCGCTTTTTCTACTTCATTAAGTGTCAAAGGTATTATCTGAGGGTCTTTATTGGGAGATGGGTGACCTCCAGAAATATAGTGATCAATCACTTCTTCAAGTGTTTCAAAGCGGCCATCATGCATATATGGAGCCGTTAATTCTATATTTCTAAGGCTTGGCACCCTAAATTTTCCATTATCCAATGGATTTCCCGTAAGGGCACCAAATCCTTTATCAACATAGTCATCCAGATCCTCAACACCCGTGATTCCATTATTCTTAAATGTATTATCTGTCATCAATGGTGATTGATGGCAATGACCACACTCAGCATCTTTGGTATCCGGAAAATCGAAAAACATATTAAATCCCTCTAATGCTTCATCTGACAAGGACGATGTACCCCTTAGTGTTTGATCAAACAAACTATTTCCCGATAGAATGATTCTTTGATATTGGGCCAATGACTTTGCCGCCAGCTCCTTGGTCATTTCTCCACTATGCTCTATCCCAAAGGCCTTTCTGAACAACTCTTGATACAATTCATGCTCCTGAAGCTTATCTATCAGCTCTATCCAATTATTATGCAATTCAATAGGATCTTCCACCGGTAACAAAGCCTGCTCTTCAAGACTCCCCACTCTGCCATCCCAAAACAAACCCGTATTGTAAAAAGCCTGATTAACCAAGGACATCGAACTCCTTGTTCCCGCTATACCATCTATGCCTGTACTAACGCCTAGATTATCCGTAAATGCTTTATCCGGAAAATGACATGATGAACATGACATTGTACTATCTGCTGATAGTATTGGATCAAAAAACAAATGTTGACCCAATCGTATCCCATCATAAGTCAACTCATTATCTGAAGGTATCTCTAAAACTGGAAATTCTGGAAAAACTTCTACACTATAACTTTCAGGTGAATATTCAATATGAGTAAGTGATACTCCTAAATCAACTGGTTCTTCACAATCCTTACATGCGCCTAGACTGAGAACAATAAATATTGATATTCCAAATAATGATAGTTTCATTTATTGAGCGCTAAACGCAGATGAATAGTTGTTTACAAAATTCTCAAGAGGCCCCAATTCCAATGGATCATGATTTGCCGGAACAGCCTTCACATCATAAAGACTTCCATCAAACACCATCAAATCCTTGTGATCAAGAATTATTTTAACCGTACTTGTATTGTCTTCAGTTATCACGATATCTTTTGAAATGGTAAAGGTTCTAAACAATTCATCCGTCCCTGTATGAAAGAAAAAGCCATTTCCATCCGCTTGCCCTGCAAACTTGCTAAAAATAAAACTCTCCCAAGCCAACCAATAATAACCAGGCTTACTCAATGGACTACTTGACGGATAGTCAGCTGGTCTGGTTGTATTTTGTGAAGGAGGCACCCCAATCCCAAATCTAATTCCATCGTAGGTCCCTGCTTCAATTTCATCATAAGTCAAATTAATCCCTGCAATCGCATTTTCAAGAGTGAAATTATTATTGGTAAAATCTACAAAATCAATATCCTTTAAAGTAATTACTTCTGAGCCTCTTGTCAATGCTACTTCACTGATGTAAAAATCAGATTCAAGCAAGCTGATTTCATAGTCTGGTAAGTAACTTAAAGATTCACCCAAAACCAATGGTTCTCCATCATAGGTACCAACAAAATTCAAAGATACTGCCCCTTCTTCAGAACAACTTGCCATCAATGTGGCAATCGCAAACAAACCTAAAATTCTTAACTTCATAACCTTGTTGTTTCTAGTTAAACTCTATGGCCTCCTCAATGTTTTCCAAAACCAACACTTTCGCTTCATCCTCATTTACATCTTGAAATCGAACACCATCAAATAAACGCATAAAATCCACAGATAGTTGGATATTTAACGCATTACCTCGAGTAGTGCCCGCGACGACATCATCAGTCAATGCCATATCTAGAGTGGGAAAGCCTAAAGATAATATAGTTTCAGCCATAGAATCAACCTCTACTTCCACGATCATCTTATAAAACTGATCAAGATTCTCATCATAATATGTTGAATCCACCAAAAGCTCAATCACTGAATACTCATTATCTGGACTACTCGGAGTATCCAATTCTACCGGCAACCCCAATGTAAAATCAATGGATCTAATTGAATCCTCAACTGTAATTGTACCTGGACTATTGGATGTAGTTCTAAACTTTAAACCCAATAAGTCATCATTGATAAGTTTGTCTTCTGTTTTACTTCTCACCAAGTAATCACCTTCATCACCATGTAACTCAAACTGTGACATGACCAAATAAAATGACCTTAGCTTAAAATAACTATCAACTTCATTTTGGTAATAAATAGAACTATCAACATTGGTATCCTCGCCGTATAGATATCGAGTGGTAAAATTCAGGTTGGGATAAGTACAACAATCTTCGCATTCCGTATCTGCGAAAATGCTATAATTAGAAGAAAAAGTATCGAAGCATCCTTCTTGAGGCTCAACACAAGAATCCAGCAAGACTATTGATAAAAAAAGACTAAGAAGTAGGCAGGCTATTTTCATATTCTTTGACCAACTTTTTTATGATCTGTTTGACTTGGGTAGAAAAATCCTTTTCCATGATCCAATTGTAATACTGCTTGTCTTTGTATAAAAGTTTAGCAACAGGTTGACCAATATATTTTCCAAAATTAAAAACAATGGTTCCATTGCCATCATACCTTAATCTCTGCGTTGCGTCAACCGTTCTTGTATTCCTAGTAAAACTACTTAACGCTTCAATATCATTTCTAATTGGCGTTTTGGTAATAAATCCATCCCCATCTTCAAAATCAACTTCTTTATATCTTTCCAACTGGCCCTTCAGCACATCCACTGTTGCTCTTACATCCGCCAATGCATCGTGTGCTCCTTCAAGCTCCTTGCCGCAATACAATCTTACTGCTGCTTTTAATGTACGAGGCTCCATCATATAAAATATCTTCTGTACATCTACATTGTTTCGGTTATCTATATTCAACTCCATACCAGCTCTTGCAAACTCTTCCATCAGCATAGGAATATCGTATCGATCTGAATTATATCCAGCAAGATCTGCATCGCCAATAAAATCATATAACTGTTGAGCCACCTGAATAAAGCCTGGTTTATTCTTTAGCATTTCCGGAGTAATTCCATGTACCTTCATTGCCTCAGGAGAAATCGGTATACCTGGGTTAATCATCATTTCCAATTCTTCCGGATCAGAAACACCAGGTTTATATTTTATCAATGCAATTTGTACAATCTTATCCTTAAGCACATTTAAACCTGTTGCCTCGATGTCAAAAAATACGATTGGCTTTTTTAATTGAAATTCCATTTGATAAATTTATTTTGATTTATATAATCCCTTCCTTTTTAGCGTCTTCACTAACCCCATGAAGTTGAATTGGCTTTTTATTTTTTCTCAATCGAATATTTAAAAACTCAACCAATAACGAAAATGCAATGGCAAAATATAAATACCCCTTAGGAATAGAACTCAATTCTTGACCACCTATTGTCATGTGTCCAAGGTGTGCCCCTTCCAATATCAACATAAAACCAATCAATATTAAGAATGACAATCCCAACATCTGAATGGTTGGGTGCTTGTTTACAAATCGACCTACAGGCACTGCAAATATCATCATAATCAATACCGAAACCACAACAGCAATAATCATAATCACCAGTGCACCATCAACGCCTTGTGTCATACCGACAGCCGTCAAAATCGAATCAAATGAAAATACAATATTGATCAAAGTTATTTGAACAATTGCCTGTTGCATACTTATCATCTTACCTTTTCCACCTTCTGCACCATCATCCCCTTCCAGTTTATGATGTATTTCCGAGACACTTTTATACAACAAGAAAATTCCTCCAGCTATAAGTATCAATGCTTGTCCAGACAACGCCCCTTTTATGCCTAAGAAGTCAAAACTAAAAAATGGATTTTCCATGGCAATCAACCAAGAAATACCAAACAACAACGCTATACGCATAAACATGGCCAATACCAACCCAATATTGGTTGCTTTCTTCTGTTGCTCTTCTGGCAACCTACTTGCTGTGATTGATATAAAAATGATATTATCAACACCAAGTACTATTTCTAAAAACGTCAGTGTCAATAAACTCAACCATACCGCTGAAGAGGCAAAATCTGGCATCTGCTCTATAAACATTAAAGACATCATATTCTAAGTATTTTTTTGTAAAAGTAGCTTTTTAAGACAAGACTGAGGTCAGTAATTATCCAGGAAATTTCATTCGGTATTCTGTTTCAACCTTCCCCGATTTTATCTTTTCTAATTTACTTTTTATCATCTTCTTTTTTAAAGGCTTCAATTTTTCAGTAAACAATTTGCCCTCAATATGATCATATTCATGTTGGATGACACGAGCATTGATGCCTTCATACTCTTCGATATGTTCCTCAAAGTTTTCATCAAGATATTTAATCTTAATTTTCTTTTGCCTTTCTACATCACCTCTTATCTGAGGAATGCTGAGGCATCCTTCTTCATAAGCCCACGAGTCACCCGTTTCTTCCAAAATTTCAGCATTGATAAATGCCTTCTTAATTCCTTTCTTCACTTCTTTTTCAACATCTTCCATTTGAACCGTATCTACCAAAAATATTCTGATAGACTTTCCTACTTGTGGCCCAGCCAGTCCTACGCCATTGGCATTGTACATAGTATCCCACATGTTTTTCAATAGCTCATCAAGCTTCTCATGATCCTTTTCGATGGGTTTGGCAACCTTTTTAAGAACTGAATAACCGTATGCATAAATTGGTAAAATCAAGGTATATGTTTTAAATATCTTTGTAAAATAATAACTGCACTGACCAGGTCAACTTTAGACTTATCCTTTCGAGCTTTCTTATTGACACCAGATCTTAAGATAATCTCCTTGGCATCAGAAGACGAATATGATTCATCTTGATAGTCAATTTGTAATTCTGAAAACTTTTTTTTGAGCCTTTCGGCAAATTTTTTTACGTCTTTCACCAAATAGGTGTCCGTTCCATCAGAATGAGTTGGATAGCCAAATACTACCTTTTCAACTTCTTCTTCCGTAAAATAGTTCTCCAGAGTGGAGAATAATTGAGCTGTAGGCACCGTCTTATATGGGTGTACGGCTATTTGAAGAGAGTCAGTTACCGATATTCCAGTCCTTTTAACTCCATAGTCTATGCCCATTATCCTTGCCATGGATGCAAATATTGGGTAAATTCCTATAAAAAAAAAGACCCCCTCTAATCTTTATTAGAGAGGGGTCCCATCCCAAAAACAGTAAACTCTTACTTTATCTTAAAACCACCATCTTTCTGGTAGCTGTGTATTCGTTTGTTTCCAATGTGTAGTAAAGGATACCAGAAGCATTCAACTGATCTTTTGAAATAGTGATCCAGTTGGTTCCTTGGTTAAATTCTCCTTTCTCTATCATGATAATTCTTCCACTCATATCTGTAATTGTCAGTCTTCCTGAACTTGCCTCAGGCAATTCAAATCCAATTTCTGTTGCTCCGGTGAATGGATTCGGACTGTTTTGATATAAGTCAAATGTGTATGTAATTTCGTTACCTTGCTCACCGTCTAATACAATCACCGGAGTCTTGACGTCATAGTTCTTTGTATATAATTCAGCTGATGTTATCTGCGAGCTGATTGATATTTGCGTATTTGGATTAGCAGCATGTTCTATGTCTGCAACCATTGTAAGAATCTTAGTTCCTGCTGCAATCTTCTTCAAGCTAGTCGTATTCCAACTTACCGTAACAAATCCTTCATTTGCGTAAGCGAATCCAACATTACTCTCATCAATTCCTAAATCTGTAGAGTATGCATCCAAGATTTTTACAGACTTGTCAGTTGCAATCGTGAACTGGAATCCATAAGTTTCCATGTCCTCTGTTGCATACAATGAAAACTCTTGGTTATCTCCTTTGATAAACTCAGAAGTCATCATGTTCAACTCTACCTTATTGTTTGTACGAGTATCAGTATTGTCTCCATTGAATTGGAATTGTACTGAGTTGTTGACATCTCCTGTTTTCACAGCAATGAAATCAATGTTCATATCTGAGTTTAGATTTGTTAGATCATAAACCTCAGGGTAGATAGCTGATAGTGCATCATCAAACGGGAATGTATATTGCGCATCAACAAAAACCCATGACTCATTACTTTGGAATTCATCATGAATACCTAGGATCAACTTTCTTAAGTCAATAAGGTCAAGAGATGAAATTCTGTAATCTTTATTTGCATCAGCAGCAATCTGCTTGTATGGACTATCTAAAGTTTCAAGAGCAAGAATATGTCTTTGAATCAACACCAAATCTAAAGTGGTAACTCCATTTAATGGATCAATATCTTTTGCTGGATCGATGATATAACTACCACCCATTGGCATAGGAGGGAAAGCGTACGCTCCTTGTACATCAGTCATGTAGTCTGCAATGTTTGCTCCTTCTAGCTCTACAGATACTTCTTGTACATCAACTTGATTCTCTGTAACTATTCTTCCTTCTACAATAAATTCAGTAGGATCTTGACCATTTCCTGGGTCTCCTCCTCCATTTCCACCTGATGGACATGCAAAGTTGTTATCTTGAACATTTACGAAAGTCTCACAATATGCTTGAATCAAAGTGCCGTCTGGAAGTTCATTTGTAACCCAGATTTCTACAATTTGATTGCCAAGTGTTGTACAATCGAAAATCATATTAGTCTCTGTTGGGTCTGCACTGAATGACAATGTAATTTCATTACCACATGGGTGGAAACTACCTGCATCAAAATCAGATGCCCATAATTCTACCATACCCCAATCATTTTCACCATCATTATCTGTATCCAATGGCATTAGATCTACAGCCAATCCGTTAAGACAGTATGGTGTTGGTGCTTTACAATTAGTAACTGTAAATTCTTGTGAACAAGTTGATATGTTTCCACATTGATCTGAGAATGCCCAAAGTATGCAGTGTGTTCCTATTGGATAATTTCCTGATGCATCTGCAAGTCCTCCGTATCCTGAAACAGTATCTTGGAAAGTACCGTCGCAGAAAGCATCAATATAGTATGTCCACTCTAAGTTCTCATCAGCCGTACAATCATCTTGTGCGCTTAATGTAAGTGTAACATCTCCTGACGCACAGTCAGGGTCAAATGTGCACACGTTAATTGGTCCTGTAGGACAAACAATTTCAGGTGCTTCTAAATTATTTACTTTAATTATTTGTGTATGCGACCATGTTACGAAGTTACCGTTAGCATCAGTTTGACACCAGTCAATAACAGTCCACTTTCTTAAAATCTTAAAGCAACCTTGCTCTTGTTGATTATTGAAGAAGAAAGTCTGATCTTCATAATTTGCTCCTACTAAATCACATGCATCTCCCAAGAATACTGGTGATCCAACTACATCAGGATCATAGTTTCCTTCATCAAAACATCCACCATCTTCATCAATATCGTCAGGATATTCAATTTGATCTTCTGTAAATGGATCTGGGTTTAAGAAATATATTATCTGATCACAAGTAGTTGTGATACCATTTCCATTTGTTCCAGTAAATGTTCTCTTAAGTGAACCTTGGTTACATTGAGATAAATCTTCTGTGAATGTAACATCTTCTGTCACATCACAACTACCTGAAAATGTAGCTGATCCAAACTCAACATCCAAATTATTTACATCGTAGACCATGTCACAATCAACTGTCATGTCCGGTGGGCAAATAACTGTTGGTGCTGCTTTGTCTTGAACCTCTGCAGTTACCATACATTCATTGTAGTTACCGAAAATATCAACCACTCTGAAAACAACCATTTGTTCTGTTCCTACATCTGCACAGCAAAATTCTGTGAAAGAAGAGAAAGTACAAGGATCATCCAGCTCATATATGTAGTTATAACTAGCTCCATCGACTGGTGCACTAGCTCCCATAGATCCTGGAGCATTGATGACAGTCAATTCACCATTTCTGATCAACATATAAGGATCAGATTGAATAGCAAATGCTTGTTCAGCAATCCAAACTCCTTCTGCAGGATCATCACTTCCCATTGTTCCTACAAATCCACCCATTGCTTCTGCCATAGCATGTGCTAAGAATGGTTGTGCTTCTTTTTGAGAAATGTAGTAATGTCTCTCATCGTACGTTCCTAAATAAGTCATATCATCGTAAGCAGGATAAGAACAATCACAATTTGAATTATCCATTCTTCTTACTAGCATCTTCTTTAGTTGACAATCATCGTAAGATCCATCATCAAAAGTTTCTGCAAAAACATGCGCAAGACCACTATTCGTAAGTCCTACTGCTGTAAACTCATCACATATAGCAACTGGAGGCGTATCGTCAACAACATTAACTGTAATATCACAGCTATTACTATTATGACAATCATCATATACAGTAACAGTAACTGTGTTTGATCCCATTGGTAATTCAATCAATTCACCTACTTGGTAATCTTGTACTGAACCACCTGGAAATTCTAAATCGTAACTAAAAGTGCTAGAACAATTGTCCGTAGCCTGTGGTAAAGGAAAAGCAACCTCTGCTCCACAATTCACTGACCCAAAAGATGAATCATGAGGGTTCAATGAAACATTCGTTGTTAGGGTTATCGGTCCAGTACATACTAATACTGGATCAACCAAATCCGTTATTTCAAATATTTGAGCGCAAGTCTTTTCAATTTCTTGTCCACACCACCATTCTCTAACATACCATGTTCTCATAATCTTTGTTACACATGAAGTTCCTCCTCCTGGTCCAGGAATTGTAGGTAAAATCAAATCATCAAAGAATACTCCTATGTTACAATAGAAATCTGGTGTTGGATACAATGCTACACCATTTAAAGTAGGTCCAGCAAATTCTTCTACATCAGGGTATCCGTTTCCGTTATCATCCCAGATCAAGTCAGCGTCTAACACACCATCATTATCGGTGTCTGTATCTAAGATAAGACCACCTGTTTGTCCTGCTGAAAAAGCACCTCCACATTGAAGCGCATTGTTTTCCAATACAGTATATGTTTGAGGACATCCCTCAAATGGTTCGTTAGGAGGTCCTAAATCAATTCTTAATAATTTATATGTAACAGTACATTCAGGAGCATAATTTCCTTTACCATCCTGCGCAGTATATGTTCTAGTTACTTCTTGGATAAACATTGGATCGCAGTTCAATGGTACTACAACCTCAGATAATAAGATAGGCTCTACTATTCCTGAACAAGCATCAGTGAAAATAGGTCCATCAAATTCTGTAAAGTCACTACAAGCATATTCAACAGGCACTGTTGGACATGAAGTAATAACTGGTCCCAGTTTATCTTCAACTATAATTTCTCCCCAACAAGTATTTCCAGATGCAAGGTCAATTACTTTGACATATAATGTTTGATCACAATACCCTGCCGTTACTAAAGGACTAGAAGGGATTGGATTATTTCCTTGATCCATTACAACAACTTCAAAATCACCTCCTGGACAGGAAGTAGCTTGGTCGTTTAGAATCATATCTGGAGTAATCAATGCTTCACAATTAACATCAAGAGAAACTTGGGTAGTTCCGTTACATGCCAATGAGCATTGCGCATTTAGGTGTGAACCTAAGAATAAAAGAGTAAGTAAGATTACCGACTTCACCAAAGAAGTGGCTGTGTAGTTTACGTTGACCATGAGATCCAATTTTTTTTCTTACAGCTATAAATGCGCTTATTAGCACTTAGCAAATAAGAAATACTTAAATGTTTACGTGGTCTATTAACTTAGGTAGGTAGGTTATCTAATAGCGGTTTAAACTATTTGATAGAACAAATATAGATTTTCTTTAATATGTTCTTATACCCTGTTTAGGGTATATTTGATAATTATTTTTTTTCATCTATTGAAATGCCTATAAACATTACATATATGAAATTTATTTAATATAAATTTTAAGAAATTAATTTTGAATCTCTATTAGTAGAGCTAAAACGGAATGCGTTTGTAACTACTTAGTATACATTATATAGATATAGATGGATACTTAAAGAATGGTGTCTAGATACCTATATCTAAGTAGTATGTGGTTAAGTCTTATAATTAGTACTAAATCCTACCCCAATAGGCAGTTATTTATCAGCTTGATCATTATGAATAGCCAATAGTATTGAGATATACTTCTTTCAATAATAATGTGCGTGTGTGTGTATGTGGGTTATTACTCTTATTCATCTCAGAATTAGGCATAAAAAAAAGCCCCCCCCCAATAAATTGGAGAGAGGCCATCCCAAAAACCGATTTTCTTTCGGCCCCGGACTAATCCAGGATAATCATCTTCTTAGTAGCAGTGAAATCTCCACTATCTAACTGATAGTACATTACACCACTTGTATTCATATCCTTTTTAGATAACTCAATCTCATTGTATCCTTTGTAATAGTTACCTGAAACTGTAGTCATTACTTTACCAGTAACATCATATACAGTTAAGGTAGCTTGTCCGTCTGCAGGTAGAGTAAATCCAACAAATGTTACATTGTTAAATGGATTCGGCTCATTCTGAAGAAGTGCGAAGTCGCTATCTGAAGCAGCCTCCAATGCAACTCCTACAGCTTCTAAGTCTGAACCTACATAAGCTTCAGCTTTAGTTATGCTTGAGTTGATTGCAATTGCATCAGCGTTAGTTCCTGCGAAAGTAAGTGTGAACAATACTTCGTCAGTTGTAACTGCTACATCGCTATTCCAGCTTGAAGTTACTTTACCATTCACTACTGCAAAGTTCTCTGCAGTAACGTCTAGTGCACCAGCTTCAACGCTTGTTAATTCTAAACCGTTAACGTTCATTGTGAACTGCATACCTGATACCTCATTAAAGTTAGCTGAAGTAACATCAATTGTAACTTCACCTGCTGATAATGTAGGGATTGCGTTCAAAATAAGATCGTTTGCTTGTCTTGTTGATGTTTCAACAGAACCAGTAAACCCGTTAGTTACTACACTACCATTTACATCTCCTACTTTAACACCCACGAAATCTTCTTCGATCATGTCAGTTGTAAGGTTAGCAATAGATAATGTTTCTGTAAACGGCCATGGTTGTTCAGCATTAAGTGTAGTCTCAGCATCTACGAATCTCCAGCTACCGTTGTTTGGTAACTCATCGTATATACCTAAGATTAACTTTCTCAATTGAATCAAATCAATTGCACTGATTCTCTCATCGTTACTTGCATCTGCAGCAATCAACTTGTATGGTGAATCAAGATCTTGTAATCCAAGAATATGTCTTTGGATAAGTACTAAATCTAAAGTAGTAACACCGTTCAAGTAATCGTCATTCTTCTCAGCTGATACTTCATAGTCATAACCTTCAGCACTAACTAGAAGGTAGTTACCATTGTTATCAGATTCAGTTTGACCCATCATGTTATTTGTAGCGATATCCATTGACTGAACTTTTACGTCTTCAACCATATCTCCATTTTCAGTATAAATCTCTCCTGATATCTCTCTAGATGGTCCATTACCAGGACAACCTAAATTGTTATCAACCAATCTTAGGTTAACCATACAGAAGTCAACGTTTCCGCATTCATCCCATACGTAAAGTCTTACTGGGTAGTTTCCTCCATTCGCTTGAGCAATAGCAAAGTGACCACAGTCAAATACTTTACCTTGGCAACTAGTCTGTGGGTTCCACATTGGAGTATCTTCAGGAGCTAAGAATCCTTCTTCAGGTCCATCGAATGTGAATCTCAACCATTCAGTTGGAGTACAGTTATCAAATGATCCTAAATCGAAGTCACAAGCCCAAAGCTCAACTTCTCCATTTTCCATTAGAGCAGTGCTCAAGTTAATACAGTATGGAGTTGGTGCTTTCTTATCTTCAACTGTGAAGTATGAAGTATAAGAAGTTACGTTTCCACAACCATCAGTTGCTCTCCATAATACTCTGTGTTGTGCTTTTGAACCTTCAATAGGCGCAGGCAATGTAAGTGAAACTTCTTCACATGATTGCGTTGGCTCAACGTAGAATGGTCTGTTAGCAGGGATATCAGCAATGAATGAAGAGTAAACGTAGTCTACCTCCCAGTCACCATAGATATCAACCTCAGCTTGCCACTTAATCCACTCAGAGTTACAATCGCTTAATGTATCACAAGCTACTGCAGTTACTGGTGGAATCAATGAACAGTTTTCTTCAACTGGGAAACAGTTTTCCTCAGCTGATACTTCTGGAGCTTCAGTGTCAATCAATTTAACAACCTGAACGTGCTCGTAAAGTCCATCTGCGATACCATCATCTTCAGCTTCTGGATCAAATGTACCGAAGTAACCATTATCACTATCAACCAAGATAAGATCCCAAACGTCTACTGAATATAATCTTCCAGCTTCACCCGTAGTATAGTTCACCCAGTACAATCCACCTTGATCGTCAAAGTAGAATTGGAATGACTCACCAAGATTTGGCTCGAAGTAGTAACTATCATCAACACCGTTTCCGTTATCATCGGCGTCAAATAAGTTCTGGATACCATCGTTATCGTTATCTAATCCTTCATTAAGAATTGTGTTCCAATCTGCATCATTTTGGTTATAAATACACCAGTTGATTACAGACCAGTTGTTCAATACTTTGAAACAAGCATCTGATTCGAAGTAGAAAGTATCACTATCTAAGCTGTATCCGATAAGGTCACATGCACTATCAGTCCATGTAGGAATTCCTGTATCAGTATCAGCACAGTCAATTGCATCTCTTGGAGAATCTTCATCTCCACACCAAGGATCAGCTGGATCATCTTCACCAGTATAATCTCTTGGCCAAAGGATACCAGTATTTCTATCACAAGGATCCCAAGTACTGAAGTAATCAATTGTAATGTTTTGAGTACAGCAGTTGCTAGTACCATCAATACACCAAGTTCTTACTACGATACCTGCACCACAAGTGCTAATGTTAGTATCATCTGAGTATGTAACACCAATTCCTGAACAAGTAGCAGATCCGCTAGCCATTCCAGTTAATGATGTATCTGTGTAATCTTGATCACACTTCAAAGTAATATCAGCAGGACATGAGATTTGTGGAGCCAATTTATCCTCAACTCTTACATAAGCCCAAGTATCACTGAAGTTATCTAACTCACCAATGTCTTGGAAATCACCATCTGCATTCAGGTCAACAAAGTCACCGTGAACACCAGTCATATTTCCATCATCCCAAACTCTTAATAGTACCTCTACGATACCAAAAGCGTTTCCGTTATCATCAATGTCAGTTAAATCTTCACAACAGAATTTAACGAACTGTCCACCATCTGTGTCATCTCTATCGTCATCTGGATGCGCAGCATCAGAAGGTACGTTAGGTGTAGCATCATTGTTGAATGTTACGTTGTTGTTGTGATCATCTACTCCTAGGTTATCACATGCAGGTGCTCCGTCAGCTCTTCTAATTTCAAGAACGACAGGTCCACAATCTCCATCATGTGAACCGTTGTCCACTGATTGAGGAAACATTTTAGCAATTCCATTAGACTGACCTGGAGTAGAAGTCAAACTAATTACGATATTCTCTTTAGCAATAGCAACTGGAGGCGTGTTATCTAGAACGGTTACTGCGATATCAGCTTCACCTACATTTCCACAACAATCTGTAGCAATGTATGTGAACGTATGCGGAGCATCGAACATAGTTTTAGGAGCACCAGAAGCAATATACTGGTACCCAGTTGAGCAAAGTGTACTTGACACCTGAGTAATAGTTACACCCGCCGGTCCAACTACCTCATAGTTAAGGTTATCACCATAACAATCATCACCTAAGTGCTCTGGACATGGCAGGTAAAATTCTGCAGTACAAGTCCAAGGGTTAACACTTACAGTAACATCTGGTGCTGATACAAACGGTGCTTCACTATCAGAAGCCTTAATGATCTGTTGGTATGGAGTTGTACTTCCATCACACCAGTCCAAAATAGACCATGATCTAATTACTTTCTTGTTTCCAGGGCATCCTGGGCAATCAGTAATATCCACGTCAGTATAGCTTGCAAATAAATTACAAACATTATTGTTTACTGCAACAGCTCTTTGTACGAATCCGATAAAGTTACCATCATCATCAAAGTCTTTATCACCTACAAAGAAGTGAGGGTATGCAGTTTCTAATCCTAAGTCTGCAGCAATTGCTTCAGGTGATGAATCTCCACCACAAGCCAATGTTACAGTTGCAGGAGGCAATGTAAGGTCAGCTACAGTAATAGCTTCGAATACAAACTCCTGAGTACAAGTTGTAGTTTCTCCTGTTGCAGGATCAGTCAACAACCAGTTTCTCAATAAAATTCTTTCTCCACAAGCTTCTCCATCAATCCAAACATCGTTTGATGTCAAGTCGCCAGCGCCGCAGTTATCTACAACTGTTACACCTGGTAATTGATCGATAACTTCCCAGTTATTCTCATCATAACATAAGAATGAACATTCTGGTGCAGTAATACCTTCAATCAAAGTAGCTCCACATTCTTTAGAAGAACCTTCGATTTCTACTTCATAAGTTCCTGACTGACCAGCAGCCCAAGTAGAAACGTATAGGTAGAACACTGTTCCAGCTGGATCACTTGCAGTACTATTTACACATACATTTGAATCAAATCCTGCTCCTCCGTCACCATCATAAGTAACTAATCCAGCACAAATATCTGTAGGATCTAAAGGTGCATTGTAAAGGTATGCTTGAGCATCACCCCAGCTTGAAGTAACTGAGATTGTATAATCTTCATCTTCGCAGTCAAATGTGAAAGCGAAAACGTCAAATTCAGTTGCAGCAATTGGAGCAGTTCCATCTTTGATAGGTTGAGTTGCTGGACATCCGCCAACAGCTTGCCAATCAGCAACAGGGTCTTCACCTGTTACGATTTCACCTGTAAAGAATGAAGCATCTGTATTTCCACCTACTGGACAATCACACTCCAATGATGGAGGGAATTTGTCTTCAATAGTGAAGTATCCCCAACAAGTATTACCTGTTACTGGATCAAGTACTTCATAAATATGTTGACCTGCTGGCAATGCTAAATATGCAGTGTTTGCATTTGTATCACCAGTTGCAGGATCAATAACTAAATAATCAGTTCCTCCGAAAGGTCTAATTCTTACGATGTAATCATCGAAACAAGCATAAGGTCCACCTTCAAGGAAAATATCAGCACCAATAAGTACCATACATGATTCGTCAACAGAAATGTTAACATCATCATTACATGCTAGTGCAGTAGATACATCACCTGAGAATGCGAAAACATCAATTTCCACTTCACATGAAATACTAGTTCCGTCAGTAAGGTCATAAGCAACCTCAACGATTTGATCTTCACCAATACATAGTTCAGTTTGGAAATTCACAGTTCCTTCAGGAAGTTCACCAACAGTTTGAAATTCAAAATTTGAAATATCAACTGATAATACTCCGTCAGGACCAAAGCTAAATGCACCAAAGAATTCATCAAATGCGATCAATCCTAATTGTTCACCAGCTGCACCTTGTACACACATGTTACCATTACTAATTGTTGTAGCAATAACATTTGTAAAGTTAAGTAGGTTACCACTTGTAACAGGCGTAGTAGTCCAATCAACTCCTAATGAGTATCCAAATGCATCTACACCACCAAATGATGGATCTTCACTTGTAACATCCCAATCAAAACAGATTTGTCCATCTGCAGGGAAACTTACTTGCCATACTTGACCAAAGAAATTACAATCATTTGCTCCAGAACCACCGAATGCTGGATCATCTGGTGCAATCAAAGTAAGTGTTCCAGCTGCAGGATCAAATGTCTGTAATTCAGCACATGCATCATCAGCAGCACTTGGTCCAGCTTCTAAAGTACAAAGTATATCATCATTAAGTCCGTCTTCAACGCTTGTGATGATTTCACAATCACCTTGAATCTCAACAGGAATAGTTGCTTGTACACAGCATTCTCCAGCTTGTAAGAAATATTGCTCAACCCAAGTTCCAGAACCTGAAGTAGGGCAAATAACTCCACAAGGCACAGGACAATCCTGTACATATGAAAATGCAGTTCCTAAAGCTTGACCACCAGGACCTGTACTAAATATAGTAGCTCCAAAAGCATCTACTACTTCGAATCCTAATTCACCAGCAAATGTTCCTAAGCTAGTCCATACAAATTCAACAGTAGCTCCGTCCGGCGCTGCCAATGGACATTCTGAGAATGCACCACCATTGTGAGTTGTTGTTGTAACAACTACACCATTCACTACAACATCCATCATTGCACCATTCCACGAATCTCCGAAAGAGTCCGTTTTTACAAGTGTCAGTCCACAGTTAATTGCAGCTGTCAATGTTGATATTGGTCCGCAAGTATTTGCAGCAATACCTGAACCAGATCCTGAACTAACTACAAGACCATCTTGGTCACAAATAGACCAACCAATCTCAGTAGGGAAAGATCCTCCACATAGTTCTATGTCGGCAGTATCGCCTATATCTAGCATAAATGAACCAATAGCAGTTTCAATTGCACCACCTGTTGCTAAAGTATAACTTGTAGTTACACCTGCAACGGTAACATTCAATTCACCACCGTTCCATCCGTCGCCAAATGTATCAGTTGCTTTGATTGTGTATGTGTTCTGGGCAGTAGCTGCCGTAAATGACATCATACCAACAACCAACAACATAATTATATTTCGTATCGTCTTATTCATAATTAATTGGCTGTTTTTTAATTGGTTAGTAATTCAGTAACCTCCAATCTCAACAGATCAAGAAAATCTTCGGATGCTGTAAAACGTCCGGTCATCTTTTGATGATTTCTGTTGATTGCATTGGCAACTACGTTAGGATAATTAACCCAGTCAATATACCCTGATAAAGAGGTATAATATTCTGAGCGGATACTCATTTCACCAACTTCGTCAGATGAGATGGTCTGTTGGACCATAACACCATTATCGTTAGTAAGCTTTATTTTAGCTTGCTGTAAACTCTCCAAACCAGCAGACTTCATATTCTGTAGAATAGGTCTTAAGGTTTGTTGAGCATCAGTCGCTTCCATAAAACTCTGAGCGTTCCCCATTGAGGAGAATACAAAAACACATAGAACAGAAAGGCAAGCTTTACTTACCACGCTCCAAGTGTTCTGCGAAAAGGTCTTTAATACACTTTTCATGAGATTGAGTTTTGATTTAAAAAATTAAGTTAACTAATGTTCTTTATCGGTTCTTAGCATAATACAAAAGGCATATTCAAACCAACTTTATGGTTTTAACATGTCAGCCTAGTGAACCAAACTTATATCGTAATTGAAGGGGAATACTTGGGAGGTGATTTCGCCAGTCAAGCTTTCGTCCTTTTAATTATACGCTTAGTGATTTTTCGTCTTTTAATACTCCAACTTATTGAAGTATAGTTTTCGTCAGGGACAAAGATACATTTTCAAGCTTCCTTCAAGCTACCACAATAATGGTAAATTAAATATTACAATAAGTCGTAATATTTAAGAAGCATACTTAGAACGCATTACGTTTCAAGTACTTCTTAAAAAAGTGAAAATCTTTGTTTCACAACAAAATCTTGTCAAAGTTAAAAACTAAAGTACACATGGAGGAATTATATATATACTTTTTTTAATTATATCTCTAATATCTTGATAGTCAACAAGTTATAGTAGATATTTTTTTATAGACACATACAGAAAATTGTAATATCTGCCTTCTAAAAATATTTTGGACCATAAATAAAAAGAGGCTCTACATTCATGCAGAGCCTCTTTTTATCCATTAGATAAATTCTATATTTATTTATTTTCTTCCATCATTTCTTTCACTTCAGAACTCGCTGAAGTTGCATCTTTTCTTCCAATATCAACCCTTACCGAAAACTCATGAGAACCATTGTTATAGCTAATGAATTCATTTCTTGAAATATTATAAGAATAAGCAAAATTCAATGCATTTACTCTAGTACCAAGAGTGAAACCCAATCTTTCATCTGCTCCAATGGTATAACTCACGCCTCCCAATAGCTTATCATCTAGAAAATGCATTAGGACATTAAGATCAATATGTAAAGGAACGTAGTTCAATTGTTTTACAAACACTGACGGCTCAATATCAAAATCATAACCATCAACATCCCAAAGGAAACCTGCATGTAATATATAATTGAAGTTGTCTTCAAACCCTTCATCTACACCATCCAATCTCGTGCTAATCAAATTTGGGAAAACCAAACCGTAGCTAATATTTCCATTGTACAAACCATTGATACCAAACGAAACATCAAAGAAATCTGTTCCATCCAATCGATTGGCTAGCTCTGGATCTTGCGCATTTAATTCATTGCTTACGACCGAACCATTCAATTGGTGCTGAATAAACTCACCAGATAAACCAAAACCTAGCTTGTTAAGCTCAGATTCTATAGTATAACTGATCGTTGCTTGTCCTTTTGTAGTTTGTAGATCTCCTACCCTATCGTTTAATACCAAAGCACCGAATCCCAATCTATTGCCGATAGGTCCGTCATAGCTTAGAAAATAACTCTTAGGAGCTCCTGGAAAGGTAGACCAATTGCTTCTGTAGTTTCCAAGTAATCTGTGGTACTCAGAGTTACCAGCTGCCCCAGGATTAAGAAGGATTGGATTTAAAAAATGTTGCGTAGTAATATACCTCTCATCAAAGTACCTCGCCTGTCCACTCATCGATAGTGAACAAAGGAAGAAAGCTATAAACACTAATAAAACTTGCTGCTTTTTCATCTTTTGGATTTCTCTTAGTTTTAAGATTTATCTTTTTTTAGTTTTCTCTTATCACGTTCACATATCCCTTGTAAATTCTGTTGACTCCATTGTCGAAGGTAGAATCCATTACCCAGTAATAAACTCCTTCGTTTACAATATCTCCATTGAGGTCTGTCCCATCCCAATCGTTGCTATAGTCATTGGTCTCATAAATAAGTCTACCAAATCTATCATAAACACCAAAAGTGTTAGGGAAGTCTGTAGCACACTCTACAAAAAGTAGATCATTCGTGCCATCTCCATTTGGCGTAAGCACGGTAGAACTTTCTCCACATGATTGTGGTGGTGGTTCATTACACATTTCAACAGTAAATACTGCAGTGGCAGAACAAGCATTCACAGACGCATCAGTCACAGTAACACCATAAGCCCCTGCTGCTAAATTTTCAGGCATTATTGTTTCATCTCCATTTGACCACAAAAATGTCAATCCTCCTGCTCCTCCTGTTGCCGATATAGTAATAGAGCCAGAATCAGTTCCATCATCACATTCTTTGTCTTCTTCGGTGATCATAATTTCATCAACACCACCTATTACAATGGAAGCACTGTCTTCAAAACCCACTGCATCTACAACTGCAAAAACATAATCTCCTTTGCAAATGCCTGCTATTGGTAATTCATCTGATTCTATAACTACTCCGTCTGTACCTGTTACACTATAGGTAAATGGCGCCGTTCCTCCTGTAATGGATGCTTGTACAGCTCCATTACATTCATCACCACAACCACCTACATCCGTTATAAATATAGGAGCTACAATCACTGGAGCGCCTGGATCTTGATCCGTAATCTCTATAGGTCCTAGAACAAATTCACATCCATTAACATCAGTAATAGTGCAAGTATATGAACCTACACCCAACATTGTCTGATTCTGTTGGCCTTGTATGATTCCACTTCCTCCTGTGGTAGTCCAATTGAACGTATAAGGTCCTGTGCCACCTACAACATCCGTTATTAGAATTGAACCTGGACCAGTTAGAGAAACATTTGTGCTAGTAAATGTTGCAGAAATCATCTCAAATTCATCAACAACAAATGATTCACTCACCATAGTTCCACTCGCATCGGTTACTATGATACCATATATTCCAGCTGCTAAATCCTGCAGATTATCACAGTCTAACATTGTATTTCCTCCTGTAACTTCACAAGAATAAGGCAAACACCCACCAACGATATTAATACTTGCTGACCCTCCTCCAACGCAAGTTGCAGGATTAACCGTGATAGATTCTATCTCTAATGAAGATGACATTGGATCAACTGTAGCTGAAACAATCTCCATACAATTCAAATTAGGGTCAGTGACCGTAATAGTATATGCCCCTGGATCTAAATTATTTTGAACCGCAGCATTTACTGTAGGATCATGGCTCCATGCATAATTAAACGGGCCTGCTTGATTCATCGTTATAGAGATTGTACCACCTCCGCAATCAGCGCCTGAAGCTGTTGCTGTTCCTTGTAAATCAAAGTCTTCTGGTACAGTAAAATCTGCCGCTTGCGAACACCCAAAAACGTTATCTGTAATAATTAATGTGTAGTCTCCAGGTTCCAAACCTCCAATGTTGCAGCCTGTCGCTCCATTGAATGGCCATTCACAACTAAAATTGCCTGAACCACCTGTAATTGTTGTGTTTATTCCTCCTAGTGCGTTACAAGTTACTGGGAATACTGTTGATTGAATCTCAATTGGTTGAGCATTAGGAATTGTGTAATCCATT
Organism: uncultured Saprospiraceae bacterium; assembly: GCA_937950315.1. Classification (GTDB taxonomy): domain Bacteria; phylum Bacteroidota; class Bacteroidia; order Chitinophagales; family Saprospiraceae; genus JAHDBF01. Next base: position 32,079 of record CALFDU010000017.1, on the reverse strand, counting down.
TGGAAAGTTCCATTACCTGTATCAACCACCAATGAATAATTTCCAGCTGGTACACCCGTCAGATTACATCCTGTTGTAGGAATTACTTGTCCTCCTGGGATGGCTTGAAACCAAGTACATGAAACCAACGAACATCCATCTCCAGTTACTATTGGATTTACTGTTATACCTCCTGTACTCTGACCGAAACATTGCGGTGCAGAAATATTGGCAGTACCAAAATTCACTTCACATTCTCCACCTCCACAATCAATGGTATAAGTACAAGTTTCAAAGTCAAATGGCACTACTTCTGCATTTCCATCTCCAATCTCGATAGGAACCTGAGATCCACTTACAAAATTCAAGCTGCCGGTCATATCTGCTCCGTTACATGATATTGCATCAAAACAGATAGAAAACATGGTAGTATTGTTTGGAACTGTAACCCCTTGCCCATTGCTACTTGCCCAACTAAGCCCCAATTCATTGGCACCAGTTTGATTAAACTGTCCACTTACTGGTGAAATCGTTGGGTCAAAATTATTAACTCCGGTGTATGTCAATTGACTTGCGTCCCAAGTCATTGAAAGTTGTACAGAAGCAATATTTGTAAAGTTTTCAGTAGTAATATCTATACATGAATTGGTACCATTTGGTAATGTAGCATTAGTACAGTTCAACCCAAAAGGCATTACTCCTCCGACTGAAATGGTAAAGACACCAGGATTTTCATCAAATTCTAGTACATCTCCCGTAGAATCTGAGAATTCCAAAGGTGGATTCTCAGCAAATGAGATCTGTGTAGTACCTCCTGTTCCAATAACATCGAAACATATTTCAAATAAAGTAGCTCCATCAGGCAATGTTACAGGCATTACACCTGAATCATCAAACCAAACAAAACTCAAGGAATTTCCATTTTCTCCGAAAGCCATGCTTGCAAGTGCCTCATTATCAGTACCTGTAAAGCTTAATTGACTGTCATCCCACGTAATTCCCCCCTGTACACTTTGTATATCTACAAATCCATCAACGGTAATAGGCACACAAACATTGGTGCCAGGCGCACCTGCAACGTTTTCAGCAGTAATGGTCAAATCAGCGGAACCGCCACCACCTCCGCCGCCGCCGCCACCGCCTCCGTCGTCATTGACGGAAATAGTGATATTGGTTGTGGTAAACGGTATTGCTTCACTGTTAGAATTAGAGAATTCTACTGTTGGACTATCTACAAATTGAATAGAACTTGAAGATCCCGGAGCACCTATGATGTCAAAACATATATCAAAAAAGGTACTTCCATTCGGTAAAGTCACTGGATTTACGGTGGTATCATCAAACCACAAAAAGCTTAATTGACCAGAATCCGTATTATTTGTAGTAAAAGCCGTTTCATCAAAATCAGGAAAACCAAAGTTCATTACGCCAGTATAGCTAAGAACTGATGGATCCCAACTCATACCCCCTTGCGCAGCCAATACATCTGTGAAATTATCGACAGTGATTGTCATGCACACATTGTCTCCCATGTCTCCACTTAAATTTGAGCCGCTCAGCGTAAGCAAATCATTGCCGCCACCGCCGCCGCCACCGCCAGATTCACAATCTGTACCTGGTAGTGCAAATGGTAATGGTGTTGCGATTGCTCCTATATCGTTGAAGTCGCCGTCAATTACTTCAATATTTTGAAAAGGAGGAATATTTCCTATTGCAACTGCTGTTGAGTCACAATCGTTGCCCTCTACATTCATTCTTACAGTAAAAAGTACTGTATTATCAGGAAGAGAGAACGCGTTGGTACTTGAATGGCTCCAAGAAACCGTCATTTCTCCATCTTCACCATTCAAGATGGTTTCAGGAGTTCCAATATTTCCTATTGAAAATTGTTCCAATTCATCCGTTACGTTAAAAACTGAGTCAAATGATAGCACCAAAGAATCCCATAGGATAAAGTATTGGGCACTAATGATATTGTCAAAGTTTGAAACCGAAACGTCTACGTCTACTGTTCCACCTGGCGCTGCTGTATCAGAAGACGAAAAGCCAACTTCCAACTGAGCATTTGCTCCAAATGAAAAGAATAAACAAACTAGAGAAAGGATAATGTGTTTTTGCATCATCGGGATTTTAATGTATAGAGGACAAAATTAACATTCCAAATGTTAATTAGCTATCAATAGGAAAGTTATTTTCAATAAAGAAAACGAAGGCAAACACTAATATGAGGCTTAACTACGCAGAAAGCCAAGGATAGAGTCTACCCTTGACTTTCTTTATAGTTGGAGTTATATCTTACTTAATCAGTAACATCTTTTTGGTTTCTGAGCCAAACTCAGTATCCAATTGATAATAAAGCAATCCATTTGCTTTGATATCATGTGAATTTATTCCCAATTCATTGAATCCTTTGTTGAAATCTCCTTCGTACTTGTAAATAAGTTTACCTGATAGATCAAGGATACTTACAGTCGCTTTCCCTTGAGAAGGCAAGTAGAATCCAATGTTGGTTTTATCACTAAACGGATTAGGCTTGTTTTGTAACAATCTCAATTGATCAATTGCTTCAACTTGACCTTCAACTTGTAATTTCAGTTGACTTACTTCATTTGCTCCGTTGTAAATTTCGCTGCTCAAGATTTCATTTACGAAGACCATTGATGCGTCCATAATGTTACCATCAGCAACCGCTCTAAATTCAACATTTAATGCCTCTATGAAATCTACATTTTTGACATCGTTCCATGAGAATAAAATCATACCTGGATGACTTTCTCTATAGTTGTTTTCGCTCAAGGCAAATTTATCACTACTAAATCCTACAAACTCTAGCATGTGGAAATCATAGTTCAAAGCAAACTGTAAACCTGATGTATTATCGAAGTCTGCATTCAATGGAACTGAAACCAAATCACCTTTAGTAAATGCTGCATTATCAACACTAACAATCGTTGAATTTCTAAAGTCAACATTTACATTTGAAGCATAACCTGGGATCACCACATTGTTGTTCACATCTCCTACCTTCACAGCCACAAAATCATTGGTCATTAAGTCTTCGGACATGTTGTTGATTGCAATAGTTTCTGTGAATGGCCATGGTGATGTTTCATCAACAAAAACAAATTCAGAGTCTACAAATCTCCAACTGTTGTTGGCTGGTAATTCATCATAAACACCTAGTATCAACTTCCTCAATTCTACCAAATCCAATGCGGAAACAGTTTGAGAATTGTTTGCATCTGCTGCAATAATCTTATACGGACTGTCAAGCTCACTTATTCCCAGTATGTGTCTTTGAATAAGCACAATATCAAGTGTACTTACTCCATTCAAATAGTCAACATCTTTTTCTGCTTCAAGTGAATAATTTTCATTCGCTAAAACGTCATTGAAAAGGTAATGTCCTTCTTCATCTGTATCATTACTATCATCAAATCCTGAACTCATATTATTCAATACTACTTCAACATCTTTGATCATTTCATCATTTTCTGTAAAGACAGATCCAGCAAGATTAAACCTTACATTATTAGGATCAAATCCCATTGAATCGAACACAACTGTATCGCATATCAATCCATTCGCTTGAATGCTAATTGTTGTTTCACAGAAATCAAAATTACCACACTCATCGGTTACAAAAATTGAGATAGTCATCAGGCCTTCGTCTTCGCATCCTAGCTCCATAAACTGAGAACCATCTTCAAAAGTAAATACCAAGTCAGTTGAATCTGTACAATTATCGGTAGCTCCAATATTAAAATCTGATGCCCAGATTTCAACACTTGGTAGTGATTCTCCCATTTGATTCATCAATACTGTTGTGATGCCACCAAAGCAATAAGGTACTGGTGGTATTGTATCCGTTTCTGTAACAACTATATCCACTGAACAAGTAGCTGGCGGATTGTTGCAACTATTGAAAATAAAGAAATTGGCAGTATGTGTTCCTTTCGGAAGTGGTTGCAAAGTAATGGTTCCATCTGTTGTTGAGATAGAAGCTACCTCCTCGACAATTTGTCCATTGGTCATGATATTATATCCCATATCATGAGGCAAGATTGGCTCTTGAATACAGTCATCAAATCCCCAAGGCACATTCAACCTTACTCTATTCATACATGTTGTCTCATCAAGTGATTGAGAGATTTCCATTGCACATTCTTGAATACTTGGAGGTGCGGTATTGGATACTCTTATTACTTGTGTATCTGTATAGAAACCAGCATTGTTTCCTGAATTTGGAACATATACACACCAATCAATGACAGTGTGTGTTCTGATAATCTTAAAGCATATATCATCAACATTATTAAATCTTTGATCTTCAAATGCATATGCAAAATTAGCGCATCCTTCGTAATCAGTTACGTGCACTCCGTTGATCGTAGGACCATTCAATGAAGTAGCAACTTCAGAACAATCAATATCTAAATCACCTGGGAATACAATTACAGAATTAAAGTCTGAATCAATGGTAATTCTCTGTGTACAGTCATCAAGATCAATTCTGTTTGCTCCCAATGTATAAAACCATCTTCTTGTAACTGTTCCTGTTCCACAGGCATCATCTATACTGACACTATCTTCATATTCAGCAACGATATTTGGTGTGCAGTTATCTGTAATTGTTGGTCTATTTGGAGTACCATATAAATCATCCGCATCATATTGACCACATGTCAACGTAATGTTGGTTTGTGGACAAGTTACATCAGGACCAAATTTGTCTTGAACTTCAACATTGACCATACAAGTATTTGTGTTTCCAGACGCATCTGTTACGAGTAACACAACTGGAACAAATTCCTCCGCTGCATCAGCGCAGCAGAACTGCACATAGTCGCCGAACAAGGTATCATCTCTATCGTAATCCGGCAATGCGCTACAAGGCGTGCTAGGTCTTCTTACTTGGAATGTCACGTCATCTGTGCATGCATCGTAAGAGCCGTCGTCAAAAGAAATTGCATTGGCTCTAGCCCATCCATCCTCACTCAAAGCTACAGCAGTAAACTGATCGCAAATGGCAAATGGTGCGCCGTTGTCTCTTATAAATATTTCAAATCTACATTCAGATACATTACCACATGCATCGGTTGCTACATATCTCACCCACACAGTATCTGCTGGTAAATTTTCAGCGGTAAATGTTCCATCATTGTTATTTATTGCTGGTGTAAACGGTTGATCAACTTCATTTACGTCTCTATCATCAGCAGTCAAGTATTCTACTTCGAAAGTAACATTTGAGCAATCGAATAAAAATTGAACACCTGTCTTGTCAGTAGTACTTAAAGGATCAAAAGTTATGTCAGCCGTACATGAATAACCAGCTGCTTCAAAAGTCAATGTATCTGCAGGACAAACCAAAAATGGAGGTTGATCATCTTCAACTTTTATTGACTGAACCCAAGTTCTTGAAGTTCCTTCGCACCAATCTAAAACTGTCCAAGTTCTCAAAACTTTGAATGAACCACCACCATCACAGATGTCAATTACTGTATCAGTATAAGCTACAGAAATTTTACATAAATTTTCTTCTCCTGGAATTAAATCGATACCATCTATGCTTGGATAGCCTACTCCTACATCAGAAGGATCTGGGTAACCATTTTGGTTGGTATCCCAAGAGCTAAAATTAAAATCAGGAATCCCATCTCCATCGGTATCATCAAGCTGGCAAGTTAGATCCACGTTAGGTGGAAATACAAATTCAGCAGATACCAGAGAAGGTTTTTCATAGCAAATTGTAAAACTACATGTTGGTGAGTAGTTATCAGATCCATCAACAGCTCTATATAAAATAATTCTTTCGAAAGCACATATAGGTGCAGTCTGACCTTCACAATCTAAATCAATCAAATCATCTGATAAAAAGTCTACAGAAGTATCTGAACAGTTGTCAGTGATATCTGGAGAATCAATAAAAATTGATGTACTTTCAATACACATAACTGCTGTACTGATTGAAGCAATTCCTGAAGTATTTAATAATACTGTCCATTCTCCATTGGCCATATCATCTCTGGCCTGAAGTCCGATCAATGCCATCACATTCACTCCATCTGCTGGAGAATACATCGCACTATAAGAAGCACCATCTGGTCCTACCAACGTAACGTCGAATGGTGCAGCAACACCTGAAAAACTAATTCCCATGTTTAACTGAGCGGCTGTAATAACCTCCCAAGGTAAAGCAGAATTTGCTACATCGATTGCGAATTCAAACACGTCAGGATCGGTACTTACATTGTCTGTAGACTCTGCAGTATGACACTGGTTGGCTGAAGTCATTAAATCGTCAGAATGGCTTTTTGTACAAGCTACTGTTACATCATCTAGACAAACAACACTTGGTGCCAACTTATCTTCCAATGTAAGATAACTCCAACACGAAAATTCGTCTCCATCAGCATCCGTGTACGCTACACTTGCTTTGAAGTCTGTTCCATCACTAACAGAAATAGTTGGATGCAATAATACACCTCCAAATAGTTCTGACTCAGCAATAAGATTATCGTCTAAATCTGTAATAATTACTCTATAAGCACATGTGCCATCGAGCGTTCCTGTTAATATTGTACCTGGAGTTATTTCTGCCTCACAGCTTCCATTAACAGATAATTGCGTGTTTCCACATGGTAGTGGACATTGTGCCATCAGCGGATTAGTGCTGAAGAATCCTAAAATTAATAAGGTGCACAATAAAGCATTTTTTCCAGCTTTAGATGCAATTGTACGTGTTGTAAACGTTAGTGATTTCATTGTTAAAATCGGTTTTGTTTATTCGCTTGCGCAAATAATTCATGTAATTTTTTCTAACGTTCAGTTTAGCAGGGAAAAGAGTACCGGGGGAGGTAAAGTCCTGTATTATTCTTAGTATTGAACAAGCTGATGTTCCAGGGCCATTTTGATTAAATTGACCGTATTTCTTACGCCCAATTTCCTCATAATGTTCTTCCTATGAACACAAACAGTTTGATCACTTATAAATAGCTGCTCCGCTATTTCTTTGTTGTTCTTTGCTTGAGCGATCAGAGACAAAACTTCATGTTCTCTTTTCGTCAATTTTCTTTTAATAATAAATCGATCCTCAAACCTATTTTTTGGTTGAGCAGTATCCTTTGATGTCTTTTTATGGTTTGGAGGGGTAATGTGCAAACCAGGAGCGATGTATCTATTATTATCAAGGACATCGACTATACCTTGCATCAAATGCTCTAGAGAATTTGATTTCAAAATATAACCGTCAGCGCCGTTTATTAATGCTTCTTTCACATATCTGTAATCATCGTATGAAGTACAGATTAGTATTTTCAAATCTTGAAAGTATTTTCTAACCATTGGAATTAATTCCAATCCATCTTCACCTTTCAGATTCAATTCCATAATCAATAAATCCACTTCAGGAAACTTTGAAAGCTCCTGTCTTATATTTCCACCATCTGTCAAAGTTGTAAGCACTTCTACATCCAATTCTTTTTGAATAGTCAAATGTGCTTGTAAGCCTTGTACAAACATTAACTGGGGATCAACAATTACAGTTTTAACCGTTGGCATATAAGTTATTAAGATTTAAAATAATTCGTTTATTGAAAGTGGTCCATAGACCTAACTCTCTTCCCTAGTTGAGCAAATGTAGTGCCAATCTAAGGTTACATTTTTACTATAAAACACATTACGAAATTATGTAATACACTAAGCGTTAACTATCAATGAAATATGGAAAAATTGCTATACCTCATTGAGAAAATACTTTTACGAAACGTTCAAAAAATTTGAAAGAACGTATATAATGTATTCTAAATAAGTACGTACAATTTCGTCAGATGATCAAATTAATGAATATCCAGTATTTATACCCTAAATTAGGTATAAAATATATTAAAAAAATACAAGATGTTGTTTACTGAATGGTAAACTTAAGTGTCTTAATCTTATCCTCAGTGGTAATTACAAGGCTATAAAATCCATTACGCCAGTCCTGAGTTTGCATCGATAGATTTAAGAAATTGTCTCCTTCAACGATATTATCTGATGCAGAATAAAGCAATCTACCGTGATTGTCGAATATTCTCACTGTAACAGCTTCTTCTTTCTGTCCGAAGATTTTCAACTGAGTACCTTCTCTTACTGGATTAGGATAAATAGCGGCTTCTAAGTGCGATTCTACTAGGTCAGGACCATCAGGAATATCACTATGTGGCATTGCCGAGAATACATTTTCTTGCATGACTTCGATGTCACAATTTCTCATGATGATATCGTTGAGTCTTGTGTCTTTGATCATTTGTTTTCTTGATTCAGACAACGCAGGATCATTTTCATAATAAAATCTATCACCATCTCTTAAGTCTTGGAACTGGCGTTCTATGATGATGCTTACTAAGTCTCCAAACATTGAACCTTCAATATGCTTTTCAGCCAACATTCCAACCCAAGGGTCTAGATTATCAACATTTCCATATAGATTCTGAAGCAAAGTGGCTTCGTTTATGTCATCTGTAAGGTCACTCCAATTGTTAAGCTTAGCCAATCCAAAATTATCGCGAATGGTATTGAAATCAGATAAACCTCTATCTCTTCCTCTAGCGATATTGATAGCAGCTAAATCTAAACCTCCAGTACCATTTCCAAATAGGAAATTCCTAACATCATCGATTACTTTGGCATCCATTTCCTGTTGGACTTGAGTAGCCATTCCTTTTGCATATGGTTCTATTCCACCTGCAAATAAAATTTCCAATGGTCGGAAAAAAGCATCTTTAAGGGATAAATTACCTTGACTGATAATCTCTCCATCGTTATTCATTCTTATAATCTGACTATTGATCAAGGTGTGACCCATTCTAAAAGCTGCAGCTGAAAAAACATTGTTGATACCTGGATTAACATTTGGCTTATAACTGGTATATTCAGGAATATCGATATCGATAGAAGGCAACCATTCTTCATATGTTATGGACTGAATATAAGCGCCTATCATTCTTCTTGACTCCTGATACAGGCGTTCTCCATCCCAATTCGGATTTTGATTGGCGAAAACATCACAAAGTCTATTATGTTCTCTTACAAACATTGTGTGTATCGTAAGAAGTAAAGGATTTTCGTTTGCTCTTATGTCCCCAGCTACAAACATTTTATCTCCAGATCTGGTATCGTCTGCCATAAATGGGGCAGTTGGGTCAAAATCATCATTGTATTCTCCAGACATGGTATTCCATGGAAGTAAGTCTCCTTCTGAAGTTTTTAATTTACCGTCTCCGGCATTTGTTCTCAGCCAAGTGGCTCTTTCAATTGAAGATCCATAAACAACAGAACCATCCAAATATGCCGTAACCTCATTGCTATATTGTCGAGGATTATCTGCGCCAACACCTGTACCTTCAACGGCAGTAGATCTTGCGAGACTGATTGTGCTTCCAACAGGGAAAACTTCATCACCATTCGGTACAATTATAGAAATATCTTCTGCTATGTTACTTTCTACAAGTGAAATATCGTGATCAAGAAATTGACCAAAGGCCCATACATAGTCAGAGTGACTATCAAAATCATTTATTAACCCTTCTTGATTGAATATTACGTTGGAAACCCTTCTTTCGTTGGGCATGAATTCATCATTAATAAGACCTGAACCGTCCACATAATTGACGTCCGTAAGTCTCAAAATCTGAGTGCCATGTGCTCCCCATTCAGGGTTGGCTAGATTGTTCTCTGAACCATCAATTGTCCTTACTTCTTGGGCTTGCATACTAGATAAGAATGCAAAAAAAGCAATGACCCAGCAGAAATTTTCTTTAATTGAAAACATAAATTGTTGTTCGCCTTATGGATTTATTGAATTTCAATATTGATTTCAGAGGGCAAATATAGGCAATAAAACGTCAGTTCAAGCACCATAAAAGTGTTTATTCACTTATAATTCCTCATCAATAATGATAACTGCAACTAATTATAGGGATGGATACGTTTACTTATAGAATAATAAGCAACCTTTTCATGAAACTTTACAAATATATGTAATAAATTTGTAATTTATAAGTCATTTTAAACCAATATCTTAAATAAAAATAGGTCTTGCCTTTCTTTAAAATATGTATCTTAATATTCACCTTTCTTTTAGGCGGAATTAAGCATGGTATGTCTCAAAATGAACCTAATAGATTTCACAAAATGATGATATCCAGCCATTCGGATACTCTTATTTTCACAAAAGGCCCCGTAATAGTTAGTTCAGTACAAATTAATCCTGCAGAATGTACCGATGAAACAGGTATTGAAATTGGTGAAAACACCATAAAAATCAGACCTAGTTCAAACTGTAAAACTTCGAATGACAGTATTGAACTATCATATAGAACTTTCACAGATGTGTTACAGCAAAAATTTTGCCTAATTGATTCCACAGAAATGCTTTTCAATGATCGCGTAATCAACATTGCAAATGATTTTGGCAATATTGAAGTATCAGATCGAATTATTACTTCTAAAAAAATTGATTATCGAGGAAGTTTTTCAAGAGGTTTGGCTGTTGGAAATAGTCAAGATTTGGTTTTGAATTCCAACTTCGATATGACATTGCAAGGTGATTTAGGAGGTGGATTGGAGGTAAAAGGAGTGATTTCTGACGACAATATCCCAATCCAAGCAGAGGGAAACACACAGCAATTACGGGAGTTTGACAAGGTATATATTGAATTATCAAAAAATAGGTCATTTCTTAAGGCCGGAGACTACGTTTTGGATGAAAAAGATCGCTATTTCACCAAATACTATAAAAAACTACAAGGTGCTTCGTTGGGTCATAGCCAAACTTTGGGCGAAACATTGATTGATGGAAGTGCATCATACGCAGTATCGAGAGGAAGATTTGCAAGACAGACATTGGATGTAACGGAAGGAAATCAGGGACCATATAAACTTACTGGAAATGATGGTGAGCGGTTTTTAATCGTGCTTTCCGGGACTGAGAGGGTCTATTCTGATGGAAAACTACTAGTGAGAGGAGAACAATACGATTATGTGATTGACTACAATACCGCTGAAGTAGAATTCACCATCAACCATATCATCAATCAATTTAGCCGAATCATCATTGAATATGAATATACTGATCAGAACTTTTTAAGAACGGTCTATGCTGGTGAGGTTGCAGTATCAGAAGAAAACTGGGAATTTGGCGTTAACCTCTATTCTGAGCAAGATAATACCAATATTTCAGGATTTGCTGAACTTGATTCTACAAGGTTAGACATTCTTACTAACAGTGGTGATCAAAGATCTGTCATCAGTGGAATATTCATCCCAGATGAAGACGATGTCAGCTCGGTTCTATATTTTTTGAAAATTGATCCAGTTACTGGGATTCAGTACCTAGAATTTACAGCGGAAGGAGGACCTGATGCAGTGGGTGCGACATTTTCTGAAGTAGGAATTGACAATGGATCTTATGTAATCGACGAAGAATTAACCATCAATCAAAGGATCTATAAATTTGTTGGAAGCAACATGGGTAACTATGATCCGGTCATAAACTTGATTACACCAAAACAACGTCAACTAATCAACTTATTTGGTAATTTAAAAACGGGAAAAAATTCAAATTTAGGGGCTGAATTTGCCTTGAGCAAATCAGATCAAAATAGATTCTCTGACATAGACAATGATGATAATTCTGGGACTGCTTTTATGCTTAATCACAGTCAAACCAATCCACTAAAAGAAGGTTCAAATTGGAAGGTGAGTACTTTCTTTTCTGCAGAGTATGCTCAAGACCATTTCAGTGCATTAAACCCATACAGAGATACAGAGTTTCAAAGAATTTGGAGCTTGGATCAAACGGAAGATTCATACAATGAATTATTGGGGAAAGCGGAAGCCAGTTTGCGGTATAAAAACAATTTGACTTTACTGTATCAATTCAACCATTTTTCACAGTTTGAAAACTATCAGGGTAACAAGAATTTTGGCTCGCTTGCATGGAATGATAAAAACTGGAATATCCTTGCCTCCGGCGAGCTTCTAAATGCTGAATCAAGTACCATCAAAAGTACCTTTTTTATACCCACCTTTGAACTTAATAATAAGCCAGGAGAAGATGGGTGGTTTTATGGTGGATTTTACAATAAGGAAAAGAACGAACGACTAGAATTACTTAGTTCAGAACTAGATAATTTAAGTTTCCAATTTGAGAGGATGGGTGTGTATGTAGGAAAGAAAATCAATGAGAAGCTCGACATGCAATTGGCGGCAAACAAGCGTAATGACTGGGCTTTGGCTGAGGACCCCACAGACTTTGGGATTGAAAGCAGCACCAATGAATACAAATTAAATATACATTGGACTGGACAATCCTGGTCCGACCTGAACGTAAATACTACCTATCGAGAATTAAATATTCTCAATCCAAATATTTCAGACAATGACCCGAATACAAGTTTTTTTGGTAGAATAAATTACAAGGTAAATTTATTCAATCAAGGGCTGAGATCAGAGTCATTGTACGAAACTGGATCAGGTCAAGAGCCGAAGCAAGAATATCGATATCTGATGGTTCAGACAGGAGAGGGAAGTTATATCTGGAATGATTATAATTTTGATAACATTCAACAGGTAAATGAGTTTGAAATTGCGCCCTTTGGAGACTTGGGAAATTTCGAAAGATTTGTGGTATTTAATAATGAATTTATAAGGACTGCTAAGACAGAATTTAGGCAATTGCTCGATGTCCGTCCATCCAAGTTCATTAGCAAAGAGAGCGTATATTTTAAGTGGACTAGAACACTGTTTTGGAGGTCGAGGTATCATTTGATAAAAAAGACATCAGGAACCAATAATCGATTTACAGATTCATTTAATTTTAGTCTATTGGATCCTGAGATTGTAAGCTTCGGAAACAACTTTGATCATACGCTTTATATCAACCAAGGTTCGACAATATTTAATGGAGAAATTGGCACAAGAAGAAATCAGAATCGGATAGTTTTGATTAGTGGATTTGAAGAGAGGCAACGATCTGCAACATTTGCGAAAGCGAGATATAATGTCAAGAAAAAGGTAGACATATCTCTGGAAGGAGAACAGGGAAAAAGAGTGAGCATCGCAGAAAATTATGCTGCAAAAAATTTCGATATTGATTTCTATTCAATTACTCCGAAAGTGGTTGTAAGAATGAATAAAACGCTTAGGTGGACCTTGTCATACAGTTATGGGAATCAGAAAAACACGCAAGGGTTTGAGGAAAACAATTCTCAGGATTTAGGGGCAGAATTAACCTGGAGGAGGTTACAAAAATCAAACTTGAGTGCCAATTTAAATTATGTATTGAATGAGTTCAATGGGACATCAGGATCGCCTGTCGAATTGGAGATGTTGCAGGGACTTACAACGGGTAATAATTGGGTTTGGTCGATTAATTATACCCAAAGGATAGGCAAGCAGATTGACGCCAATATCAACTATGGTGGCAGGAAATCTGGAGATAATAGAACGGTACATACATTTTCGGGGCAGATGAAAATCTTATTTTAGTCCAGGAGTCGCCATTATTACACAAAAAGTACCACATTTATAGCTTGACTATTTTATATTTGTAAGGCACTATATGGTGTTAGAATTAAATAATCTTAGGTACATGCGCTTTTCTATATCCCTTATTTTTATTGCATTTTTTTTTCCAAACTTAATAGCACAGTCGGCTTGGACTAAACTCGACAAGTCAGGCATTGACAACTATAGAAGTGGAAACAGAATTGTAACTCCCACAGCCTACTCTGCATTCACTTTAGATATGGATGAGCTCAAAAAAGACCTAAAGAAGGTTTCAGACAGAGACTTTTCTAAAACGAGAAGAAACAAAGACATCATAGAAGTTCCATTTCCAGATGGTAAGATGGTATCTTTTGATGTATGGAATGCTCCTGTGATGGCTCCAAAACTAGCTGCCAAATATCCAAATATTAAAAGTTACAAAGCTTTATCTGAAGATGGCAATCATGTCATGAGATTTATTGTAAGTAAAGATGGATTCAATGGAGTGATTTCGAGTTCAGAGGGAACGATTTATTTGGATCCAATTTTCCCTGACAATCCAAAAGCATATCAAAGTTATTATATCAAAGATCAGGAAGAACCAGATCCATATTGGAAAACATGTGGGACACATGATACGAGTGCAGAGCAACAAACGACTCCTGAAGATATTTCAAGATCTGTAGCAGCGATTCCAATAAGAACTTATAGAATGGCTATTGCATGTACGGGTGAATATGGGCAAATAGTTGGAGGAACCGTAGAAGATGTTCTTGTTCAATTTAATTTGGCTGCTTCTAGACTTTCACAGATTTACGAATTAAATATTGCAGTTAACTTTATGTTGATAGACGATATTGAAAGAATAATACATTTAGACCCAAACTCGGATCCATATTTTTTCCCTGCACAAGGAAGAGAACTGATTGGTGAAAACTCTGCTGCCATCAATGGCCTCATTCCTCAGGACTCGTATGACATTGGTCATGTATTTACTAGAGGATGTACCGATGGTGTTGCTGGTATTGCTGCATTAGGAAGTTTATGTAGTTTCAACAAAGCAAATGGAGTAAGTTGTGTAGGAGGGTCAAACATAACAAGTTTTGCTAGTAATGTAATTGCCCATGAAATAGGACATCAATTCAGTGCATCGCACTCTTGGAATCATTGCCCTGGATCTGAAGATCAAATGTCTGCAGGTTGGGCTTATGAACCAGGAAGTGGATCCACCATCATGTCTTATGCTGGACTTTGTGGATCTAGTAACACCGGAGTTTCTGATGATTACTTTTCTGCAGGTTCGTTGCTTCAAATGACTGAATTTTCAAGAGAACAGGTTGGAGGTTGTGGACTTAAAACAGACGAGTTAAACAACGAGCCTGTAATTGATATGCCATATGAAAATGGATTTTTTATTCCCATGTCGACTCCATTTGAATTGGATGCAAGTGCTACAGATGAAGATGGTGATGTATTGTTTTACGGTTGGGATCAATACAACTTAGGTCCAACGAGCCCGCTAGGAAGTCCACAAGGAAATGCTCCATCATTTATTTCAGTAGCTGCCGATGAAGAATCAAACAGGTTCTTTCCAAGAATACAATGGGTAAGAGCAAATTTAGATAGGGACATTGAAATTTTACCAGATTACGAAAGAGACTTAACTTTTAGATTTGTTGTAAGAGATCAGAATCCAATAGGAACTGCAACTGTATGGGAAGAACTTGAAATGCATGTAGCTGGTAATTCAGGCCCTTTCCTTGTAACGCAGCCAAATATCAATCCTGATGGTGCGACTGTAGGGCAAGAGCTAGAAGTTAGATGGGATGTTAGTAACACCGATCAAGAGCCTGTAAATTGTCAATTGGTAGATATTCTTTTATCAACTGATGATGGTAGAACATTTGATCGAGTACTTGTAAGAAATACGCCAAATGATGGTGAGCAAGTTGTGAGAATTCCTAATGCACAAACTCTTGATGCAAGAATCAAAGTTCAGTCTGTAGGAAATGTGTTTTATGACATGGGTAACTCTGGATTTGTTATTGAAGCTCCTACAGAGCCATCGTATATTTATGAGCTATCTAATAATTTCTTTGACGTTTGTGCTCCAGCATCTCCGGATTTAGAAATTCAATCTTCAGCATTTTTAGGATATGCTGAGACGGTTGAATTTGATATTTCAGAAGGATTACCAACTGGAGTTACTCCAATATTTTCAGAAAGCAGTATACAACCTGATGGTTCTACATCATTAAGTTTTGACATTACGGATGATGCCATCACTGGTAATTATGAGGTAACGCTAAGATCTATAAGTGGGACTGATACTATCGAACAACCAATATTCTTGAACATAACTGCTACTGACTTTAGCGATTTGGCATTGAGTTTTCCAGTGAACGGTTCTTCGGGTGTTGAGCAATTCCCTACTTTCCAATGGGAAGAAGCGAGAAATGCAGAAAACTACATCTTTGAATTGGCGACAAGTCCAGCTTTTGGGGCATCAACTGTAGAATTTAATAATAATGTAACAACCAATTCTTTTGAACCAACATCAACGTTAGAGAAGAGTACATTGTACTATTGGAGGGTAACTCCAAACAACAAATGTTTTGCTGGAGAGCCAACAAGACTTAACACATTTGGAACAGTTGCATTAAGTTGTAGAACTTTTGTTTCAGAAGATGGAGTAAAAAATATTTCTGCTTCTGGATCTGGTGATTTCACTGTAACAAAAGAAGCTTTCGTCGCAGAAGAAGGACAAGTATCAGCGGTTGCTGTCAAAAAAGTAAGCGGAGATCACCAACGATTCTCTAACTTAGTTTTTTCACTAGAAAGCCCTGCAGGCACAAGAGCGATAATGGTTTCTAATGAGTGTGGATCAACCAATGATAACTTTAATTGTGGATTTGAGGATTCATCTCCGATTACTATCTCATGTCCATTTAATGAAACATACCAACCGGAAGAACCATTGTCAATTTTTAACGGTGAGTCTACGCAAGGGTCTTGGTATTTTCATATAAACGATCAAACTGTAGGAGCAGGAGGTACGTTTGAAGAATTTGAGCTTCAGGTTTGCTCAAGTGAGACTTTAGATGCACCATTCCTAGTCAACAACAATACTTTGGGAGTATTCCCAGGATCTTGGGTAAGAGTAGAAACCGATTACTTATTGGTTGAGGATGCCAACAATACTTCAGAAGAATTGATCTATACTGTTGTTGATTTGCCAACCAGTGGTAGACTGGAAATTGAAGGAGAAGTTGCTGTAATTGGAAGTCAATACACGCAGAAAAACATCAATGGAAATCAAGTAAGATACTATAGTGAAGATGAATCTGCTACTTCTGATCAATTTACATTTACATGTATTGACGGAGAAGGGGGTTGGATAGATATTACATCATTTAATATTGAAATTGATGATTCATTTACATCGGATGTGGAGGACATTTTGGAATTGGTTGACATTAGCATAGTACCGAACCCTGTTAAAGAGTCGAGTATCATCACAATCAATAATACCAATGGAAAGAACTACAATCTTTCACTTACCAACTTGAATGGACAAGTATTTAGTCAAAGTAACTACACAGGAGATACTAAAATTGAAATAAGTGTTAAGGATTACCCAGCGGGAATTTACTTTATAAGTATAGAGTCTGCAGGAAGTGTAAATTACGAAAAAATGGTTGTGGTAAAATAAGATCCAATTACAATCATCCTGCTTTTATGCAGATTGATACTATTGAAAAATAAATATTGAAGCATCTAATAGGAAACTATTGGATGCTTTTTTTTGTGGGAAAATTGTAATTGGATCTACTTGTTTGTGAGAAAAAATTAAGTCTAAATGTAAAGAATAGAGATAGCGTAAACCAGAACAATGCGCATTAATCGTTTCCAAAAACTTGCTCGACAAGCAATCTTTTTCTCAGGTTAAATTCTATCTGCAACCCATTATTTATCTAAGCCGATCTTTAGCATCTTTATTAAACTACTTGACTCTTTTAAGTTGATGGTCGGGTACTTGATCATACTTAAAAATAAGCCATTGGGAAGTGCCGGTTGTTTTTGTTTTAATTGAAGTTCTTGGTTCAGTATTTTTTGAAAATCGTCTATTGTCATTTTGCCACTTCCTACTTTTAATAAGAAGAAAATGCAATGCCTAATCATACCTCTAAGGAATCGATTGCTTGTGATAGTAAATCGCATGCGACCTCGTTCGTCATCTATAAATAATTGACAATTTGAGATATTGCATTCTGTATTTTCGTAAAAATCAGGTTGTTTGCAAAGTGGCTTGAAGTCCACAGTGTTTTCAATCAGCATGGCAGCTTTTTTCATGAGATCAAAATCCAAGGTAAGGCCATCATAGAAAGAACTATAGTTGATTAAGTGTGAATCCTTCTTCCAGTGCAGAAAATAGTCGTAAGTGCGAGATATGGCGTCATATCGGCAATGTATATTGTCTTCAACTTCAAAAACATCGAATACAGCAATATCGCTAGGCAGATTTTTGTTTAACCGGAATTTTAGGTCAAATAAAGGAGCCCTATCTATATCCAACTGAACTACATATTGGCTGGCGTGTACACCTGCATCGGTGCGACCACAGCCGTAAACGCGTATTTGTTTTTTTAATAGTGCGCTAAGTGTAGATTCGACTACTTCTTGTAAAGTGTTGTTGGTTTCATGTTGTCTTTGCCAACCACTATAATTGGTGCCATCAAACGAAAGATGAATAAAATACCTCATCTAAAGGAAATCATTCATCATCATCAAATTAGAGGAATATTTATTCCTTTTTCTCTTCTTCTCCATTCAGATTATTTCCGCCACTTCCGTTATTACATCCGTCTATAAATATTTCTATTTCGGCACCTATCTTTACTTCAAATCCAACATCCAACAACACTTCAGATTGTGAATCATAATCAACAATGGCGTTTACTCCGATTACTTGACAAGATTCAATAACTCCATTGGTTTCAAAATCCGCACTTGTATCTGCCAAACCAGTAAGCTTATTTGCGGAAGCATAATCAGAAACACATCCATCTGAAGTACAAGGGTTACAACTAGTACCACCGCAATCTATTCCCGTTTCATCTTGATTTTGTATTCCATCAAAACAACTTGGTGCTCCTTCCGGCAGGCAACCTTCTATATAAAAATCATCAAGATATACCCTTCTCAAATCAGAAGGCGCATCGTTACGGAATCTTAAAGTTGTTGTCGCTGAAAAAGGACCAGTAAGATCAACAGATTCATTGTATCGAGTATCGTTGAAGATATCCGTAAGATATTCCCACACTTGGATTGTAGACCAAGTCACTCCTCCATCTTCAGAGGATTCCAAGAATAATTGATCGCCTGTATCATAACCTAAAGTCAAGAAACTTACATCTATCTGCATGGACTCATAAATGGATAAATCCATCGATGGTGTAGATACAAATGAAGTTGATGAATTGTCACGAAGACGAATGCAGTATACACCAGAATTGGCAAATTGAGCGTCGTTGATGGTTCTAAGGCAGTCTACTCCACCATCAATCCAAATACCCCAATCTGCCTCTAAGTCTTCGTCGTCTATGACGGTACAGTTATCAGCAATACAATCATCGATCATTCCATTACAATCTTGATCGATTCCGTCTCCACATATCTCTACTGCTCCTGGATTGATGGAGCTATCTGTATCATCACAATCTGAGCTATTCACTGAGCTATTGGCAGGTCCAACGCAAGCAATAATTTCACTTGTAACATCACCAAATCCATCATCGTCCAGATCTGCAAAATATCTGTTGAATTCTTCGCAATCTGGTAGAATCAAAGTCTGTGTATCTCCGCAAATAGTAAATCCTTGATTGGTGGTTACACAGGCTGTATTGGTCAACAAGAAACCATCATAAATTATGATGTCATCTATGTACCATCCATCGTCATGTCTTGCATCATTGGATCCAAAGAAAAACCTTATATCTACCGTTTGATCAGCATAAGGAGCAAGATCAATAAGTGTTCTCATGTAGGTCTGACTATAGCCTGTAAAAGCCTCTCTATCGTCAATGTCATCGTTGGTGCCATCCTCAAGAACTCCAGTATAACCATTCTCCAGCATCTGACCACCCAAGTCAATCCATGTGGTACCCCCATCGATACTAATTTCAACCATTCCTCCATCTCTTCCTTCCTCTACATCATAAAAATGGTTGAAAACAAACATTGGCGTATGATTCAATGTCACGTTTTCAATGGTAAGAAATTGTGAGTTTTGAAACTCGGTATTAGGTACAAAAAATGAACCTGCACCTCTATAAGGATTGCTCGTTGAATATTCAAAAATCGCTGAGCCTTGTCCAGAGCTTACTTGCCATTCTGAATAATCAAATTCAAAATCTTCATAAACATTAATGCTTGACGTCTCGGTCGTATTGGTTATCTCTACATCAAAATCTGTTGTCATTATAGCATTGGGTGCCAAGATGGCTTGTGTAGCTGTGATAATACCATTGTCTTCTGTCCCAAGAGTTAGGGTTCCTGGAACATATTCCAAGCCATCAGGGAGATCATCTGTGATCGTTACACCAGTTGCATTAAAACCAGCGATATTGGTTGCAGAAATAGTATACGCTATGGTATCTCCTACTGTTGCCATCGCTTCTCCAACAACGTTAATGATCATATCTCCATCACACGATGCAGGAGTATCAAAGGCTTCATCACCGTCAGACCTACTAGCGGAAGATCCTTGTGTTGCTGAAACTCCTAGACCTCTCTTAGCAAAAGCATTCCATATCAAGCAATTATTTGCTCCGCCGTACAATAGATCATCTGCGGCAAGAATGGCATCTCTTCCATCTACAAATCCTGGATTACAAGGTTGCAATTTTAATCCTTCTATCACCAAAGCCATGGCGATATTATTACCACCTACTCCATTATAAAAATCGGAGTCAAAACCATGAACACTGATTAGTTCCCATGTCATCTCCCACAACATGATTGCCCAAACGGTTCCAACACCATGCGGAACGGATTCTGTTTTTATATCATCATAGGTATGTTGATTGATACTCATATCTGTCGAATAAGGCCAAGTCCTTATCCCGTTGGAAGTAGCAGGTTCGTTAACCAAATAAGAACCAATACCTTTTCCAGTCTCGCCGACATCACCATCTTCAATACCAGTGATTAATCCTAAAAAGTCGGACCACCCTTCTCCCATTTGTTCGCTACCAGAAAGGCAATTAGAATTGTTTGGTCCTCCTGTTAGTCTAATGGATATTCCGTGTCCGTATTCATGAGCAATTACACTGTTGTCTAAGTCAGAATCTAGCTCGCCAGTATCATTCAATGTAAAGACGACTTCTACTGAAGGAATTTCGGCTTTGATGATATCACAATCAGCTTGAGAAAGCATGATCGAGGGGATATTTATTCCTGAGTCGTTGCCGCCCATTGTGATTGGGTTTCCTGGCACATTGTTACAAATTACTACAGCAATAGCGCCTGCATCTTGTGCTTCATTTACTTTAGAAACAAAGGTACAATCACCTCTATCAATCAAAGCAATATTTCCGTCCAAAGCGCTTGGATTGGTGATAGTCGAGCAAGCATCTGCTGGTATTGATTCAATCAATTCGCCAGAAAATGTGCCAGAACTAGGACCAAAATTGGCACCAGTAGCAAAGTAATCTCCTGAAATATTAGAAGGTGATGTTACTTCAAAATCGATGGTGGTTCCAACTGTCCAAACAAACATCTGCATTCTCGGATTACTTCCATCTGGTGGGGTTGAGAAGTTGGCATTGTTGGTGCCGGATCCATCTTGCGCATCAGCATTCACCATATCAGATTGTGCACCTCCGTTTCCATAGTTGTTTTCTTGAAAATTACCACTGGCTTCATCAAAACCATATTGGTAAAATATATCATGCAACATATTATTCCAGTAGAAAAGATTAACGATTGCTGCATCTAGATAATCGGCCGGAGCATCTGTAGGATCAAAAGGAAACTGAAAATCAAGATCTGCTCCTCCGTCAGGAGAATATCCACCATTGTTGTTTGCATCTCCATCCTCTACAGCTCTAACGTTATTTCCTCTTGTCACTGTATATTCCGCTCCTGGTATTCCGTTATCATCATGCCATCCATACGGAGAGGCATTTAAGGCAGGACTCCAAGGAGTTGTTTCCACGGTTCTATCCCCATACAAAGGACTAAATAATGGGACTGCAAAAACTTCATAAGTGTTGTTCATCACAGAAGCCGCAGCCACTTTATGAGTTTTAGGAGTACCTACGATCATTGGTTTATAATGACTCGCCATCGTATGGTCTGCATCGCAGTGATCATGGTCAAAATTACATTCAATCGTCCAGCTGGTCCTATTGATAAGTTCACCAGTATCGGCATTGATATGGTATTGCCACCATTTGGATTCATCATCATGAAAAATTCCAACAAGCCATGCTGGAATAAGATTATTCCCTACTACCTCATAGGTCTTTTCAATGTATATTTCTTCTTGCGAAATGCTTGACATTCCTTTTATCTGAAACTCGCTCCTTACTTCTGTTTGTTGAAAATCTCCGCTATAATCTAGTTCTGCAATTTGAGCGGCTTGTGAGATTATTTGATCGGGATTAAACGCTGCCGTAAAATCAGTTTTCGAAAAATCCTCTAATGAGATATAATTCTGACTTGCATACCTGAATTCGTTCTGACGTATTGCGACAGAAAGACTGCGGTTAAATATTGGAATCCCATTCCATTGTTGGTTGTAGTAAATATGTGTTATTCCTCTCGAAGTATACTCATCAGTAACAATAGGATTACTAAAATCGGAGACTTTTAGATTAAAATTCTCATCCTTGTCCTTAAGAAATTGAAAAGCGGTAGGAACCCATGAATTTTGGGCATATATAGCTTTATTGGATATCACAAATAGACATAAGGATATCAATACAAGTGTTTTGCTATGTTTGATCATAATCGGGTGTGGTTGATCAAATCATGCGTTAAATATGTGTAAACAGCCGCATGATTCAAATTATTCTTCTATATATAAAGGTATTAAATAGCTTATTGTTTTTATGTAATGCCCAATACATTTAGTACGGATAGCTAATTCCTGTATATTTGGATTAGAGAAATTTAATATATGTTAGAAATTGCCGCAATAATCATCCTTGGAATCTTTGCTCAATGGTTGGCCTGGAGAGTAAAAGTACCAGCAATACTACCTTTGATACTCATAGGACTCTGTGTAGGCCCCTTATCAACCTTAAAAACCGCTGATGGTTTGAAGTGGTTGGAGCCTATATATAATGGGACTAAAGGGCTTTTTCCTGGTCAAACCTTGTTTTACTTCGTTTCATTGTCCATTGGAATCATTCTATTTGAAGGAGGATTAACCTTGAAAAGGACGGAAATAAAGGGTGTTGGACCAGCAATTGGGAAGTTAATTAGCTTGGGAAGCGCCATCACTTTTGTTGGAGCTGGGTTGGCTGCCAAATTTATTTTGGATGTTCCATGGACGATTGCTTTTCTATTTTCAGCATTGATTATAGTTACGGGTCCGACGGTTATTGCTCCGATCTTGAGAAATATACCTCTGAAGAAAAACATCTCTACTGTATTGAAATGGGAAGGGATTTTGATTGATCCTGTCGGGGCATTGGTAGCAGTTTTGGTTTTTGAATTTATAAAGACAACTGGGGGAGACAATTTCACTGTGCACGCATTATCACAATTTGGTATGATTCTCCTTATAGGCTTTGTATTGGGTTTTGTAGCGGCGTATGGATTGTATCAGATGATCAAGCGCAAGTGGATTCCTCACTACCTTCTTAACTTATTTACCTTGGCATTGGTTCTTGGAGTATTTGTCGGCTCGGACATGTTGGTGCATGAGTCGGGATTATTGACGGTTGTTGTAATGGGTCTTGTACTTGGAAACATGGATGTACCTAACCTAAAAGAAATTTTAGAATTTAAAGAAGCACTGAGTATTTTATTAATATCCATTTTATTTATTCTCCTTTCGGCAAATATTAATCTGGAGGATTTAAAACTACTATTAGAGTTCAAATATTTAATCTTGTTTTTGGTGGTTATTTTGGTTATTCGTCCCATTGCTGTATTTGCCAGTACTGCCAATTCAGAGCTTACTAAAAATGACAAACTGTTTATCAGTTGGGTAGGTCCAAGAGGTATTGTTGCTGCAGGTATTGCTTCCTTATTTGGTTTGAAATTAACAGAGTTAGGAGTTCCTTATGCTGAGATTATAACACCTACTGTATTTATGATTGTATTAGGAACTGTTCTTTTGAATGCTACCACTGCATCTATAGTTGCAAAAATGTTGGGTGTAACATTGATCAAGAGCAATGGTATATTGATCATAGGTGCTCATAAGGCGTCTCGATTGATGGCCAAATACTTGATGGATAGTGGAAGGACTGTAGCCTTGGTTGACAACAACTTTACCAATATAGAAATAGCAAAATCTGATGGCATCACAGCATTCCAAGGAAACATTTATTCTGATGATCTGGTAGACAACATAGAATTGAACGACATGGGATACTTGATGGCGATGACATCAAGTAATGATGTGAACAAATATATTCTTGAGAGATACTCAAAACTATATGGTGAAAATGGAGCACATAGATTGGTTTCAGCAGAAGAGATGAAAGATCCGTCAAACAATCCAAAAGCAGGGCTCTTCTCACACACAGATGATTATATCAACTTCAGTGAGGTAGCTAGAGATTACCCAACATTCCATGAAGTAGCCATTAGTTCAAAGGAAGAATACAAGGATGTTATCAACAAACTACACTCTGTCGAAAGAAGTATTCCTACTTTCCTTAAGAACGCTGATGGAAGCCTAGGAATAATAGGATCCTTTTCAGAAAACACTGAGGTATCAAATGGAAGTGCATTGATATATATGGGTAAGCGGGTTGATGAATTGTATGAAGGAGAAGAAGAATAATCGTTTTTTCTGACTTCAATAAGATTAAGGGACAAAACCTAAACACTGTTTATCAAACATATACGCATATAAAAAATAAAATTTAATTTTTTTATCACCTGCTGTAGGGGTAGACCTTCTTTTCCCTGTCTTATTATCAAAGGGTGTTGAAAATTATTCAAAAAAATAAACCTGCTCAAACGTGAGTAGGTTTTTTTTTGCCTTTTACTGAGATCCCATTCTTATGTTCTCACCCACTTGGTTTTAAAAGATAAAAACCAGATACTTCCTCATACGACATGAGATTGAACTCTGAATACTGCTTATCAAAGACATACACATATAAATAATAAAATATGAATTTTTCATCTACACACCGTAGGGGTAGACGCTCATTTCCCTGTCTTATTATCAAAGGGTGTTGAAAATTATTCAAAAAAATAAACCTGCTCAAACGTGAGTGGGTTTTTTTTATGTCTGTATTTAAAGGACTTTTTTTCATTACTTACTATTGGTCTTTTGCCAGTTTCAATAAATGAAAAAAAGCAATCACGTTACCCTACCATTGCATCCTTCATCAAAAAAACCAATACGACTGGAATTGTATTGTTTAAGGCATGCATATAGATACAAGCCCAAAACCCAACCCTCAATCTAGCAAAGCCTAGAAAAAGTGCTAGTACGAATTGAGGAATAACTATCAATGGAGCCATCCACCATGAAAAGGCTGAAAGCTCGTAATTGTATATATGGATGAATCCAAAGATCCCAGCAACAAGGAAAAAAATATAAGGATACCAATGGTCCAACTTAAACTGCCATCCGTCCCATGCTTTTTTATTAATCACCAAGGTCATCATGAAAATCAAAAAAACAGCTGGCGCTGCAACATATGCTCCTTCTGGATAACCTTGTCCTGCACATACGATGGCGGTTAAAGCAGCTGCAATAAAACCAACAAGGACAGATAAAGCCTTCTTGTTTCTTAAAGGAAATCTAAAAATCAGTTCTTCTACCAAGGGTGCAGCGATTACAGCAATGCCAAACATGGCAAAAAACCCATAGTCCATATCGTCAAATACATTTCCAATATCATTGAGATCAATGACCAAGGAAGTGACAATCGACATCGCTAAGATGTTGATAAAGAAAGCACATATAAAAAGCACATTGACATATAGAAAAGGCTGTGGCACTTGTTGCTCATAGGTATGCCTCACTGGATAATTTATGAAATTCCAGAAATCTTTTATTGGGTTAAATTCCATTTAGTAAAAGTATTAAAAATAATAGGCTTAGAAGGCGAAATATCAAATGGTGGCTATTTGGAATAACAGAAACAGTCAATTGATAATACCCTTTAAAATTTACATATCGTAAGCATGTACTGACATTAAATCGATTCATTTTTCCACGAGATGTAAGTTGATCTGTTGAAAACGATAACCCATCATCGGATAGGATTAAAGGTTTGGCAAAGAGCAAAATTTCACTTCGCCATTGCACTAAGAAATTCAAAAATAATAACGGGCCAATATGGAATACAACATGGTGACATGTGCAAGTAATAAAATTGGAATGGTGATTTTCTGCGACCAGTTTTTTTGCACAAGTTTGGTTGAAAACAAAAACGCCATGAGAGGAAAAATCGGGATGAGATATTTTCCTCCTAGGTTGTGTACATAATCATTTCCGACAGCAGAATATATTCCATACATGATCACTGCAAGCAGGGATAAAGTTGATAGCACAATTATCAACATCCACAATTTATCTCTCAATACAAAACCCTCTTTGGTAGACAAGATTATTAATAGAAGATTGATGGCAAGCAATCCAATCATCCACCATGGTAAATAATTCTTTTCCCAACCAAATTTACCTGTGAGATGGGCGACGGTTGCTTGGGCAACCGACAGGTATGATTTTACCATATTCATCGTGAATTCTACTGGATGCAACAACACATATTTCGTTTGTTTTACCGGATCACCATTGGGTTTTATTTGTTGGCTTTCACGATATTCTGGATCGTAATTTTCGTAGGTGATGTAATTATCATTTACACGATTTGCCCACAGCCCTGTCAATAAAATACAGCTAATTGCAATTAATAAAAACGTAGTGTAATATCTACCCTTGGATAAACATTTGCCGAAAGGCAGTAAAAACCAAAGAAGGACCAAAGGCAAATAAGCGATCTTGTTGACAGATAATATTATCATAGGAATCGCAAAAAATAAAATCTGCTTAACACTGATCAACTCTTTCTGCTTGCGCAAATGAAAAATATATGCTGTTAGGAAAAAGGCGATACTATTGGAAACAACATCAGCGGTAACAGATGAATGGAGCACGAGCAGACTGGGCAACAAAGTGATGTAAAACAACAATTCACTCTCATGAAATTTAAAAGCCCAGATAACTACAAGAATCCATGTCAAAAGAGAAACCACTCTCATCAAATACAAAAGGGCTGATGGCTTCATGCTGGACCTACTTGCCATGGCCATAATAGGGATATGACTCAAGTAAGAGCTTGGAAAATACATGGCCGTATTACTAAAATCAACAAATCGCATGTTGACCTTATCCATCTTTTGTTCATTAAAAGTGTTGAGCCCATCGTAACTGATCTTCCCTTCGTAATTAAAACGTAGGTATTCAAATTGCTGCGCATAATCCTGTAGGGAGGAAGGTAGTACCCCACCCAATCGATCACTTGGACTACTTTCTTGGGATGGTGTAGGTGTGGCTAGCTGATAACATCTAAAAAAGTGGTTATCCTCATCAGGCGCTTGAAAAGGCGGAATAAGGAAGACATAGATCAGTCCAAAGAACAAACTGATTGCTAGAAAGTACTTTTGCGTGCTGCTAGACATGGTTCCAAGATATAGTTTTAAAAAAACTTCAGGTTTATATATATAGCAAATAATAATTTTAGATTTTTGTAGGATGTCACTACCCACAACTCATTCTTACTTAGAAGAATTAAATGAAATCCAGCGTAAAGCGGTTGAAGCCACAGAGGGGCCAGTAATGGTCATTGCTGGGCCAGGTTCAGGTAAAACGAGAGTTTTGACCTATCGTATCGCACATTTGATGAACAAGGGTGTTGCGCCTTGGAATATTCTTGCCTTGACTTTTACCAATAAGGCAGCAAGAGGAATGAAGGATCGTATTGAGCAAGTGGTAGGATCTGGAGCGAATAGAATGTGGGCTGGCACTTTCCACTCTATTTTTGCTAGAATCTTGCGGGTAGAAGCACATCATATTGGTTATCCCAATGATTTTAGTATTTATGATACGGACGATAGTAAAAGTCTAATCAATGAGATTATCAAAAGTCTAGGCCTGAATTCTAAGTCCTACCCCAACGGAATGGTGCGATCAAGAATCAGTAGCGCCAAGAGTAATCTCATCACACCAAAAATGTATGCCGTCAATGAAGACCTCATGAGTCAAGATCGAATGGCAAACAGACCGATGCTTCAGGTCATCTATGACAAATACACCAAGAAGTGTAAACAAGCAGGAGCCATGGACTTTGATGATCTACTGTTGATGATGTTTAAGGTATTGTACAAACATCCAGACATCAGAGCCAAGTACCAAAATCAATTCAAGTATTTATTGGTTGATGAGTTCCAGGATACCAACTATCTACAATACGAAATCATGAAATTGCTTTCCCAATATGAAGGTAGCGGAGAAAACATCTGTATCGTAGGAGATGATGCACAGAGCATCTATTCATTTAGAGGCGCTACGATTGAAAATATCTTGCAATTTCAGAATGACTATAAGAATGTTGAGGTATACAAACTTGAACAAAATTATAGATCTACCAATTATATCGTAGAGGCTGCCAATCAGGTGATCACCCACAACAAAAGACAAATTCAGAAAAAAATCTGGACAGATAAAGACGGCGGAGAGAAGATCAAGTTGATCAAGGCGATGACAGATACTGATGAAGGGAAAAGAGTGGCCGATACGATCGTTGAACATAAAAATAGGTTTGGAATATCCAATAAGGACATCGCCATATTGTATAGGACCAATTCGCAGTCAAGGATATTTGAGGAATTTTTGAGGAGGTATAATTTACCGTATAAAATTTTTGGAGGAACATCATTTTATCAAAGGAAGGAAATCAAAGACTTGATTGCCTACTTTAGATTAGCGGTAAACTCCAAAGACAATGAGGCTTTCAAGCGTGTGGTGAATTTTCCTAAAAGAGGAATTGGGAAAACGACCGTAGAGCAATTGATACAGCTGGCGGATGACAATGAGATGAGTATTGTGGAAGTATTGAAGGCTATCGAATTCAAGGGTCGTGCTAGGCAAAAACTGCACGACTTTGTGAAGTTGGTCAAGAACTTCCAGACCAAGGTGGTAACAGATAATGCCTATGAAGCAGCTTGTTATATCGCAAGAAAATGTGGTATCACGGAGTTGTATAAAAATGAAGGAAGCATGGATAGCATGAATCGTCTTGAAAATATCAATTCATTGCTTGATGGTATTCAAGAATTCGTAGAAGACGATGTGATTGAAGAAGGAGAAGAATACAATGCGGATAGAAGCCTGGCCAAATACCTTCAAGGTATTTCACTGATGACAGATCAAGACAATGAAGGAACAGACAATGATTCCATCACCTTGATGTCGGTGCATGCTGCCAAGGGGCTTGAGTATCGCTCGGTATTTGTAGTAGGACTTGAGGAGAATTTATTTCCTTCATACATGTCTTTAAGTGATCCCAACCAGCTGGATGAGGAGCGACGATTGTTTTACGTCGCAATCACAAGAGCTGAGGAATTTCTTACTCTTTCATCTGCCAATACGAGATATCAGTATGGTTCTATCAGGAACAATGAACCAAGTCGATTTATTGAGGAAATCCCAGTAGAAAACTACGATGCTGTGATTACCATGAGAAATGCAGATCGCTTTTCTGTTCCTAAAAAACTAGGTGGCATCAGAGCACCGAAGATTCAAAAGAAATTGGATTATATCGATCCTGACAATTTCAATCCAGTACCGTCTCATACTTTGAAAAAAGGAATGACGGTGTTGCACTTGAGATTTGGTAAAGGAAAAATATTGGCGATCGATGACAGCAAGATTGCAACCATCGAGTTTTTTGATTTGGTAGAGAATAGTCAGAAAAGAATTGCGCTACGATATGCTAAGTTGGAGGTGATTGAGGAGTAGCGAAAAACATTGATTACTTTTCCAGTTCTGGGTTCATCACTTTTTGCTTCTTCATTATAAATTGCAAAGAGTCCCTATTGTTGCGCCCCACATATTTTACTGTAGTGGAATCAATCATCTGATATCGACCTTTGAGATCCAAGGAACGAAAATCTTGGAAGTTATAAAATTCCAATTGGTTGTAGGTTGTATCAACGATGTAGTAGAATTGAGAAAGACTGTCTTTTACTTCTACATTACCAACAATACTTTTTTCAAAAATCAATCGATTGAAATTAGGAAAATCTTCTGTTGAAGCATTAACAGATTCAACAGACCAGATTCCAACAATTGGGTGATCTTTACTCATCCGATAATAATTCCTAGACCTATCCAATTTCCAAAACTGCTGAATCATCAATCCCACGATCAAGATAATTTTCAGCATGTTGATCACATTTCTTGCATGCAGTAGTCTACCCTTTTCAAACCACAAGAGTTTTTTATAATTGATCGATCGTACCCAGTCTAAGAGCTCAGGCACTAGATAAAGCAAGATTCCAAAGGTTAAGAATACCGATCTCGCATAGCTCAGCTTATAACAAGAATCAAAGATCCCGGCAATGGCCAGGTTGTTGATCAAAATCGGGAAAAGTAACAATACGGCAATCGGGGTGGTACGCCTAAATGTCAACATCAAAATGATGATGATCTGCCCTATCCCAATCAGCATTTCATAGGTGTCGGAAGAGGAGTAAACCGTCCACACGAGGCTTTTAGGGTCAAGATCCATGATCCTTTCATTGGCTTGGATGTAGCTATAATTGTAATGGAGATTCATGATTTTATTCACTGCGGTAGGGACCAGCAAGTAAATCATGTAATACCTAGAAGTGATCCAAGAAATCAAACTCAGTTTCTCAATTTTTTCATCGCTATTGGTAAGCAGGTTCATGGTGAAGTATAGCAATGCTACGATGCCGATGTTACGAGCAATGAGATTATAATTTGCTTGGATGTCAGAACAATCATCCGTAATGGTCCAAAAAAGACCAATGGTACCAAATGCCAAGCAGACTGCAGACAAGAAGCCTGTGACATATTTTAGATTTTGGTACTGATTGCTTGACATGAAATAAGAAACTATATTTTCTTAAAGCTACTTGCTCCTTGGCGAAGAATCAAGTATTTGATAACATTTGATTTTTATTAACATGTATGATTGGTAACAAATGGAATATATGATCATTGATTGGATTTCAAACAAGAAAGGCCTACCATATTGGTAAGCCTTTCTTGTATTTTTGAGTATTATGATACTAGTCAACCCATTCTGCTAAGAATAGATTGGTATCTCTTGTACCACCGTTGTTTCTGTTTGATGAGAACACCAAATACTTTCCATCGTGAGAGAACATTGGGAAAGAATCAAACGTATCATCATAGCTAATTTGCTCAAGACCGGTTCCATCAAGATTCACCATGAATAGGTTGAAAGGAAATCCTCTCTTACTATTGTGGTTACTACTAAAAATCACTTTCTCGCCTGATGGGTGGAAAAATGGTGCCCAATTGGCATTCCCGAGATCTGTTATTTTCTTTAGGTCTGATCCATCTACATTACAAACATATAATTCCATTTCGGTAGGTTGCACTTGACCAATTTTCAAAAGGTCTTTGTATTCTTTGATGGCTTCTGGTGTCTTAGGACGAGAAGATCTAAAAATCAATTTTGTGCCATCAGGTGAAAAGAACGCTCCTCCGTCATAACCCAGACCAGAAGTAACTTGCTTTACATCGCTTCCATCAATCTTCATTGTGTATAATTCTAGGTCTCCAGAACGGATAGAAGTAAATACGATAAGATCGCCTTTAGGTGAAACAGTCGGCTCGGCATCATACCCAGGAGAATCTGTCAATTGACTCAATATGTTACCATCAAGATCAGCGGTGTAGATTTCAAAATCTGAATAAATCGGCCAAACATATTTTCCACCTGTTCTTTCAGGAACATGAGGACAAGCTGCATCGCCTTTGTGTGTAGATGAGTACACGATGGATTTATTTCCTGGTAGATAGTAACTGCAAGTTGTTCTTCCTTTTCCAGTACTTACAATTTTCGATTTATCCCCTGGTTTTTTATCTGTGAATGGATCCATGATATAAATCTGGTCACACTCTACTCCCCACTCAGGGTTGGTAGATTGAAAGACCAATGATTTATCATCAAAGCTCCAGTATGCTTCTGCATTGTCACCACCAAAGGTTAATTGGCGAAGATTCTTAAAATGTTTTTCTTTTTTGTAAGTGAGGTTATCGTCATTGATTTCACTTACTTTTTTCTCACCACCGTGAGCACC